>CANSSJ010000048.1 GCA_947649625.1 uncultured Bacillota bacterium | reverse complement strand
AGCCCACCTTCTTGCCCAGGACGGTGATGTGGTCGGTGGCGAAGCAGCCGCTGGGGCCCTCCCAGTCGGTGAGGTACAGCTTGAACTCCGGGGCCCACAGCTTGTACTCCTTTTTCCGGGGCGGAGTGTACCACAGGCCGCTGGCCCAGGCGGCGCCGTCGTCCAGAAGGCGCCGTACCAGCTTGGACCACAGGTCCAGCCCCTGGTTCAGATCGGGGAGCTTGGAGCCGCCCCGGAAGTTCCAGTACAGCTGGCCGCACACCAGGCTGACGGCGAAGTCGGTCCAGTCCTGGAAAATCTGGGCCTGGACAATCCAGTGCTCCGCCATCTCGTCCAGCTCCTCCCGGGTGAGCAGGCCACAGGCGTAGCCCGCCCGGAGATGGCCCACGCACTCGCTGATGTCCCAGGCCAGATAGCCCTTGTGGCCCACGATGGGGTAGAACTGAGCGGAGAAATCCCGGGCCACCTTGAAAAATTCCAGTGCATCGGGATTTTGCCGGCCCAGCTCCTCCAGAGAGAATGGCGGCCGGCCCTCCCAGGAGCCCTCAAAGTCCAGGTAGTTGTTGTGGCAGCGCAGTTCCCGGTTGCAGAAGTCCAGCATGGACGCCTTATCCGTGATGCCGAAGATCTCCTTCAAGTGGGCCTGACACGCCAGTTCTGACGGGCGGTCGGGGCATTTGGGCAGGGTGATGAAGTAGTTGGGGCCGGACTCGTTGGGGCCGGGGATGCCGGGGGTCTTGCGCAGGGCGGCGACGCCAGCCAGCAGGGCGGTAAACGCGTCCCGGTCACAGGGCCGCCGTCCATTTGTGTTCAGCTTCCGGAGGTCTGCTTCCAACGTCCGGACGGATTCAGCCAGCCCGGTGTCGTAGGGGTGGAAGTCGATGAGGCCCGCCTCCGGGGCGGGGGCGGGCTGGGGTTCCGGTCCGGGAGGCTTTTCCTGTTTTTTAAAGCGGTCAAAAAGGCCCATTGTGATTCCCCTCTTTCAGCTGTGCTTGTTGATAATGGCGATATCCCGCGCTCCGCTCTCCAGATCAAAGAACTGAACATAGAGGGATACCTTGTTGCCCTCATTCAGCGCGGCCCACAGCGCCTCCGCCCAGCTCTGGGCATCTTTGGCGTCGATGGACACCCGCCGGGGCTCGCCCTCAAAGGAGGGCAGGGGGTCCAGGTTCTCCTGATAGGTGTGAATGAAGTGGCCCGTTCCGGGGACGGGGTTGTCGTACTCGAAGAAGTACCGGCAGCAGCAGGCGGAGTCGCCGTCCATGCTTTTGAGGATGGACAGGTTGTAGCTCCCGTCAGGCTTGACCACCCCGGAGATGCGGGGGGTCCAGTTGGGGCCGTCGGGCTCGAAGGTGCGGGTGTTCAGGGCGTGGCGGTAGCAGTGGCCCTGGGCGATGTGGTCCCGGATGGTGTCGGTCTGGTCCCCGTTGGTCACCACCAGCAGGCCGTTGTCCAGCAGCCGGACGGGGTGGTAGATAATCAGGGAGGGGTCAGTCATCTTGGATTCGTCAAAGGCCCGGGTGCGGATGCCGTCCTCCGTCGTCTCAAAGACCCGGTTGCGGCTGTTCTCGCTGCGGCCCATGATGAAGTAGGCGACAGCCGCCTTTTTGTTGTCCGCCGTGCGGCCCAGGATGATACCCCGGCCGGGGTAGGGGTTTTCGGAGAGGTATTTCATCAAGTCAATCATGTTCATTGCCTCCTAGGGTAAAATTCGGACGGTGCGTCCCTCCACCTTCAATCTGTTCTGACAGAACAGACTGACGGCCTGGGGCAGCAGTTTCCACTCACACTGCTCCATAATGCGGCGCTGGAGCACCTCCGGGGTATCGTCGGGGAGGACATCCACCGCCTTTTGGAGGATGATGGGCCCGCTGTCACATTCCTCGGTGACGAAGTGGACGGTGGCCCCGGACACCTTCACGCCGTAGGCCAGGGCCTGCTCATGGACGTGGAGGCCGTAGGCCCCCTTGCCACAGAAGGAGGGGATGAGGGCGGGGTGAATGTTGATGACGGCATGGTTGTAAACGTCGAACAATTCTTTGGTTACAATCGTCATAAACCCGGCCATAACCACCAAATCAATGGAAAATTCCCGCAATTTTCCCACCAAAGCCACCGTCATGGCCTGGCTGGAAGGATAATTTCTCCGGTCCAGCACACAGCTGGGGATGCCCGCGTTTTTGGCCCGCTCCAAAGCGTAAACCTCTGGCGCGGAGGAGATTACAATGGAAATCTCCCCGTTTTTGATTTCCCCCCGGGCCTGGGCGTCGATGAGGGCCTGTAGATTGGTCCCGCCGCCGGAGACTAAAACAGCGATTTTCTTCATTATAACAGCTCCACGCCGGCATCGCCGGCCACTACCTCGCCGATGACCCGGGGAGCCTGGCCCGCACTGAGGAGGAGGTCTTTGGCCTTGTCGGCGTCGTTCTTGTCCACCACCAGCACCATACCGGTGCCCATGTTGAAGGTGTTGAACATGTCGTGCTCCGGGATGTTGCCCAGCCGCTGGAGCATCCGGAAGATAGGGTTGATCCACAGAGAGGACTTGTCGATCTTGGCGGTCATCCCCTTGGGCAGGCAGCGGGGGATGTTTTCATAGAAGCCTCCGCCGGTAATGTGGCTGATGCCGTGAACGTCGGCGGTCTGGAGGACGTCCAGCACCGGTTTGACGTAGATGGCGGTGGGGGAGAGGAGCTCGGCCCCAAGGGTGGCGCCCAGCTCCTCGCTCCACTCGTCCAGCTTGGCGTGCTCAATGTTGAACACCTTGCGCACCAGAGAGAAGCCGTTGGAGTGCAGGCCGTTGGACTGGAGGGAGAGGATCACGTCGCCCACCTTTACCTGGCTGGGGTCCAGCATCTTTTCCTTGTCCACGATACCAACGGCAAAGCCGGCCAGGTCGTAGTCTTCCGGCTTCATCAGGCCGGGGTGCTCGGCGGTCTCGCCGCCGATGAGGGCGCAGCCCGCCTGGACGCAGCCCTCAGCCACGCCGGAGACGATGGAGGCCACCTTTTCCGGCTCGTTTTTGCCGATGGCGATGTAGTCCAGGAAAAACAGGGGCTTGGCCCCGCAGCAGATAATGTCGTTGACGCACATGGCCACGCAGTCGATGCCGATGGTGTCGTGTTTGTCCATCAGCTGGGCGATGCGGATCTTGGTGCCCACGCCGTCGGTGCCGCTGACCAGCACCGGCTCCTTCATCCCGGCCAGATCGGGGGCGAACAGGCCGCCGAAGCCGCCGATGCCGCTGACCACTCCGGGGATCATGGTGCGGGCCACGTGCTTTTTCATCAGCTGCACGCCCTTGTAGCCGGCCTCAATGTCTACGCCGGCGGCGGCGTAGGAGGCGGAGTGAGAGTTTTCCATAGAAAAACCTCCAAAGAATATGATTGGATTTTGTATGAGATTGTAGGGCGGGACGACCTCGGCCCGCCATATGCTTATGGCCTTTTAAAAGCGGCGCGCCGAGTCGTCGCGCCCTACAGGGCAGGCGCTATTCCTTCCCGCTCCAGCAGTAGGTACAAACCTTGTCCCGGTCGATGCCGATGGCCTCCAGCAGGCCGTCCAGGGACTGGTAGCCCAAGGAGTCGAAGCCGAACCGCTCGCAGATGGTTTTCAGCATACACTGCCCCCGGGTGGAGGAGGCGTCGGCGTACTCCTCCAGGTGCTTCTGGCCCTCGTCCCCCTCCAGTTCCTGGATGGTGCGGCGGGCGAGCAGGTCCATGTCCGAGTTGCCCCGGGAGAAGTTCAGGTACTTGCAGCTGTACATGATGGGGGGACAGGCGGAGCGCATGTGGACCTCTTTCGCTCCGGACTCGTAGAGAAATTCCACTGTCTCCCGCAGCTGGGTGCCCCGGACGATGGAGTCGTCTACAAAGAGGAGCTTCTTGCCCTGGATCAGCTCGGGGACGGGGATCTGCTTCATCTTGGCCACCTGGTTGCGCACGTCCTGATTGGTGGGCATGAAGGACCGGGGCCAGGTGGGGGTGTATTTCACAAAGGGCCGGGCGAAGTGCCTGCCGCTGGCGTTGGCGTAGCCGATGGCGTGGGGGATGCCCGAGTCGGGGACGCCGGCCACGTAGTCCACCTCTGGGAGAGTGCCCCGCTTTTCTTCGTCCCGGGCCATAATGGCGCCGTTGTGGTAGCGCATGACCTCCACGTTTACCCTCTCGTAGTTGGAGTTGGGGTAGCCGTAGTAGCTCCAGAGGAAGGCGCAGATCTTCATCTCCTCCCCGGCGGGGGAGAGGACGTCGAAGCCGTCGGCGCGGATACGGACAATCTCCCGGGGGCCCAGCTCGTAGGCGTCCTGGTAGCCCAGCTTGTGGTAGGCGAAGGACTCGAAGGACACGCAGTACCCCTGGTCGTTTTTGCCGATGAGGACGGGCAGGCGGCCCACCCGGTCCCGGGCGGCGATGATCTCCCCGTTTTCCGTGAGAATGAGCAGGGTAAGGGAGCCCGCCACCGCCTCCTGGGCGTGGAGGATGCCGTCCACCAGGTTGTCCTTCTGGTTGATGAGGGCGGCGGCCAGCTCGGTGGAGTTGACCTTGCCCGAACTCATGGCCATGAACTGGTGGCCGTGGTCGGAGAAGTACTGGTTTACCAGTTCCTCGGCGTTGTTGATGATGCCTACGGTGGTGATGGCATACAGTCCCAGATGGGAGCGGACCAGCAGGGGCTGGGGGTCGGTGTCGCTGATGCAGCCGATGCCGGAGCAGCCGTGGAACTTGGCCAGGTCCTTCTCGAACTTGGTGCGGAAGGGGGTGTTTTCGATGGAGTGGATCTGGCGCTGAAAGCCGTCCTTGGCGTCAAGAAGGATCATACCGCCCCGGCGGGTGCCCAGGTGGGAGTGGTAGTCCACCCCGAAAAAGATGTCAAGGGAGACGTCCCGCTGGGAGACGGCCCCGAAAAAGCCACCCATGTATCCTTGTCCTCCTTAAAGTTTAAGCGAAGAAGAGCTTGGAGAGGGTCATGGGATCGATATACTCCCCGTCCTTGTAGACCCGCATGTTGCCGGAGGCGATCTCGTCGATGAGCATCACCTTGCCGTCGGCGTCGTAGCCGTACTCGAATTTGATGTCGTAGAGGACCAGGCCCTTCTCCTTCAGGTCGTCGGCCACGATCTGGGTGATCTTCTGGGTCATGTCTTTGATGTCATCGTACTGTCTCTCGGTCATCACGCCCAGGGCCACCAGGCCGTCCTTGGTCACCAGGGGGTCGCCCTTGTCGTCGTTCTTGAAGGTGGTCTCCACATAGGCGGGCAGGTCGGCGCCGGCCTCGATATACTCGCCGTAGCGCTTGATGAAGGAGCCTACCGCCTTGTGGCGGCAGATGACCTCCAGGCCGTGGCCGAAGACCTTGGCGGGCAGGACTTCCATGGTGGTGTTGGCCAGGTCGGCGGAGACGTAGTGGGTGCGGATGCCGGCGGCGTTAATTTTCTCGAAGAAGTAGATGGACATGCGCAGGTTGACGTCGCCCACCCCCTCGATGGTGAGGCCCACAGAGTTCTCGCCGGGATCGAACACGCCGTCCTTGCCGGTGCAGTCGTCCTTGAACTTGAGCAGGTAGTTGCCGTTGTCCAGGGCGTAGACGTTCTTGGTCTTGCCGGTGTAAACCAGTTTGTTTTCCATGATAATTTTCCTCCTAAAATTTAGTTTGTAAAGTAAAACAGCGATATCAGATTTTCAGTTCCGCCTGAAACTTGCCCTCATAGAGCTGTTCCAGTTTGTTCATCTTTGTTTCCAAGCGTTTTTGCCGATTGATTGCGGTTGAACACCTCGTAGAACATAAGGCAAAAGGAACCAAATGCCATAACAAAAACCGGGAACGAAAACATCAGGTTCACCGTCAGGCCGAACCAGCCATTGCCGCCCAGAGAGCCCTCGGTCTGGTTAACCTCACGGTACATAGCGTTAGGCGAGGGGAGAAACTGTGCGAAGAGAAAGGCGAACAGCAGCCAGAACAGGAATGACTTGCCGTAATGCCCCCTCCCGGCCCACATATAGAGCAGGGCGATGGCGGCAGCGAAGATACCGGCGATGACCAGATTGACGTACAGGTCGCTGTCAACGGTCAGGTAAACATAGGCCAGACAGTAGAACCAGGCGGCGGTAAGCGCGCCCATCCCCGCGCCGGTACAGACGGCCCGTTTCATGTCAGCCCAGCTCCGCCTGGAGCTTGGCCTCCTTCTCGGCGATCTGGGCGGCCATCTTTTCCCGGGCCTTGTCCAATTTTACGGCAAGCTCCTCGTCGGAGACGGCCAGGATCTGGGCGGCCAGCACGGCGGCGTTTTTGGCCCCGTTGATGGCGACCGTGGCCACCGGGATGCCGCTGGGCATCTGGACGGTGGCCAGCAGGGCGTCCAGCCCGTCCATGGCGCCCCCCTTCATGGGGATGCCGATGACAGGCAGGGTGGAGTTCCCGGCGAAAGCCCCCGCCAGATGGGCGGCCATGCCGGCGGCGCAGATGAGAACGCCGAAGCCGTTGGCCCGGGCGTTTTGGGCGAATTCCGCGGCGGCCGCGGGGGTGCGGTGGGCGCTGAGTATGTGCGCCTCGTAGGGGACGCCGAACTCGTCCAGCTGTTTACAGGCCCCCTGGACTACAGGCCAGTCGCTGTCGGAACCCATGATGACAGCCACTTTTTTCATAAAAACACTCCTTTGAAAAAAGTTTCAGGCCATCTGAGGGTACAGACAGCCTGATAGGTGATTAGCGGGCAATTCCGGGCAGATTGGGGCCATGAGAGCGCTGGGAACGGAAGCCGGGGAAGGAAAACACAGCAAAGACCCCCTCTGTTCTGGTTGGTTCCCATTTTATAGGAAAATTGGAGATTTGGCAAGAGGGAGAAGAATTTTCGTATGTTTGTACAAGAAGCAGGCGGGATTTGACAAAAATGTAGGGGCCGCCGTTCAGGCCGGCCCGGCCGGGCGCAAGAAGTACGGACTTACAGCAGCCCGGCGGTGGTGAGAATGCGCTCCACCTCCTCCACCCGCCGGGGCCAGGCGGCGCCGGCGGCCCGGTCCATCCTCCGGGCGGAAAAGCCGGGGGCCTCCTCCAGGGCGTGGGCGCAGAGGGTGACGAACTCATCCGGGTCGTGGGCGTTATAGACCACGTCGGGAAACTGCTCCACCTGGCCGGGCCACAGCATGGTGACCACCGGCTTCCCGGTGGCCAGGTACTCGTAGAGCCGGGGGGAGATCACGTCGTCATAGGGCCGGTCCTTCCGGAGGAGGTCCAGCAGCACGTCGCAGCGGTACAGCCAGTCGGGCACCTCCGTGGCCGGCCGGGCGCCCGGAAGAAAGACGTTGGACAGCCTGTCCAGCCGGCGCAGAAAGGGGTTTTCTCCCTCCACGGGGCCCAGCAGCAGGAAGCCCCAGTCGGGCCGGGCCTGGGCGGCCAGGAGCACCGGGGACAGGTCCAGCCCGGCCCGGATGGCGCCGCACCAGCCAAAGAGAGGGGCCGTCACCCCGGGGAGCGGGTCGCGCCGGGGGTTGGAGGGCTGAAACAGAGGGAGGTTGATGCCGTTGGGCAGCAGTGCGATATTGGCGCTGCAGGGGGACAGCCGGTCGGCCAGCTGGGGGGACGCGGCGAAGACCACGTCCGCCGCCTGGGCCAGGCTGCCCTCCCAGTGGGGGGGCAGGCCGTCCCAGGCCTTGTCGCAGTCGTAGACCAGCGCGCCGTATTCCAGCCGGTCCAGCAGGTGGATGTGGAGGGGGTGGGTAGCCCACAGCAGCGGCTCAACAAAGCCTTTTCGGGCGGCGGTCTCCTGGATAAAACGGCTGACCCGGTTCCAGGCCAGACCGAACAGGAGCCGGTTCCGCTCCGGAATGGGGAAGAGGACGGGGGGCAGGGTGCAGACCGTTACGTTGGGACGTACCTGACGGCCCTTCTGCCGGAATGTCCGGTCCCGGCGGGAGCGGGCGGGAGAAAAATATAAGATCTGGGCGTCCCGCAGCCGGGATACCAGCTGCTGGGTCCGGCCAGGCAGGGTATTGGACCAGGGTTCGCTGGACAGACAGAGGATCTGCTTCAAGGGGGAGACCTCCCAAACTGGAAATCAAGGTTGACTTGGCGGAGTTTTTTTTCTATTATAGGCGTAACGGTCTGATCCGTCAAGCGGAAAGTTTACATAACACAAACAGGAGGGCGAAATGCTGAATACAATACTTCAATTGGACGGACAGCTGCTGGTGGCCATCCAGAGCCTGCACACGGCCTGGCTGGACCCCGTTGTGTCCTTCTACACCAGGCTGGGGGACGCGGGGCTGCTGTGGATCGCCCTGTCCCTGGCCATGCTGTTCTATAAGCCCACCCGAAAGGCGGGAGGGCTTGCGCTGGCCGCCATGGTCCTGGGGCTGCTGGTGACCAATATCACCATCAAGCCCCTGGTGGAGCGGGCCCGGCCCTGGCTGGTCTGGCCCATTGACCCCCTGGTTGTGGAGAAGGACCGCAACTCCTTCCCCTCGGGGCACACCTGCGCCGCCTTCGCCGCCGGAATGATCTGGCTGCGGGCCCTGCCCTGGAAGTGGGGCCGGATCGCCGCCCCGATACTGGCGGTGCTGATGGGCCTGTCCCGGCTGTACGTGGGGGTCCACTACCCCACCGACGTACTGGCGGGTGCGGTCATCGGCGTTGTGTGCGCCTGGGCTGCGTGGAAGGCCTGTCAGGTGTACGAGGAGCGAAGGAGCCGCGTTTACTGAACAAAAGGCGGCTTGGGGGCCGCCGCGGAGGGCAGGCCGGACCGCTTTGGGGCGCCTGCCGGGGAGGAACAGGACAGGGGACTGCCCCTGTCTGGCCGGGCCGGAAGAAGAGCCGGGAAAAAATAACTTGCAATTATGTGGAAGATGTAATATAATAGGCTCGCAGGCGTTGAACAGCTTGTACAACTATACGGCAAAAGCCCGGCCGGGCTTTCGCTCTTCCAGCTTATGGAAGAGCATGCCAAACTGAAAAATGGAGGAAGAGAATATGAAGAAGAAAATCGCATTGGCGCTTTCCTTGGTCATGATCATGGGACTGGCGCTGACCAGCTGCGGCGGTAAGGGCGGCAAGCTGACCTTCACCACCGGCAGCGAGTCGGGCACCTATTACGGCTTCGGCACCGTCCTGGCCGGCCAGATCAGCGACAAGACCAAGACCACCGTCACCGCCATCGTGGGCAAGGGCTCCAAGGCCAACATTGAGCTGATGGACCTGGGCGACGCCCAGCTGGGCCTTGTGCAGTCCGACGTTATGGCCTATGCCTATAACGGCGAGCGTCTGTTCGAGAACAAGATCGGCAGCTTCTCCACCGTGGCCGCTCTGTACATGGAGCAGGTCCAGATCGTCACCCTGGACCCCAGCATCAAGTCCGTGGCCGACCTGAAGGGCAAGAACGTCTCCGTCGGTGAGTCCGGCTCCGGTACTTACTTCAACGCCGTTGACGTGCTGACCGCCTATGACCTGGACGTTGAGAAGGACATCAAGCCCACCTACCAGAGCTTCGGCGACAGCGCCGACGCCCTCCAGGACGGCAAGATCGACGCCGCCTTCATCGTGGCCGGCGCCCCCACCACCGCCGTCACCTCTCTGGGCGCCAGCCGCAACGTCTATCTGGTCAACCTGGACGACGCCCACATCGAGAAGCTCATCGCCGCCTCCCCCTACTACAGCAAGAACGTCATCTCCAAGGACGCCTATGGGCTGGACGCTGACGCCACCACCGTGGCCGTGGGCGCTGTTGTCATCGCCCGTGACGACTGCAAGGACGACGACATCTACAATGTGCTCTCCGGCATCTTCGACAGCATCGACACCCTGGGCCACGACAAGAAGAATGAGCTGAGCCTGGAGTTTGCCGCCAGCATCACCGCCGTGCCCTATCACGCCGGCGCCGCCAAGTACTTCTCCGAGAAGGGCTTCACCGTTCCCACCAAATAAAATCGTTTAGCAGCCATCGGACTGCGGTGGATGACCCTCCACCGCAGTCCATTGCTTATTAAACTGCACAGCTAGAAAGTGTTGAAAGGAGCGCAGAACGTGAGTTTTTGGAAAAAAGAGAAGGAAACGCCTCCTCCCGTCAGTGAAGCCGCGGCAGACGCGCAGGAGGTCGGGTCCGCAGCTGACGTGGACGAGGTTATGAAAAAGTTTGACCGGGAGTCCAACGTCCGGATCTGGGAGGGGACGCCGAAGTGGATCATAAAATTCATTATGATCGCCTTCTCCCTGTTCTGCATGTACCTGACCCTGATCCACACAGGCCAGGCGGAGTTCCGTCTGTGTACCTTCCTGGGCGGCATTGTCATTATCGGCTATTTGAGCTTCCCCATCAAAAAGGGCAATGTCAAGGTGAACAGTCTGCCTTGGTACGACATTATCATCATGATTGCGGGCTGCATCCCCTTCTTCTACTTCGCCTTTAATGTGGAAAAGATCGCGATGACGGATTACACCGTCGTCTCCAACGACCCCATGCTGCTGACCTTCGCCGTCATCGGCATTCTGGCCATGGTAGAGTTGTGCCGGCGCAGCGTGGGCCTGCCCATTCTGTGTGTGGCGGGCGCGCTGATCATTTACACCCTCGCCCCCTTTGGCGCCCATGTCCGTCCCGGAAAGGCCCTCTTTGATCTGTTCTATACCACCAACGGCGTTATCGGGACCCCCATCTCCGCCTGTCAGAAGTTTATTGTCATGTTTATTATTTTCGGCGCGTTTCTGGAGCGCACCGGGATTTCCAATTTCTTTATCAGCCTGGCCAACTGCGCGGCCGGCTCCTCCTCCGGCGGCCCGGCCAAGGTGGCCGTCATCTCCTCTGCCCTGTGCGGTATGGTGTCCGGCTCCTCCGTGGGCAACACCGTGACCACCGGCTCGGTCACCATTCCCATGATGAAGAAGACCGGCTATAAGGGCGAGTTCGCCGGGGCCGTGGAGGCCGCCGCCTCCACCGGCGGTCAGATCATGCCCCCCATCATGGGTGCCGCCGCTTTCATCATGGCGGAGACAACCGGCCTCCCCTACCAGAAGATCGTGGTGCTGGCCATCCTGCCCGCTTTCCTGTACTTCGCCGGCATCTTCATCGCCGTCCATCTGGAGGCCAAGAAGCTGGGCCTGAAGGGCATCCCCAAGAGTGAACTGCCCAAGTTCAAGGAACTGGCCCCCAAGCTGTATCTGCTGCTGCCCCTGATCATTCTGGTCTGGCTGGTATCCACCGGCAAGAACACCATGGCCTACTCCGCCGCCATTGCCATTATCATTTCCATCATTGTGGGCGTCATCAACATCTTTGTCAATAAGGCCTGCGGCTTCCAGGATACCTCCGACAACATCAGCTTTATGAAGGTGCTGGACGCCCTGGAGGCGGGCGCCAAGGGGACCATCTCTGTGGCCGCCGCCTGCTCCATGGCCGGCATCGTGGCTGGCTGCGTCACCTCCACCGGTCTGGCCAGCGATCTGCTGCGGGCCATCCTGTCCGTCTCCGGCGGCGTGAAGATCGTGGCCCTGCTCCTCACCATGGTGTGCTGTATCGTGCTGGGCATGGGCGTGCCCACCACCGCCAACTACTGCATCATGGCGGCCACCTGCGCCCCTATCCTGATGAGCGAGCAGATCGGTATCCCCATGGTCTGCGCCCACTTCTTCGTGTTCTACTTCGGCATCGTGGCCGATATCACTCCCCCCGTGGCTCTGGCCGCCTACGCTGGCTCCGCCATCGCCAAGTCCCCGCCCATGAAGACGGCTTTCAATGCCACCAAGCTGGCCATTGCCGCCTTTGTGGTGCCCTACATCTTCGCCCTGAATCCCGCCATGCTCTTCCAGTTTGCGGAGGGCACCAGCATGGCGATGAAGGTGGTTCAGTCCGTCCTGATCGTCATTACCTCCCTGGCCGGCCTGTACGGCATCGCCGCCGCCCTGAACGGCTATCTGTACCGGCCCATGAACCCCCTGTTCCGCCTTCTGATCGCGGCGGGCGGCCTGTGCATGATGATTCCTGGCAACCTCACCGACGTGATCGGCGTGGTGGTCGTTGTGGGTGTCGTGGTGCTCCAGCGGATGAGCGCGAAAAAGAGCGCTGCGGCGTGACGGAACGGCCTGAATTGAAATTTGATGAACTTAAACAACCGGTGGGGGATTTTACTCCCGCCGGTTGTCATAATTTGGAACAGTTTTTCCTTGAAAGAGAATAAAATTTATGATAAAATAGCACAACAACTATGATAGACAGGTACCGCCGGGCGCGCCGGAGGCGTGCGCGGGCGGTGTGGAGGACGCCATGAAAGGTATCGTTCTGGCGGCGGGGAAGGGGACCCGCCTGTATCCCATGACCAAGCCGGTGTGCAAGCCCCTGCTTCCGGTATATGACAAGCCGCTGATCTACTACCCCATCGCCATTCTCATGCAGGCGGGCATTTCGGAGATCCTGATCATCGTCCCGCCGGGGGAGACCGCCACCTTCCAGGCCCTGCTGGGGAATGGGGAACAGTACGGCCTGCATGTTGAGTACGCCGAGCAGCCGGTGGCCCGGGGTATCGCCGACGCTCTGCTCATCGGGCAGGAGTTTGTGGGGGGTGACCGGGTGTGTCTGGTGCTGGGGGACAACATTTTTTACGCCCCCACCCTGGCCGCTACCTTGAAACGGGCTGCCGCCAACGACCGGGGCTCCACCGTCTTCGGCTACTGGGTGGAGGACCCCCGCCCCTTCGGCGTGGTGGAGTTTGACAAGGACGGCCGAGCCATCTCCATCGAAGAAAAGCCCCGGTATCCCAAGTCAAACTATATTATCCCCGGCCTGTATTTCTACGACCATCAGGTGATGGAGATCGCCAACCACCTCAAGCCCTCCGCCCGGGGAGAGCTGGAGATCACCGACGTGAACCTGGAGTATATGCGCCGGGGGCAGCTTCAGGTGATGCCGCTGGAGAAGAGCTTCACCTGGCTGGACGCCGGCACCGCCGACAGCCTTCTGGCGGCGGGGGAGACCATCAAGCGCATCCAGGACACTACCGGCCGGTATGTGGGCTGTCTGGAGGAGCTGGCCCTCTACGAGGGCTGGATTACCGAGGAGCAGGTCCATGCCATCGGCGACGAGCTGTCCATGACCCTGTACGGCAAGTATCTCCAGTGTTTGTAAAGGAGCGAATATGAGACGTATCCTGATGCTGGCCACCGGAGGGACGATTGCCTCCAAGGAGAGCGGCCAGGGGCTCAGCCCGGCTATCTCCTCCGAGGAAATCCTGAGCTGTGTCCCCGCGATCGGGGACCTGTGCCGGGTGGAGGCCGTCCAGCTGATGAATCTGGACAGCACCAATATCGGCCCGGACCACTGGCTGAAAATTGCCGGGGCCGTCCGGGAGCGGTATGACGGCTACGACGGCTTCGTCATCACCCACGGCACCGACACCATGGCCTATACCGCTGCCGCCCTGTCCTACCTGATTCAGGACTCCCCCAAACCCATCGTCATCACCGGCTCTCAGAAATCCATTGCCCTCAACGACACAGACGCCCGCCGCAACCTGTACGACAGCTTTCTCTACGCCGCCGACAAGCAGTCCCACGACGTCAGTCTGGTCTTTGACGGCCGGGTGATTCTGGGCACCAGAGCCCGGAAGGAGCGCAGCAAGAGCTTCAACGCGTTCTCCTGCGTGGACTACCCGGAGCGGGCGGTCATCCGGGACGGGAAGCTGATCCGCTATCTGGCCCCCCAGGCTTACGCCTACGGGGCGGAGCCTGTCTTTTATGACAGGCTGGAGGACAGGGTACTGCTGCTGACCCTGATCCCGGGCATGGGGGCGGAGGCCCTCCGGCTTTTGAAGGGCAGCTATCAGGCGGTGATTCTCCAGTCCTTCGGGGTGGGCGGCCTGCCCGGCGGGGGGAGCGGCCCTCTGGCCCAGGCGGTGGCCGAATGGCTGGCCGAGGGCAAGACCATCGTGATGATGACCCAGGTGCCCTATGAGGGCAGCGACATGTCGGTCTATCAGGTGGGTCAGCAGGTGAAGGAGAAATTTTCACTGATCGAGGCCTACAACATGACCCTGGAGGCCGCCACCGCCAAGCTGATGTGGGTGCTGGGCCAGACCAGAGACCCGGAGCAGGTCCGGGAGCTGTTCTGCCGCCCGGTCCAGTTTGATGTGATTCGATGATTGATAGATAATGGAGGGTGCTCAGTGAAGCGTTTCCGCTGCGTTTCCGCGTTTTTGCTGGCAGTTCTGCTGCTGTGCTCCTTGCTGCCCGCCCTGGCGTCCGGGCCGGAGAGTTACACCACAACGGTACTCTTTACCCACGACCTCCACTCTCACTTTCTGCCCCAGGCGGACGGAGTGGGGGGCGAGTCGGGGGGCTACGCCAGGCTGAAAACCGCCCTGGACCGGGAGCGAACCGTCCATCCGGACGCCCTGACCCTGGACGGGGGGGATTTCTCCATCGGCTCCCTGATCCAGACCCTGTACACCACCCAGGGGGCGGAGCTGCGCACCATGGGCGCCCTGGGCTACGATGCCGCCACGGCGGGCAACCATGAATTTGACCACAGGGGAGCCGGTTTTGCCAGTATGCTGAACGCTGTGGTGGAGAGCGGCGACGAAGCCCCCGCCCTTCTGATGACCAACTACAAGCCGGCAAACGACAACCCGGACAGGCTGGACATCCAGCGGGCCATGGCCGCCTACGGCGTGCAGGAGTATATGCTCCTGGAGCGGGGCGGGGTAACCTACGGTATCTTCGGGCTGATGGGGGAGGACTCCCACTCCTGCGCACCCTCCTCCGGCTTTGTGCTGGAGGATATGGTTGCCAGCGCCCAGCGGTGCGTGGACGCGCTGAAGGAGCAGGGGGCCCAGTTTATCATCTGCCTGTCCCACTCGGGGACCAACGAGAAGAAAAAGCTGTCTGAGGACGAGCGGCTGGCGGAAAGGGTGCTGGGCATCGACCTGATCGTCTCCGGCCACACCCACACCACCCTGGACCAGCCCATTGTGGTTGGGGATACCTATATTGTTTCCGCCGGCCCATACTGCCAAAATCTGGGTTCTATTACCATTGAGTGGACCGGGAGCGGAGAAAAGGTTCTATCTGATTACCACCTGACTCCCGTTGATGAGACCCTCCCCGAGGACAGGGAGATTGCCGCTATGATCGAGCGGTGGAAGGGGCTGGTAGGGGGGACCTACCTGGGCCGCTACGGCCTGAGCTATGACACGGTGCTCACCGTGGCCGGCTT
Organism: uncultured Bacillota bacterium; assembly: GCA_947649625.1. Classification (GTDB taxonomy): domain Bacteria; phylum Bacillota; class Clostridia; order Oscillospirales; family Oscillospiraceae; genus Lawsonibacter. Next base: position 223 of record CANSSJ010000048.1, on the reverse strand, counting down.
CGACCTGTCCACCCCGGAGTCAGGGGTCCAGAGCGGTAATGCCCTGGGGGAGCTGGTGGCTGATTCCTTTCTGTGGGCGGTGGAGAACCTGGAGGCGGACAGCCCTGATGTATTTACCGTTGCCGTCACCGCCGACGGGGTGCTGAGGGCCCCCCTGACCAGGGGAGAGATTACCACCTCCATGGCCTTTGACGTGCTGTCCATGGGAGTGGGGAGCGACGGC
>CANSSJ010000047.1 GCA_947649625.1 uncultured Bacillota bacterium | reverse complement strand
GGGCCGCCGAGGTCATCGCCTACGGCACGGCAGTGAGGTTCAAATAAGACCATGCAGGACAAGAACTGCAGGGGCGGCCACAGGCCGCCCCATATTTTATTGACACTCCTTTCTTCCGGGCTTATAATGCGGACAGCACCCCTAAAATGAAACAGGAGATGACTGTTATGTTTGGTCTGTTTGGAAAGAAAGAGGAAAAGTCCCCGGAGGGCCGACTGGCCGACCTCCAGAAGAAAAAGGACTGGGCCGGCCTGGCCAAGGCCTACTATGAGATGGGCGTGGCCGCCATGGAGGCGGGCGACCTGAACCGGGCCCAGCTGTGGCTCCACCGGGCGGACACCATCTACAGCGCCGACGACGACATCTATGACAAGGTGGGCGAGAAGCTGATGGACGACTGCTCCGACCGCATCGGCGCGCTGGAGGACGAGGAGGACCTGCTGTATAACGCCCTCCCCGCTGAGATCGAGGAGAAAGCCGGGGAATTGAACGACATCCAGGTGCGGGTGTGGGGCCTGCTGTCCATGGCGCGGCTGGTAAAGCTGGGCCAGCGGCTGGCAAAGCTCCCTGGCTGCGAGGTGCTGGGCGAGCTGGACTGGGCGGTGGACATGATGTTCCGCTCCCTCCAGGCCCCGCCTGCCCAGGAGGAGTATCAGCGCCTGATGAACGTGTGCAACGCCCTCTACGAGCTCAACGGCAAGAAAATCTACTATACCGGGGAGATCGAGGTCCCCGGCAAAGCTCCCTTCCAGCTGTTCGACCTGAACGGCATGTTTGGAGTGGAGCAGGAGCTCAACAGTTACATCGACAGCCATCTGCGGCTGCTGGCCGCCCTGAGCCAGGGGGCCGAGGAGCTGCCCAATGCCGAAAGCGGCGCGGTGGCCTGCGCCGTGCTGCCCGACTACTACGTTCGCACCGGGGCGAGGGACCTGAACGAGGTCCCCCAGATCAAGGCGGAGCTCGCCCGTATCCCCGGCGACTTCGCCGCCGTCCGGGACCAGCTCCCACTGGAGGAGATCGGGAAAAAGATCGCCGAATACAAGCAGCTGGATATTTTAGGATAACAGGCAGACCCGGGCCGGGGAGCGCCACCTGCCCGGCCGGGTGACGGTTTGGGGGGGGAAAACGGCAAAATTATTTCCCCCACAGTTATGGTTCAAGGCAAACAATACCCTTAATTGGGTACAGAATAGTTTAGGATCACGATGTGTCCTCCCCTGTGGGAGGGTCCAGGAGGTTACGGATATGTTAGTTACAAGACGAGAAGGCTTTGCTTCCGCCCCCATTGCGGCCGGCACCGCCCGCGGCCGCGGGGCGAAGCGCGCCCGGGCGGCGGAGAGCAGCTTTGACCAGATTACCCTGTCCGCCAGGGCGGGCCAGGAGGCCAGCCCCGCCTTCCGTGAGATGGCGGCCGCCCTGTCCCAGCAGGTGCGTACTTACAACACCACCGGGAAGGTACAGGAGCTGCACCGGCAGGTGATGGCCGGGGAGTACCGCCCCGACGCCAGGGAGACGGCGGCCCGGATGCTGCTGCTGACGGAGGGCGAGTAAATGGCGACCTGGCAGGATTACCTGAAGCTGATGGTCAGCCTCACCCACACCCTGGAGGAACTCACCAGGGTGGAGCGGGAGAAGAACGACGCCGCCTCCCGGGGGGACCTGGCCGGGGTGGAGACCTGCATCAAGCGGGAGCAGGTGCTCAGCCTGACCCTGCGGGGCTATGACCAGAAGCGGGACGCTATGCTGGCTGCCCTGGGCCTGAGAGGGATCACCCTCAGCCAGCTGGAGAGCCGCTGCCCCGAAGAGCTCCAGCTGGAGACCAAAGGGGTGGTGGAGGAGCTGCGCCGGCAGTACGAGCTGTTCCAGGCCGCCAGCGAGGTGGCCAGAGATACGCTGGAGGTCAATCTGCGGGCCATCGAGCGCATCCAGGCCGCCCAGGCCGGGGACTCCGCCCAGGCGGCGGAGGAACGCAAAAACCACCAGACAGATTTCCGGGCCTGACGCCCGATGAGATAAAGGAGAACTACCATGGCTGTTATCGGTACCTTCGGCTCTTTTACCGCCGCACGGCTGGGGATTTACGCCTCTCAGGCGTCCCTCAACGTGACGGGCAACAACATCGCCAACATCAACACCAAGGGCTATACCCGGCAGCGGCTGGACCTGGTGTCCCTCCACTCCGGGGGCAACGCCCGGTACGCCAACAGCTACAATCTGGATATCGGCTACGGCGTACTGGCCGACAGCACGTCCCAGCTTCGGGACCCCTTTATGGATATCCGCTACCGCAACGAGCAGTCCAGCATGAAGGCCCAGGAAGCCCGTCTGGACGGCCTGAAACAGCTGGCCAACATCCTGGACGAGGTGGGCGACGGCGAGGGAGATTTCGGCATCATCGAGGCCCAGTTCAACGACCTGCTCTATCAGCTTGAGATTCTCAGCCGCAACGCCAACGACGATAGCATGGACACCAACGTCCGCACCTCCGCCAAGAGTCTGGTGCGGCTGTTCAACGACTACGCCAACGCCCTGGTCACCGCCAAGGACACCATCACCGACAAGCTGAAGGACGAAGTGAAGTCGGTGAACAACATCCTGGTCCAGATCCGGGACCTGAACGAGCAGATCAGGGACGCGGGCATCTTTGGAGACAACGCCCTGGAGCTGCGGGACGCGCGCAACCTGCTCATCGACGAGCTGTCCGGCTACATGAAGATCGACGTGCGGTACGACATGGAGAAGATCGACGAGTTCTCCTCGGTGGAGCGGCTGAATATCTCCATCGCCGGCACCGGCAATCCACCCATCAAGCTGATCCAGGGCATCTACGGCACCCAGCTCACCATGCCCGAGATGTCGCCCATGCGCAACCCGGATTACAGCGCTGACGATCCCCGCTGCAACCGCTACATCAGCAAGGCGAGTGACTTGGCGGCCGGAAAGATCGTATATACCAACGCGGAAAAAAACGCGATGCGGGTCAACGGCAATCTGGTGTGGAACAACGCGGCCGGGCAGACGACTTTGCAGGGCATGGGCTATACGGGGCAGCTTACCCAGCAGTTTGAAGAGAAATACTCCCAGTATGTGAAGCTGGATAACGACGGGAATATCGTAGCCTACACCTTCAAGGCGGAGGATGCGACACAGGTCAACAATGCGGTAAAGGAGGCGGACGACAACCGCCTGTGGATGGGGCTGGAGGCCTTGGTGGACCGCAACGGCCGGGTCATGAAGGAGGAGGGCAACACCGAAAGCCTGCCGGTGGACCTGAGCGACACCGTGCTGTACGGCTCCCTGCAGTCTCTGCGGGAGCTGATTACCGAGGAGGGCGAGTTCTCCAGCGAGATGGACATCGCCTTCGATCCCAAGGCCAGCATCAAGCGGGGCATCCCCTACTACCAGCACGCCCTGGACGCCCTGGCCCGGAAGTTTGCCGAGACTATGAACAAGGCCAACGAAGAGAAGTTTGCCGGCTATGAGACCGAGATCGACGCCAACGGCGTTGAGTTGTATAAAACGAATACGACGGGCTGTGACCTGGTGACCGGCAGTGGTGACGCGGCGCCGGTGCTGGCCAAACTGACTGCGGCGGGCTACGATAAGAGCTACCTGCTGCGCAAGGACCTGTCCGGTCTGCCGGAGGATCTGCGGGCCGAGGTCAAAACCGTACAGGAAAAGCACCTGTCTCCCACCGGGAACGGCCACGGCATCGAAAAGACGGCGGGCGGCAACCTGTTCAGCATCAGCGGCGACAGCGATGACGATGGAACTGATCCCAATGATCCGACGAAAGGCTCGAAGATCACCGCCGCCAACATCTCCATCTCCCAAAAGTGGTCCACCGGCGAGGTCCGCATCCGGAGCTTTTTGGAGAACACCGACGGTTTGGACCACTCCACCGACAACAGCAATATCAACCACATCATCAGCCTGATGGGCGAGAAGCTGGAGTATAAGCCCACAGACGTGGTGGATGACGCGGCCAGCCAGACCAAATATTACTACGGCACCTTCCAGGAGATGCTGAACAACACCAACCACACGCTGGCCGACGATCAGAGAATCACCACCACCCTTTACAACAACTATACCACCGGAACGCTGGCCCTGGACAACGACCGCCAGAGCGTGTCCGGCGTGGACCTCAACGAGGAGGCCACCAGCATGATGGTGTTCCAGAAATCTTACGCAGCCGCCTGTCAGCTTATGACCACGCTGGACTCCATGCTGGATAAGCTGATCAACGGCACCATCAGATAAGGAGGTAACTTGAGATGGGCTTTCGTATTACCACCAACATGATGATGAGCACCTACCGATACAATCTGATGAAGTCCACCAACACACTTTCGGATTCGGTAAATAAGGTGCAGACCAAGCGCAACTTCAACAGTTACGCGGAGGACCCCGCCGCCGCCTCCCAGGCTTTCCGCCTGCGCCGGCAGTGGTATCAGACCAGCAGTCAGCTGGACAATACAGACGCCACCTATAACAAGTTCCACACCGGCTGGACCAATCTGGCCGGCGTGATCAAGGACCTGAGCGACGCCAACGGCCGGGTGTCCGCCATCCGGGGCACCAGCGACACCGCCGGCGAGAGCCGCACCGCCCTGGCCCTGGTTTTGCGGGAGACCGCCGACTCGGTGGTGGAGTCCATGAACCAGAAGGTGGGCGAGCAGTTCATCTTTGCCGGAAACGACGGGCTGAACGTCCCCTTCACCTGGAACAAGGACCATACCAAGCTGTACTACCGCGGAGTCAACGTCAACGCCGGCGGGGTGGCGAAGCCCACCACCGCCGAACCCGCCTGGGGCGCCATTGACGAGACAAAGGGCACCTTCCTGCCCGAAAATATGCCCTCCTCCTCCGCCGATGCGGACGAGCAGGCCTGGATCGACTACTACCGGGACCAGGCCGACGTGAAGAAGCTGGAGATCATGAGCAAGGAGGAGCTGCCCCTGGACATGGGTATGGGCCTGAAGGAGATCAACGGCAAGCTGGTCAACGGCTCCGCTTTCGACAGCGCCCTGCGGGGCGTCAGTTTCCTGAACAGCGGCGTGGACAAGGACGGCGACCCCAAGAGCCTGCCCCTGGTGATGCGGGAGCTGGCCGACGTGTTCCAGGCCTGGGACGAGGACGTGGACCCCCAGGGCTATAACCCGGACCTGGCGGGACCGACGGCCCAGGGGCTGAGCAAGACGGAGCTGGAGGAGAAGGCCAACCGGCTGCTGGATAAGCTGAACGCCGCCCAGGCCTACACCACCGAGAAATACGTGGAGCTGGACGCCAAGTCCTCCTTCCTCAAGACCAACAGCAGCCGGCTGTCCACCGAGATCACCAACCTGAACGAGCAGGTGCTGGATATCGAGCAGATCAACCTGGCCGACGCCATCACTCAGCTCTCCTGGGACCAGATGAGCTACAACGCCGCGCTGAAGATCGGCACCCAGCTGCTCAGCCAGTCGCTGATCGACTATATGCGCTGAGCGCTGAAACTGTTGAATTGTGTGTAATGTGAGGCAGGGAAGCCTTTAGGACGTCTAAAAGATGCAGAAGGGAGCGCGTATCACACAATGAAGCCGCTGATTGAAATTACCACTGTCCCCATTCAGATCGAGATGAAGACCACCAACGCCAAGCTGGAGTACGCCCGGGGCACCGCGGAGATGGAGATTTCCCGGGAGAAGAACGGCCTGAGCATCAAGAGCCGGCCCATCAAGGTGAATATCGACACCTATGAGGCCCGGAACTCTCTGACGCCCACCATCGCCCGCTACCTGGAGCAGGGCGCCCAGAAGGGCCAGCAGGCGGCCTACGAGGCCACCGCCACCTATGCCCGCCAGGGGCAGCTTATGGTGGAGACCAAGCTGGGGGAAGAGCTGATCACCAAGTTTGCCGGAGAGGCCATGATGAAGGACGTCAAGACCAATGTGGGCCTGGACTTCCTGCCCGACCCGGGTCCGGAGATCACCTGGGACCCCGGCGAGATGAATATTCGCTATGAGATGGATAAGCTGGCCATCGACTGGAAACTGAATGAGGGCAGCTTTGAGTTCACCCCCGGCGACATTGAGTTTACCATTGCCCAGCGGCCCGACGTGGTCATCAAATATGTTGGGGGCCCCCTCTATGTCCCGCCTTCCGCCGACCCCAACTACGAGCCGGTGGATGTAAGAGCATAAGCATGAGCTCCCCCTCCCCATGAGGGGAGGGGGAGCGCCAAACAGGAGGGAATATGCGTTTCGATACCAAGTATTTCGGCCAGATCGACTGTCCGGAGGAGGACAAGCTCTTTTTCCCGGAGGGACTGTTCGGGTTTGAGGAGGAGAAGGAATTTTTCCTTCTGCCCTTTGAGGGCAGCGAGGGGAGCCTGCTCTGCTTCCAGAGCGTGGCCACCCCCCAGCTGGCCTTTGTGGCGGTGAACCCTTTCACCCTGAAGCCGGACTACGCGCCGGTGCTGACAGAGGGGGAGCTGAAGGCCATGGGAGTGGAGCGCAGCGAGGATCTGTGCTTCTATACCCTGTGTGTGGTGCGCAGCCCGGCGGGAGACAGCACGGTGAACCTGCGCTGCCCGGTGGCCATCAACGATCAGACCCGGCGGGCTATGCAGGTCATCCTGGAAGAGGGCGGCTACCATATGCATCACCTTCTGTCAGACTTCGGACGGAAGGAGGAGGACAAATGCTGATCCTCCAACGGAAAGAAGGGGAGTCGCTGCTCATTGGGGACGAGGTGGAGATCACCGTCCTGTCGGTGGAGGCCGGCCGGGCCCGCCTGGCCATCCAGGCCCCCCGCAGCGTCACCATCCTGCGCAGCGAGCTGAAGGGAGCCGCCGAGACCAACCGGGAGGCGGCGGACGAGGAGGTCTCTCCCCTGGAGCTGCTGGGCGTGCTGAAAAAGCCGGAAAAAGAAGGTTGAGCCTGTACAAAGGCCGGATATCCGCTGGATATCCGGTCTTTTCTTTTGCCCGAGATTGGGTGTTTCGCCACTTTACAAAGTCATATTCCGGCGATATAATAACAAAAACACTGAAAAAAGACATCCTGAGACGGAAAGGAGGCGGGCTTCCGTGAACGAGAGCGGAAATGGGACGATGGAGCCGGAGACTCAGCTCCCCGGGGATGAGGCCTGTGAGGTGCCGGAGCAAAAGCCGGAGCCGGAGGCAGCCGGGGAAGATAAGCGGACCGAAGAGCCCGAACCGTTGGAAGAGAATGAGGAAAACGGCCCCTCCATGACGGAGGAGCAGGAGGCCGGGGAGGCGGAGATCCCCGCGGAGGAGGCTTCTGCTGGGGAGGCCGAGAGCGCAGAAGAGCCGGAAAAGGAAGCGCAGGCGGCCCGCCGCCCGGTCCCCCCTCTGATTCAGGCGCTGCTGGCCCCCTTCCTCTTCTGGTGGGCCGCCATCCTGGTGTGTGAGCTGGTGGTTCATACCGCCGCCTTTGAGAACATGGACCGTTTCCCTGTGGCAGTCCTCTTTTCGGCGGCGGCCGCCGCTCTGGCCGCCGCCCTGACCACCTTTCCCACCCTGGCGGGAAAGGTCCTGTCCTGGCTGATCCCCCCGGCGCTGTACCTGATTTACGCGGTACAGCTGGTGTACCACAATATTTTCAACGCTTTTGTGTCCCTGATCTATGTGTCCGCCGGGGGAGACGCCATCACCCAGTTCTGGGACATCGCCCTGGAGGCGATCCGCAGCTGTATGCCCCGGCTGCTGGTGATGGCGGCGCCCATGCTGGTCTTTTACCTTCTGCGCCATCTGGGCTGGCTGACCAGGCGGGAGGCCGGCGTCAAAGCGCCGCTGATCCTGACGGCCTGCTTTGCCGCCCTGGCCGCCCTGGCTGTGCTGTCGCTGCCCCTGGGCGGCACGGGGGTGAGTTCCTCCTACACCGCCTTTCACAGCCGCAGCGCCACGGTGGACCGCTGGGCGGAGCACTTCGGGCTGCTGACCGCCGAGGCGCTGGACCTGGAACGGATGGTGTCCGGGGGCCGGGGCGGGCTCTCCTCCGGCGGGCTGGATTTGACCGCCGGCGCCGGCGGCGCCCGGAACGTGCTGCCCGGTATGGATTTCGATACCCTCAATACCCTCACCGACAAGAAAGAGCTCCGGGCGCTGAACGACTACTTTGCCGCCCTCTCCGGCACCGGACGCAACAGCTATACGGGGATGTTTGAGGGCTATAACCTGATCGAGATCTGCGCCGAATCCTACTCGCCCTACGTGATTGATCCAGAGCTGACCCCCACCCTCTACCGCCTGTCCCACGAGGGCATTGTGTTTGAGAATTTCTATAACAGCTTCCCCAGTGTGACCAGCGACGGGGAGTACAGCCTGTGCATGGGCATGATGATCAACCTGAAACGGGTGAGCTTCGCCTCCTCCATGGACAACTATGAGCCCTACTGCCTGGGCAACATGTTCGCCTCCATCGGTGTCCCGGCCAGGGCCTATCACAACAACTACGCCACCTTCTATAACCGGATCAATACCCATACCAATATGGGCTATGAGTTTAAAGCCATTGATTTTGGCCTGGATATGGAGAAGGGGCATCCGGCCTCCGACCTGGAGATGTTCCAGAAGACGGTGGACGAGTACATCAATGAGGAGCAGTTCCACGCCTACTACATGACCTACTCGGGCCACGCCCCCTATAACTTCGACACCAACCAGATGTGCATCCAGAACCGGGCGCTCACAGAGGGGATGGACGCCTCCGAGATGGTGCGGGCCTATTACTGCGGCGAGCTGGAGCTGGAACGGGCCCTCGCCTATCTGGTGGAGCGGCTGGAGGAGGCCGGCATCGCCGACCGGACGGTCATCGTGCTCACCGGCGACCACTACCCCTATGGGCTGTCCGATGAGGCCTATGAGGAACTGGCGGGAGAGGCCGTGGAGGAGGACCCCTTCTGGCGTTACTGGAACTCCTTCATCTGCTGGACGGGCGGGCTGGAGGAGCCTGTGATCGTGGACGACTACTGCTGTACCCAGGATATCCTGCCCACCCTGCTCAACCTGTTTGGATTTTCTTACGATTCCCGGATGCTCACCGGACGGGATGTGCTGGCCGACTGCACCCACGCCGCCCTGCTGAAGGACGGCAGCATCCTGACCAAAGAGTTCCTCTATGACGGCGCCTCCGGCGAGATCACCTGGCAGGGGGAGGAAGAGGATGAGGAACAGGCCCAGGCGGTGATCGAGGCCATTGAGAACCAGTTCACCGTGGCCGCCGATGTTCTGGATTTTGATTACTATCAGTTCGCCTTTTCCGAGCTGGACCTCTCCGGGGGGCGGGAGGAGCGCCCCACCTACACCAGCTACAGCGATACCGCCGGGACCTACTACGAGGACGCGGCGGAAGTGATTGCCCGGTATGGCATCGTTGTGGCGACTAATCAGGGCGGCCGCCTGGCGGGGGAGGACGTCCTGTCCCGGGCTCAGATGGCCGTTATGGTGAGCCGCTGGCTGCGCCTGACCGGCGACCCCGGCGGGCTGCCCTATACCGACGTAAAGGCCGAATGGATCCTGGAGCCCCTGGCGGGGATCTGGGAGGCCGGGCTGCTCCCGGAAGGGGAGAGCGAATTCAGGCCCTCGGAACCTGCCGCGCCCCAGGAGGTGACTGAATTTATGGCCGGGGTAGCCGGGTATGCGGGACGGCCGGACGCCCGCGCCTGGGCGGGGAGTATCGTCAGGGAGGCCCTGGCCGAACAGGAGGCGGCGGGATCGGATGTGCCTGAGAACACCCTGACCCGGGGTTCCATGACGTATATCCTGGCCGATCTGATCCTGTACGCAGAGGAGAATGGGCTGGAACCTCCCGGAGACAGCTTCGGAAGCTAGACCGCCGCTGAAATGTGCGGGTATTTTCACAATTTATCAAGTGTAAAGGGGCCCCCTCTGTTGAGGGGCCCCCTTTTTTCAGCGATAAATTACCCTGAAGGCTTCGCGGGCTAAGGAAACTTAGTTTGGCAACCAGTCTGTTTCCAGCTCCAGGGCGGCCAGCCGGACATCCGGCTTGACCTGCTCTCCGTGGAAATCGCTGCCTCCGGTGACATGGAGACAGTATTTCTGTGCCAGGCTGAGGTAAAAGTCCTGCTGTTCTGAGGTGTGTTTGGGATAGAAGCACTCAATGGCATCCAGGCCGCAGCCGGCCAGCTGCCGGACGATACGCTCCAGCTTCTCATTGTCAACCTCGATTTGATAGGGGTGGGCCAGGGAGGTTTTGCCTCCGGCGGCCCGGATGGTCTCCACGCACACCTGAGCGGGCGGTTTGGGCCGCTCCACCCGGCGGAGGAACTCCTCGGTGTCCAGGTAGCGGTCGAAGGCCTCCCGGTTGCTGGACACGTAGCCGTGCCGGACCAGCACCTGGGCGAAATGGGGGCGGCCCACGATCCGGCCGCCTGCCAGCTCCTCCACCTCGGACAGGGAGATACGCACTCCCTGCTCCTCCAGAAACTTGATAATTCGCGGGGCCCGCTGGTCCCGGCCCTCCTTCAGGCCCCGGCACAGATCGGACAGGGCCGGGGACTCAGGGTCGAAGCCGTAACCCAGGATGTGGAATGTGGGGTACTCCCTGGCGCTGAGCTCGATCCCGCGGATGACCTGTATCCCCGCCTGCTCCCCCGCTTGAACGGCCTCTTTCAGGCCGTCCACGGTGTCGTGGTCGGTGAGGGCCAGCAGATCCAGTCCCCGGTCCCTGGCCAGACGGACCAGCTCCGATGGCGTATACTGCCCGTCGGAGGCGGTGGAGTGGGTGTGCAGGTCGGCACGTTGAGCCATGTTGTTCTCTCCTTTTAGGGTTTCGAGGCCGCCACCCGGATGACCGGCGGGTCGTCGTTCCCGTAGGGGGCGAAGCCGGTAGATTCCTGAGCGTATTCCACCCGGAAGCCTGTCCGCTCCAGGGCGGCGGTCAGCTCCTCCAGCACCAGGAAGCGGCGGTAGTGGTTGTCGTAGAAATAGGCGTTGCGCTCTACCAGCTTTCCCCGGCCGTAGAGGGGGTCATGGACGCCCCGGACCTCAATAAACAGCTTGCCTCCAGGACGAAGACCCAGGAAGATGTTTTTCAACAGCACGGTCTCCTGGTTGGCGTTGATGGAATGGAGGGTAAAGCGGCTGTATGCGTAGTCGTAGGCACAGGGCTGATGAATCCCGGCGTTGACAAAGTCGCCGCAGAGGAAGCGGGCATTGGGGATATTGCGGCGCTGAAGTTCTGCAATGGCCTCCTGGGACATGTCCAGAGCGGTGACCCGCAGGCCCTCCCCGGCAAAAAACACCGCGTCCCGGCCGTTGCCGCAGCCCAGCTCCACCAGCTCCCTGCCCGGGTCCACCAGGGTGGCCACATACTGGGCGAAGGGGGAGGGCTCTTCCGAACAGACCTTATTTTTATAGTACTGGTTCCAGTAGGCGGTGTTGTCCACCATATCCTGAACGATATTGGGGTACAGTTCACGCTCCAGCCGCTCTACAATGACCTGGGGAGTCTCCCCGCCGTCGTTCTGGACCACGATATCGGGATGCTCCGGTTCGTCGAAGGGCAGGCCCACACCTACCACGTTCTCGCCGGAGGTGTACAGGCCCTTCTGATTGCGGCGCAGGAGGGTCTCCTTGCTCACCTTGATGTAGATCTCCTTGTAGCGCTGAATGTGCTCCCGGTTCCAGGCCCGGATCTCGGCGTACATGGCGATACTGCAGCATACCACATCAATGCCCTGGTCGGCAAGCATTTTACACACCCGGAAGATGCGCCGGGCCCGCTTGAGCCGGTCCTCGTGGGTGTAGCCGGTATCCTCACAGAAGACGGGCCGCAGATCGTCTCCGTCCAGCAGGACCACGTTGGGCTTGGTGGCTTTCAGCCGCTGGTGAAACAGCCCGCCGATGGTGGTCTTGCCCGCGCCGGACAGCCCGGTGAAAAAATATACGGTTCCCTTCTCCATACTATCCTCCTCAGTGGTACAGCGGCTGCTCCAGCAGCGCGGGGTCCAGCTCCAGCTTGGGCATCATGTGCAGAGGCTGGCCGTTTTTGTTGACGAAATACAGCCCGCCCAGCAGCGTTTTGGCAACGGAGTGCCAGTTTTCCTTGATGCCCTTCATGTCCTGATTCAGGGTCTCGTTCCGGGCCCACTCCGCTTCCTCCTCAGTGACCTCTTCCCCGTCCTTGGTGACGCGGGCCAGGGGAAGCACATTCGCCTTCCAGGCTGTGCGGATGTAGTGCTCGATGGTAGTAAAGCCCTCAATCCAGCGGTCAGTCCGGGCCTGGTCCACAGGCCCGCCGTCGTAGTACATAAAGTCGTAGCCGTAGGCCTCATAGGCGTCCCGCATGAAGTACTCCAGAAATGCCCGTTCGTCGTCGTTGGCGTAGTCGTCGTAGGTGCGGTAGATGGCCGCGGGGGAGAAGCCCAGGTCGTTGCCCTCCAGCGACTCCGGGTCCCGCTCGCCGAAGAGAGAGCAGTAGGTCATGCTCTCGGTGTAGGGCAGGTCCAGGAAGGCCGCCAGGGCGGTGAAGGTGGCCCGGGGGTTCAACTTGCCGTCCTCAAAGCGCACCAGCCGGCTGTCCATATACAGCCTGTCCTCCGGGTCGATCATGTAGCTGCGGTTGAGGACGCGGTTGGTCAGGGCGTCATCTATAGCGGTTATTTCGTCCGACTCCCCCCGCTGATACTTCAGCACCCGGTCCTGCATAAATTTGACGCTGGCCCCGTAGCTGTTGGTAATCCTCCGCATAGGGGTAAAGGTCTTGATATATTTGAAACTCTGAAAGATGGAGGAGGACTGGATCGCTTTATATTGCGGTGAATTTAAAACTACCTGTCCTCTCGTTCCTACTGACAGATGGTATCTGATACTTCCAAAATGGGGTTGCAAAAACAGAGCGGGAGCAATTCGGGCGGCGGAATCTACCGTCTGCATATATTGGTCATCGTACATACATACAGCAACTAATAAATCCTTGTCCGTGCAATCTTTCAGAGAGAGCAGTTCCAGGATAATCCGCTCCGCATTTTCCGGAAGACCGCTGGTGTCCGCCTCCAACCTAGACTTTGCCAAGGCAAGATTTTCTTTTAATTCGTTGATTTTTGCCTCAATATTTTCCATCATAATAGAAGGATTCGCTATCAGATTGGGGTGGCCGTCAAAAATCTCATTGAAGAAGTCGCCGCCGTTGTGGGTAGCTAACTGGGTATGCCAGATCAGCTTCTGCACCTCACGGACTTTGATGGGCTTTACAGGGAACTTGCTGTAGTCCACGCCAAAGCGGGCCTTGAAGTCGATGGGGTACTGAGAAATTTCATCGCCGAACAGAAACACAAACTTTTTGTCTTCCAGCAATTTATGAATATTCAGGCACTGGAGGCAGGCGCAGAAGGTCCCCCAGTCGGCGTAGTGGAGATAGATATGGTTTTCCCGCCCCACCCACTCGCTGGGGCGCACGTTGTCGTATAAATATTCCAGCTCATACTGGGAGTAAACATCCTTGGCCAGGATGGGATTTTCCAGATCTTTGAAGAAGTTCCGGCTGATGACCTGATGTCCGGGCTTCCAATAGTCCCCGAACCGGCCTGTTTTCGGGCCGAAGGGGAGATAGCTGTCGTCGTCGAAGGGGTAAAAGAGGACGGGCAGGTCCTCGAAGGCGGGGAAATCCCTGCGAAAGAGATAGGGGTACTTGCTCAGCGCCTTACAGTTTTTCTCATAGCGGCGCTTCAACAGTTTTGCGTTGGGGGCGTAAAAGGCCCCGGTCATAATGGACAGGCAGTCCTCCTGGAACAGCCCCCGGCCATACAGGGAGAGGAAAGTGGTGTAGGCTACCTTGTAGTCCCCGCCCGACTGCAAAATATAGATTGCTCCCTCCATCTCCTCCTCCGGGGTGAGAGAGCCGCTGTGAAGGGCCAGGGTATAGGCCCGGCAGGCCTCTTCGGGTTGATTCAGTTCCGCCATGCGGCGGGCGATGTCGAGAGCTTCCATAGTAAGCGTCCTTTCTCAAAAAAGGGGCCGGGCACAGGCCCAGCCCCTTTTTTGTTGAATTATGCGATATTGCGTTACAATCCGGAGACGGATTAGCCCAGGAGCTGGAGAACGCCCTGAGGCACCTGGTTGGCCTGGGCCAGCATGGCCTGAGCGGACTGCACCAGGATGTTGTTCTTGGTGTAGGCCATCATCTCCTCGGCGATATCGGTGTCGCGGATGGAGCTCTCGGCGTCCTGGATATTCTCCTTCATCACGGACAGGTTGTTGCTGGTGTGCTCCAGACGGTTCTGGGTGGCGCCCAGCGTGCCGCGGACATCGGAGACGTAGTTGATGGCGTCCTTGATGGCGGACACAGCGGCCTGTGCGCCGGTCTGGGTGCCCAGGGACAGCTTATCAATGCCCAGCGCCTTGGTGTGCATGTCCTTGATGGAGACCTTCAGCTGGTTGAAGCTGTCGGAGGTGTCGCCGATCTGCAGGGTCAGGGGCTTGCCCTTGGCGGTGGTGTCCACGGTGCCGGTCCGGATCAGGCCGGCCCAGTCAGCCTGAGTAGCGTCCTTGGCCTGGGGCTTAGTACCATCCTCAATATTGGTGCCCTTGTTGTCCTTGCCGGCCAGATTGTTCTTGGTGTAGTCCACGCCGCCCTCGCGCTCAGTGAGGGTAATAACGCCGGTGGCCACGGTAGTACCGACTTTGAAGTTCTTGTTGTCCTTGGCGGCCTCAGACAGGCGGGATACGGCAACCTTCAGGTCCACGTCGCCAATCTGATCGGACAGGTCGATGACATTGTCCATGTCCTTATACTTGCTGTTGGGCCCCTTGGCGACCACATAGGTGCTGTCACCAATCTTGATGGTGGAGCCATCCTTGAAGTGGTCGGCGGTGAGGGTCACGCTGGCCATACCATACAGGCGGCCGGAAGTGTTGGAGATGGGCTCATCCTCCACAGTGACGGTGAGCTCGTGGCCGTTGTTCTGGGTGAGCTGGCCATCGGCGGTGTTAAACTTGCCGGTGGTGGCGGTGAAGGCGGCATTAATAGTGGAAGGAGCCTTCTCCATGGTGAAAACGACTTTGCTGCCCTCTACCGTGGCCTTGGCAACCACGCCATGGAGCTGGTTTTTCGTGCCACTCTGCTTGTTCCAAGTGTCGGCGATGACCTGGGCCAGGTCGGCGCCCTCAAGGGACTGACCAGCCGCGAGCTTCACGCCGCCCTTACTTGCTTTGCCGATGGCCAGAGTCTGGCCAAAGATATTGAACGTGGCACCATCGTAACCCGCAGTCGCAGTCCCAACGTTGGTAATCTTGGCGTCGGTGAAGTCAATGGAGTAGACGCCGGCCTGGGGGGACTTGGCCAGCTGGCCGTCGGCCAGCACGGTGACGGTCATGTCGGTCTCGCCGGCGACCTTCACATCGGCGGCCAGAGAGCCGTCCAGCAGCTTGATGCCGTTGAAGTTGGAGCTGTCGGCGATACGGTTGA
>CANSSJ010000046.1 GCA_947649625.1 uncultured Bacillota bacterium | reverse complement strand
CTCATCTTGCCGCCGGAGGGGGCAGGAGCAGGCTCGGCAGGTTTGGGAGGCTCGGGCTCACCGGACCCCATGGAAGCCAGCATCTTCTCGATGTCGTCCTGACTCATCTTGCCGCCAGAGGGGGCGGGCGCAGGCTCCGGTTCGGGCTCGGGCTCCGGTTCGGGCTCGGGTTCCGGCTCGGGCTCAGGTTCCGGTTCGGGCTCGGGTTCCGGTTCGGGCTCAGGCTCAGGTTCGGGCTCGGGCTCGGGCTCCGGCTCGGGCTCGGGTTCCGGCTCAGGTTCCGGTTCGGGCTCAGGCTCGGGTTCCGGCTCAGGTTCCGGTTCGGGTTCGGGCTCCGGTTCGGATTCCGGCTCCGGCTCAAATTCCGCCTGCGCTTCATATTCGGGCTCCGCCTGCTCGGGATAGACGGGCTGGCCGTTCTCGTCCCAGCCGACAGCCCCCTCAGGCAGCTCCCACTCGCCCTGTTCGGGATAGACGGGCTGACCGTCCTCGTCCCAGCCGATGGCCCCCTCGGGCAGTTCCCACTCGGTCTGCTCGGCGTAGATGGGCTGGCCGTTTTCGTCCCAGCCGATCACGCCCTCGGGGAGGACATTGGGGTCCCAGATGGGCTGACCGTTCTCGTCCCAGCCCAGAACGCCCTCGGGGAGGACGCTGGGGTCCCAGATGGGCTGGCCGTTCTCGTCCCAGCCCAGAACGCCCTCAGGGAGCTGACCGGGGTCCCACTGGTCCTCATAGACCGGCTCCTCAGACTGGGGGAACTCCTCCTCCAGGGCCTGCTGGATCTGCTGGGACAGGGCGTCGTCGTCAGACTGCGCCACTTCCAGGATGGGGGAGACCAGAGGGTTGGCGGGGGCCTCGGGGGCGTACTCCGCGGCGGACTCGTCCTCACCGGCGGGGGCGGGCGCCGGGGCGGTAAGCAGATTTAAAACATGGGCGGTTTTATTGCCCTTTGCGCTTTTTTTGCTGGAAGCCATGACAGCTTCTCCTTTCCAAAGAGTAGTCAGGGGACCTCATGGCCCGGCTCAGTAGACCTCATCGGTGACGAAGGCGTACTGCTTGAGGATCTCGTTGATCAGCAGGCGGAAATCCCGGGCGGGATGGGAGGTGGGGGCGTAGGATAGGACGCTCTCCCCATGGGCGGGAGCCTCCGCCACGGCCACGCCGGTGCGGATCTTGGACTGGAACACCTGTGTCTCCAGCTGCTGGGCGATCTGCTCGGTCATGTCCAGCACATCCCGGTTGAGGGTGAGGCGCTGGTTGTACTTGTTGAGGACGATGCCCAGCACCCGGAGCCGGCTGTTGTAGCACCGGCGGACGGTGTCGATGGTCTCCCGGATCTGGGACACGCCCAGCAGGCTGAGGATCTCGGGGGCCATGGGGACCACCAGGCCGTCGGCGGCCACGTAGGCGTTTACCGTCAGCACGTTGAGGGCGGGCGGGGTGTCGATGATGATGTAGTCGTATTCGTCCTGTATCTCATCCAGAGCGTTTTTCAGCAGAAACTCCCGGCCGGGCCGGTTGAACTCCAGCTCGGCGGCGGACAACAGGATATTGGAGGGCAGGATGTCTCCGCACTCGGAGGAGAGGATGACATCCCGGATATTCCGGTGTCCCTTCAGTACGTCGTAGATGGTGGCGCAGTTTTCAATGTCCAGGCCCAGACAGAAGCCGAGACTCCCCTGGGGGTCCAAGTCCACGCCCAGCACCCGGGCGCCGCGCTGGTGCAGGCCGTCCAGCAGAGAGCTGGCCGTGGTGGTCTTGCCCACGCCGCCCTTCTGGTTCGTGATCGCAATAATAGCCGCCAAATGAATTCCTCCTGTATGTAGAACTCAGCCAACATAAGTTCTAAAATCTTTCTTGCGGGAACTATTAACTTTATCATACACCAGGACGATAAAAAAGTACAGAGTATTTTTGCGTCCAAACTCAGAAAATCGTTGGAAATACAGATACAAGACGGAAGGAGCGATTGACATGGCGTCTATCAGCGGTGCTACAAGCAGTAATATGACCAGCAGCCTGTACAACAGCGCCAACGTGATCAGCGGCCTGGCCAGCGGCCTGGACACTGAGGGCATGATCGAAAATCTGGTAAAGAGCTATCAGCTCAAGATCAATCAGTTGAACCAGAATGTGACCAAAACGGAGTGGAAGCAGGAGGCCTACCGGAGCATCATCAGCAAGATGGTGGGTTTCAGCCAGAAGTACACCTCCTACAATTCTCCCGCCACCAACCTGCTGTCCCCCAGCTTTTTCAGCAACGCCGTGAAGGTGGCCACCCAGGGCCTGTATAAGGATAAGGTGACCGCCAGCGGTAAGACCAGCAGCGACATCTCCATCAACGCGGTGCATCAGCTGGCCACCTCCGCCCAGTACCGGGTGGGAGACGGCCGCCTGAACAGCGGCGACGGCAAGAGTATCCAGTCCGCCTCTGACATAGACCTGCTGGGCAAGACGACGCTGGGCGCCCTTCAGGGCAGCATGACCGTGGTCTACGGCAGCCAGAAGCTGAATATCAACTTCGACGAGGTGGCCGACAAGAAGGCCCTGGAGGAGATCGAGAAGTCGGGCAAGACAGGGGCCGACGCCCTGGCCGAGTTGATCAACCAGAAGCTGGAGGGGCAGAAGATCACCTTCAGCAACGGCCAGAGTGAGAAGGCCGAGGACCGGGTCAAGGCCGTGGTAAAGGGCGGTTCCATCGTGTTTGAGGACCAGAAGGCCTCCGCCGGCAATGCTCTCTATATCTCCCAGGCCAGCGGAAATGTGGCCAAGACCCTGGGGCTGGACCTGGATAAGGCCTCCGAGGAGAAGAACATCAACTCCTTCAGCCTGGACGGCCTGAAGGATGCGGACGGCAAGGTCAAGCTGACCAGAGAGGAAGACAACCTGGAATACCTCTCCGGCAAGGTCCTGTCCATGAATCTGAACGGCGCCAGCAAAAACATCTACCTGCCTACCCTGGAACGGGTCGCCGGCGAAAATGAGGGCGATCCCGAGACCTATAAGATCAACGGGAAAGCGGTGGATAAGGACAACCTGGCCGCCGAGTACGCCAAGGCCGTGAACGAAGAGGTGGGCAAGGCCTTTAAGGGCAAGATCGAGGTTTCCAATGTGGGTACAGACGGAAAGCTCAAGCTGAACTTCAAAGTCAAGGAGGACGGCTCCGACCTGCGGATCAACTCCGATGTGGGCGAGGCCCTGGGCATCGGCCAGACTGCCACCACCTACCTGAATACCAGCAGCACTCTGGAGAAACTGCTGGGCGACAGGCTGTCCAGCCTGCCCTCCGCCGGCAAGGACGACAAGGGCAACGACCTGTATGCCCTTGAGATCAACGGCGTGACCGTGGGCAAGTACACCAAGGACGCCAAACTGTCCGATATCCTCAACGACATCAACAGCAACAAGAACGCCGGGGTGAAGGTCAGCTACTCCCAGACCACCAAGGAGTTCCTCTTCTCCGCCAAGGAGACCGGTGCCGACAGCGAGATCAAGATCGGCGGCGGCCTGGCCGAGGCCATGTTCGGCTCCACTGAGATCCCCGACAACAGCAACGGCAGCTTTACCGAAGCCTATGGCATAAGCTGGCTGAAGGACGGTGAAAGCGAAAGAGTCACGTTCGCGGTTCCCGGCGGTGGGAGTTATTCGTATAATATCACAACGAAGACTACGATAAATGATGTCATTGATGATTTGAATGATGCTTTTCAGCAGACAGCGGTTTTTTCCTATAACAAGCAAACGGGCCAGATGGAGGCAAAAGCCTATAACAGCGAAAAGTCAGTCGATTTTACGATGATGGATAGTTATGGCGACCCTGTTGTATTCGACGAGAGCAAGGCACCCAAGATCGACTACACCGCCGGCCAGGACGCCAAGTTCACCGCCACCATCAACGGCAAGGAGATGGAGATGACCCGCAGTTCCAACAGCGTGAGCATCGACGGGCTGACCATCAACATGAAGGAAACCTTCGACGCCAGCGTGAACGAGGACGGCACCAAGGCCAGCGCCGCCCAGCGGGCGGAGAACTCCGTCACCTTCAAGAGCACCACCGACTCCGACAAGATCGTGGACGCGGTGAAGTCCATGATCGAGGACTACAACGCCATGCTCAGCGAAATCAGGTCGGCCTACTCCACCCTGCCCGCCCAGAAGTCCGACAAGAGCTCCTACGAGCCCCTCACCGAGGACGACATGGAGGGCATGTCGGAGAGCGCCATCCAGCGCTACGAGGAGAAGGCCAAGCAGGGCATTCTCTTCGCCGACCGGGACCTGTCCAGCCTGTACAACAAGCTGCAGAGCATGTTCTCCCCCGCCGGACAGGACGGCGCCATCCTCCGGGGCATGGGTATCACCAGCAGCTACGACATCGGCACCGGCGCGCTGAATATCACCCTGGACGAGGATAAGCTGCGCGCCATGCTGGACAGCGACCCGGACATGGTGGCCGACGCCTTTACCAAGACCAACGGCGGCGTGATGCAGAACCTGAAGACCACCCTGGACGCCTACGCCAAGACCAGCGGCGAGCCCAAGGGCATCCTGATCCAGAAGGCCGGCAGCCCCCTGAGCCCCCTGTCGCTGATGAACAACACATGGCAGAAGCAGATCGACAACTACAACACGCAGATCGAGAAGTGGCAGGATAAACTGTCCAGCCAGGTGGACCGCTACACCCAGCAGTTCAGCCGTTTGGAGCAGCTGATCCAGCAGATGAATTCCCAGAGCTCCGCCCTCGCGGGGATGATGGGCGGCTGACCGCCCCGGAAAGGATAATTCCTTATGGATACGAAAGGCTATCAGCAGTATAAGCAGCAGTCCATCAATTCCATGACCCCGGGGGAGTTGCTGATGCTCCTCTATGATGAACTGGTCAAGCGCAGCACGCTGGCGTCTCTGGCCCTGGACAAGGCGGACTGGCCCCGGTTCGAGGCCGCGCTGGACCGGTGCATCGACATCGTCAACTATCTGGACGAGACCCTGGACCGGCAGTATCCCATCAGCCAGGACCTGAGCCGGATGTACGACTACTTCACCTATGAGATGGGCCGGATCAAGATCGGCCGGAACAAAGGGGAACTGGACCGGCTGCGGCCTATGCTGGCCGATATGCGGGACGCGTTCCGCGCCGCGGAGCGCTCCGGCGCGGCCCAGGAGAAGCAGGCATGACGAAGAGTGAGTGGCTGGACCTGACGGTGCTGGAGCGAAAGAAATACAACCTTCTGTCTGAGGTAATGGATGTGAGCCAGCAGATGGGGGAGGCGCTGGACCGGGGCGACGATGTGTCTGTACGGATGCTGGTCGCCATGCGGCAGGAGCCCATCCTGCGCCTGGAGGAGCTGCGGCCGGCCGAGGCGTCCAGACTGGAGAGCCTGTCCCCGGAGGACCAGGAGCGGGCCAGGGCGCTGCGAGAGGGCGCTGCTCCCCAGGGGGCGGAAGAGGAGACCTATTCTGCCCAGGCCGGCAGCACCCGCCGGCTGCTGGAGCGGGTGGTGGAGCTGGACCGGCGGCTGAGCCGGCGGCTGGCCGGCGGAAACTCCTTTTACGACCAGGAAAAGTAAAAAAGTTCCCCCTGTACAACAGGGGGAACTCTTCATTGCAGCGGGTTGGCGGAGATGGCCCAGAGGGGGCCGCCATTGCTCCGGGAGGCGGACAGCTCCTCCAGGATCAGTTCCGGGTCCCAGGTGGTGAGGCTGCGATCCCGGTTGGCCGGGTCGGCCACCAGTACGCTGCCGTCCAGGGTCGTTCCGTGGAGCACGATGAAGTGGCCGCCGTTGGTGAAGTGGCCGGGCCCCATCAAGGCTACGATGAGCGAACCGTTGAGCAGGTGCTGCAAGACAAGGTCGGCGTCGGTCTCCTCCGGGGGGAGGGAGGTGCAGGTCAGGCCGAAATCCTCCGCCGTTCCCGGGACGATGGAGAGGTAGGAGCCATGTTTCCGCGCCCAGTAGCCGTGGTCCACGCAGTGCTGGGCCATCAGAGCCGGGTCCATGTCGGACTCGGTGAGGCTGGATACCACCATGGCCATGGCGGCGGGCCCGCAGCCGTACCCGCCCAGCCGGTCGGAGCCGTACTTCTTTTCGGCCCAGGCCTCGTCGGTCTGGTTGTAGTAGATAAATTCCTGAGTCCCTCCGGTGAGGTATTCCCGCCCGTCCCGGATCTCCAGGGCGGTGACGGTATAGACGGCCAGGGGCCTGGGCGGCGGGGCGATCTCGGTGTCGTCCACCAGCTGGAGGTCCTCCGCTGGAACCTCCTCCTCCGGCGGCGACAGGAACTCCTGAAGGTGGGCGGCGGCCCGGTCCGCGGCGGCGGCGGCCTCCCGGCTCAGATTGCCGGCGGCGCGGCTGAGCCCATCCCAGACCTGCTGTCCCGCCTCCGCGACGCGCTGGGCGCCGGCCCGGACCGGCGCGGTGATGCGGGCGTAGAGGGCCGGGTCCTGATAGGAGCACACCAGCAGCTCCACCCCTCCGATGCACAGCACAGCCAAAAGAAGGAGCAGGACGAGGAACGGGAATTTTTTCTTTTTACGCGGCCCTTCAAAATTTTTCACGGCTACCCCCAAGAAAATTTGAAAATAACTCTTTCCATCTGCCTTGGAAAAGATTATACTACAAGATACAGATTTTTTGAACTACTAATTTTTTACGGCGGTCCCTCGCGGAGGGACGGCCGCGAGGGAGCCCTGACCAATGCCGGTAGTACGGATGGAAAACGTTTCAAAGCTCTATAAGTCCGAGGATAAGAAGGACAAACGCAAATATCCTGCAGTGCAGGAGCTGAGTGTGAGCATCGAGCAGGGGGAGTTTGTCTTTCTGATCGGCAGCAGCGGCGCGGGCAAGAGCACCATGCTGAAGCTGATGAGCGGCGAACTGCCGCCCGACAAGGGGACGGTCCTGCTGGACGATGTCAATATCGCCCGCTTTTTCGGCCCGTGGAAGGTCCGGCTGGCCCGCACCTTTGGGGTGGTCAGCCAGCAGACCATGCTGATCCGGAAGCGGACCATCATGGAGAACCTGATGATGGCGGGCCGGGCCAGCGGAATGGGCCGAAAGAGCCAGACGGCGGCGGAAAAGGCTCTGGGGCTGGTGGGCCTGCCCGGCGTGGGGAACTGTTATCCCGCCCAGCTGTCCATCGGCGAGGTCCGCCGGGTGGAGCTGGCCAGGGCCCTGATCAGCAGCCCGCCGATCCTGATCCTGGATGAACTGACGGCCAACCTGGACGACGATACCATATGGGATGTCTTTCATCTGCTCCACGAGCTGAACAACAAGGGGACCACCATCGTGATGGCCACCCACGCCAGCCAGTATGTGAATATTATGCGCCGCCGGGTGATCACCCTGGTGGACGGCAGGATCGCCGGAGACGTAAGAAACGGGAAATATGGCGATATCGTGTAAAATCAGAAGGGATACAGGACTTTTTCGGGGATTTTTTGGAAAAAGAGGAAAACTTAGGAAAAGAAACAAAAATTGAGACTTTTTCTTGCGTCCCAGGGAAAAGTGGTGTATAATAACTTCAAGATGCCCACGCCGCGCGTGCGCGGGAACAAAATGGGAGGAATACATCATGAACTTCAAGAACATGTCCATCAAGAAGAGCCTGATCGTTGGCTTCGGCACCACCATTATGATCTCAGTGATTATTATTGTTGCGTCACTGGTGATGATGAATGTGCAGAAAGGCGCCTACACGGACATCATTGATCACTATGTCGAGACCAACACGCTGATCGCGGACTGCCGGATCGACTACAACATCGCCGCCCGCAACCTGCGGGACGTGGCCCTGTCCGGCGATATGAACAAGCTCACCACGGTTACCTCCAAGCTGGATGAGCTGAGCACGGGGATGAAGGATATGCAGGACGCCTATCCCAAGGAGCTGACCGACCGCACCCTGCTCAACGACTTTGTCAATACGCTGGAGAGCTGGTCCGTAGAGGCCAAGGAGATCGCCACCGTAGTGCGGACCGACCGGGTCCGGGCGTCGGAGATGATCGTCAGTAACTGTGCTCCCGCCCTGGATAAGGCCGCCGAGGCCGGCACCAAGCTGGCTGAGCACTTGAAGGATGAGCAGGATAAGATCATCAAGGAGCAGAACCTGGCTTCCACAATCGAGCTGGTTGTGATTATTGCGGTGATGTTTGTTGCCACTGTTGTGGTGCTGATGATGGCCTTTAAGATCATCAAGAGCATCGCGGTGCCCACTGCGCAGGTGGAGAAGGCTCTGGTGGGCTTCAGCCAGGGCAATCTGACCATTCCTGTGGAGTTCCAGGGCAAGAACGAGCTGGGCAAGATGTGCGACGCGCTGCGCACCAGCCAGAATGTCCTCAGCGAGGTGATCGGCGATACCTGCCGCCTGCTGGAGGAGATGGGCGCCGGCAACTTCAATGTGAAGTCCAAGGACGCCAATATGTATGTTGGCTCCCTGAGCAGGATTCTGGCTTCCCTGCGGGTCATCAACAGCAGCATGAGCGACGACCTGATGCAGATCAGCCAGAGTTCCGACCAGGTGGCCGCCGGCGCCGACCAGGTGTCCAACAGCGCCCAGGCCCTGGCCCAGGGTGCCACCGAGCAGGCCAGCGCCGTGGAGGAGCTGTCCGCCACCATCGCCGATATCTCCGAGAACGCCAAGAAGACCGCGGAGGCCGCCGAGAAGGCCGGCGAATCTGTCAACGAGGCCGGCGGTCAGCTGAATATGAGCATGGAGTATGTCAAGCAGCTGAACGCCGCCATGGAGAACATCTCCAGCTCCTCCCAGGAGATCGGAAAGATCATTTCCACCATCGAGGACATCGCGTTCCAGACCAATATCCTGGCTCTGAACGCCGCCGTTGAGGCCGCCCGGGCGGGCTCCGCCGGCAAGGGCTTCGCCGTAGTGGCCGACGAGGTACGCAACCTGGCCAGCAAGTCCGACGAGGCCGCCAAGGCCACCAAGGACCTGATCGACGGCTCCATCTCCGCTGTCAGCGAGGGCCGGGAGGCCGTGAATAAGGTGACCGGCGCTCTGACCCGCACCACCGAGACTGCCGGCAGCGTGACTACTATGATGGCCACTGTGGTGGACGCCGTGGAGAGCCAGACCCAGGCCATTATGCAGGTCACCGAGGGTATCGACCAGATCTCCGCCGTGGTCCAGACCAACTCCGCCACCAGCGAGGAGTCCGCCGCGGCCAGCGAGGAGCTGTCCAGCCAGGCGACCCTGATGAAGGAGTTGCTGTCCCGGTTCAAGCTGCGTCAGGAGAGTGGTTATCAGGCCCAGCCCTCCTACAGTGTCTCTACCGCCTCCGGCGCTGACGACAGCTTTGCTGCCAGTGGTGATTCCGGCTCGTTCAGCGGTGCGAAATATTAAGATCGGGCATATAGGCGCCGAGCTATCATTTAATATGGCGCCCCGGTAGCGGGGCGCCATTTTCCTGATTCGTGAGAGATCGACTATGGGAGGTGGAGCCGGATGGCGAAACGGAGACCCCAGGACAGCGGCATGATCTTTGCACTGGACATCGGCACCCGCAGTATCATTGGGGTCGTGGGCCGGGTGGTGGATGAGCGCTTCCAGGTATTGGCCATTGAGAAGGAAGAGCACGGCAAGCGGGCTATGCTGGATGGGCAGATCGAGGATATTGCCCAGGTAGCCAAGGTGGCCCGGCGGGTGACAGACCGGCTGGAGGCACGGCTGGACTGCTCCCTGTCCCGGGTATGTGTGGCGGCGGCCGGACGGGCCCTGCGCACGGAGACGGGCAGCAGCAAGCTGGAGTTTCCGGAAGTGACCCGTGTGAACAACGATGTCATCGGGCGGCTGGAGAGCGCCGCGGTGTCTGACGCCGAGGCGGCCCTGGGACAGAGCCAGGACGGACAGCGCCGCTTCTATCTGGTGGGCTATACAGTCTCCGGCTATCATCTGGACCACTACCCCATGACCACCCTGCGCAACCATAACGGGCAGTTGCTGGAGGCTGTCGTAGTGGCCACCTTCCTGCCCCGGGAGGTGGTGGAGAGCCTCTACGCGGTAATGGAGGCCTCAGGACTGGAGGTGGCCAGCCTGACACTGGAGCCTATCGCGGCCCTTAACGCTGTCATTCCCGCCGATCTGCGCCTTTTGAATCTGGTGCTGGCGGATATCGGTGCGGGAACTACGGATATTGCGGTGTGCCGGGACGGAGCTGTGGTCGGCTATACCATGGCTACCGTCGCCGGTGACGAGATCACCGAGGAGCTGATGCGCCGTTATCTGATCCCCTTCGCCACGGCGGAGCGGATGAAGACCCAGCTGAACGAGGACTTTGTCACCTACCGGGATGTGTTGGGACTGGAGCAGAAGGTCTCCGGAGACCAGCTCCGGGAGGTGGTTCAGCAACCGGCCCGGATGCTGGCCCAGGAGATCGCCCAGCGGGTGCTTACTCTGAATGGCTGCATTCCCTCCGCCCTGTTTTTGGCGGGCGGCGGCAGTAAGCTGGAGGCCCTGCGGGAGATGGTGGCCGAGGCCTTGGACATGGATGAGAACCGGGTGGCGCTGGCGGGAAACAACTATGAGATCAGCGCCTTCTCGGAGGAATATGAGCTCAACGACCCGGAACTGGCTACCCCCCTGGGGATCGCCGTCTCCGCCGGGCTGGGGCTCATCAGCGACAGCTACCGCATTATGCTGAACGGAAAGCCGGCCAAGCTCTTCCGCAGCGGCGCTCTGACGGTGCTGGAGCTGCTGATGATGAACGGCTACGGCTCCGTGGATCTTCTGGGCCGGACAGGCAAGAATCTGAGCGTTATGGTGGATGGCCAGCGGATGCTCTTCCGGGGCCAGCCGGCCCAGCCCTGTATGCTGACGCTGAACGGAGAGGAGGCCGCCCCCTCCACGCTGGTCTACGCAGGGGACAGCATCGAGTTTACGCCGGCCATATCCGGCGAGCCCGCCCGGCGGACCCTGAAAGATCTGCTGGGGGCGGACTTTACCGGCGGCGTTACCATCAACGGCCGGATGGCCGACTTGGATACGCAGTTGACTACTGGGGACCAGATCGTGACCTCTCTGCGTCCGATCCGCCCGGCTTCCGTCCCGGCGCGGCCGGCCCCTGAGCCGCCCGCCGCCCCGCCAGAGGGCCCCAGGGCGGAGCCGGCTGGAAGGGTGATTCCGCCCCCGGAGACGCCCGAGAAGGAGTCTGCTCCCTTGCCCCGAAGGGAACCGCCGGAACCGCCCCGGAGAGAGCCTCAGGAGATCTCTCAATTGCCGGAGCCCCGGACCAACCCCTGGGAGAAGCGCCCGGCGCCCCCCCAGCCCGAGCCGCATTCCGAGGCCCCGGTGGAGCCGCCCCGGCCGGAGCCGCCGCCTGCGGCCCCCGTTGAGCCGCCCCGGCCTCTGGGACGGCCTCTCCAGCTGATGCTGAACGGCAAACAGCTGAAACTGCCCGGCAAGGAGGACGGCTCGTCCTACTATCTGATGGACCTGCTGGAGTTCTCCGGGATCGACTTTGAGCACCTGGATCGGGGAGTGGAGCTGCAGGTCAACGGACGGGAGTGCGCGTTCAGTCAGGAGCTGCGCCCCCAGGATGATGTGGTCATCCGATATCTGGAAAGGTAATGGAGTGAGTGGATTATGGCCAAGAAGAAAAAAAAGCAAGTAGTGGAAGAGGACGAGGCAGTCCAGGGCGGGAAAAAGAAGAAAAAGGGCAAAAAGAAACTGCTTCTGATCCCCGTCGCTTTGGTTTTGGTGGCCGCTGTCGCCGCGGCGGTGATCCTGCTTGTCCTGCCCCGGTTTGGGATCGATCTGCTGGGTAATAAGGAGCAGGAGGAACAGCAGATCGGGGAGCCCATCCCCAAAAAGGGGGTACAGGCCTACACGTTTGGGGACGATACCATCCCCTCGCTGGACACCATTCTGGAGGAGGGCGAGGGTGAACTGATCGCCATCCGGGGCACCCCTGAGCAGTCCAAGGCTGAGGAGGAGGGGCGGCTCACCTACATCTATGAGCTGAACGGCTACGCCGCCATTGTAAACCGCTATCTGGACCTGGCGCTGAGCGGAGAGCAGGGCTTCAGCCTGCTGGATAACAGCGCGGTGGAGGAAGGGACCTACCTGATCCAGGAGGAACGGCCTGAGCTGGAGGACGCCGGAGGGGCGCTGGTGATCGCCAAGAATTCCGCTGTGGAGGGCCGGGTGTTCCTGCTGGTCATCGGGTGGTCTCAGGACGATAACAATATGCTGGCCGTCCGTCTCTCTGTACCGGAGGGACAGCTGCAGAGACCGGAGAAGGTGGAACCGCCTCAGCCGGCCAGCCTGTCCGAGCAATTGGCGACCATTCAGACGATGAACCCCTCCGAACTGGCTCTGCCGGGCCGCTCCATGGATCAGTACGTGGTCCTGTCAACCACAGGGTTTGTCAAGGTAGACGATATCCTCTGCCGCCGGTTTACCATCTATGAAAAGACGGGCGACGACAAGCGGGGAGATATTGTCAAGGTGATCTACTTCAGCGGCGACCAGCAGCATATGTTCCAGCAGGAGGAGGATGAGAACGGCAAGCTGATCATCACCGAGCTGGTGCAATAATTTGGAGCCTCAGGCTTAAGAAGCAGAGAGATCCTGCCGATATTTTAGACGGAGCGAGACCCATACATTATTCGGAAGGGAGTGGACGTTTATGGTAGAGGATATCATGGGTATGCAGATGGCTCAGCTGCAGACAAACTACAGCTATGGCCTGATGAAACGGGCCATGAACGATGCCGAGAGTCAGGCGTTGTCTCTGATCAACGACATGGTGGCCGCTGTGCCTGCCCCCGCCCAGTATAACTTTGACGTGTGGGCGTAACCCCTTCGGACGTTCCAGCAATCAGGCGGCGTGAGAGAATCTCTCACGCCGCTTTGCGCTGCGCGGGAGTGAGGAGATGATACTGTGAAAAAGCTGGAGACTCTTTTCGAGGGCTGGAGGGTTCCGATGGTGCGGGCCTGCCTTCAGGGACATATGGGCCGGGTGGAGACTTTTGGAGAGGCCAGCGCCCTGGCCTCCATAGGTGACTTCTGCTTTCTGGCGGGGGAGCCAGCCCCAGAGCTGGTGGAGCGGACGGGCGTCCCCATCCTGGTTCCAGGGAACGCCGGCTGGGAGGAACTGATTCAGGCAATGCTGGGGGAGCGGGCCGCCTCCTTCACCCGCTACGCTACCCGGCGTGCGCCGGAAAACTTTGACAGACGCAGACTTTTATCCTTTACAAAAGCTGTGCCTAAGGGATTCTCAATAATTCCTATCGACAGAGAGATGTACTTTACACTGATGGAGGAGGAGTGGCCCCGGGACCTGTGCGGAAATTTTGCGGACGGTGCGGACTTTTTGGCGCGGGGTCTGGGCTTTGTGGTCACTCAGGGGGGCGGCCTGCCGCTGGCGGGGGCCGCTTCCTATGCCGTCTGTGACGGAGCCATTGAGATTGAGATTGACACCCGGCCGGATTTCCGCCGTCAGGGACTGGCCTCCGCCTGCGGGGCGCGGCTGATTCTGGAGTGTATGGCCAGGGGAATCTACCCCGGCTGGGACGCACACGACAAGCGGTCCCTGGCGCTGGCAGAGAAGCTGGGCTATGAGCTGGACCGCCCCTATACTGCTTATTGGGTGGAAGAGAAGGTACGGTACAGGAGGGACCCAGACATAAATTGAAGAGAAAAAGGCAAACTGTTACTTGACAAAAGAGAAAAGCAAAGGTACAATTATTACACCCCCCGGGGGTGGGGTATAATAAGAGCGGACCCTCAGAAAGTCAGGTGAAACTTATGGAAAAACAAAAGTTCAACATTACCGGTATGACCTGCTCCGCCTGCTCCGCCCATGTGGAGAAGGCGGTCAGTAAGCTGGAGGGAGTGAAAAACGCCTCCGTCAATCTGCTGGCCAACTCCATGACGGCGGAATTTGACGAGGGAATCTTATCCGCTCAGGATATTATTCAGGCGGTAATACAGTCGGGATATGGGGCCTCCCTGCCTGAGAAGACAGGAACAAGGGCTCAGGCCGCCCCCAAAGAGGACGCTATGGCCCAGGAGCTGGCCGGGATGAAGCACCGGATGGTCTGGTCCTTTGTGTTTCTGATTCCGCTGTTTTATATCTCCATGGGCCATATGATGGGCGCGCCCCTGCCCGCCTTCCTGGTGGGACATGAGAACGCGGTGGCCTTCGGGCTGACCCAGCTGCTTCTGACCCTGCCCATCATGTATCTAAACGACAAGTATTACAAGGTGGGCTTTAAAACTCTCTGGAATCGGGCTCCCAATATGGACAGCCTGATTGCCGTGGGCTCCGCCGCCGCCGTGATTTACGGCGTCTTCGCTATCTACCAGATGGGGTACGGCTTAGGCCACGGCGACATGGAGCTGGTGACTAAATACCACATGGACCTGTACTTCGAGTCCGCCGGCATGATCCTCACCCTCATCACCCTGGGCAAATTTCTGGAGACCCGGTCCAAGGGCAAGACGGGGGAGGCCATCAGCCGCCTGATGGATTTGGCCCCCAAGACGGCCACCGTGGTCCGGGACGGTGTTGAAATAGAGATTCCCGTGGAGGAGGTCCAGGTGGGGGACCGGGTGGTGGTCCGGCCCGGGCAATCCATCCCGGTGGACGGGGTGATCGTGGAGGGCCAGTCCGCCGTGGACGAGTCCGCCCTCACCGGCGAGTCCCTCCCTGTGGACAAGGGCCCCGGCGACAAGGTGGCCGCCGCCTCCATCAACAAGTCGGGCTTCTTCACCTTTGAGGCCAGCCGGGTGGGGGAGGACACCACCCTGGCCCAGATGATTCGTCTGGTGGAGGAGGCCAGCGCCTCCAAGGCGCCCATCGCCAAGCTGGCCGACAAGGTGTCCGGTATCTTCGTCCCGGTGGTGATGGCCATTGCCCTGATCGCCGCCGCCGCGTGGCTGGTTACCGGCCACGGCGCCACTCAGGCCCTCACCGCCGGGGTGGCCGTGCTGGTCATCTCCTGCCCCTGCGCCCTGGGGCTGGCCACCCCTGTGGCAATTATGGTGGGCACCGGCAAGGGGGCGGAGAACGGTATCCTGATCAAATCCGCCGAGGCCCTGGAGCTGCTCCACACGGTGGACACCGTCGTCGTGGACAAGACGGGCACCCTCACCCAGGGCAAGCCGGTGGTCACCGATATTATCCCCGCCAGCGCCCCTGAAGTAAAGGAAGACGACCTGCTCTGGATCGCTTACTGCCTGGAGAAGCCCTCGGAACACCCCCTGGCCGCCGCCATTGTGGAGGAGGCGGAGCGCCGGAATCTGCCGCTGGTTCCTGTGGAGGGATTTGAGGCCATCCATGGACGGGGCGTCCGGGCAGAGCTGGGCGACCACATCCAGTTCGGCGGCAACCGGGCCATGATGGAGGAGGCGGGTATCGACCTGGGCGAGTGGGCCACGAAAGCGGATGAATTGGCCGCTCAAGGTAAGACTCCTCTATACTTTGCGGATGAGCCAGAGCAGGAATTACTGGGCATTATCGCCGTGGCCGACACCCCCAAGCCCTCCAGCAGGGACGCCGTGGCCGCATTCCGGGAGTTGGGGCTGGAGGTAGTCATGCTCACCGGCGACAATCAGCGCACCGCCGACGCCATTGGTAAAGAGCTGGGGGTAAGTTCCGTCCTGGCGGAGGTTTTGCCCCAGGACAAGGAGCGGAAAGTCGCCGTCCTCCAGGACGAGGGCAAAAAGGTGGCCATGGTGGGGGACGGCATCAACGACGCCCCCGCCCTGGCCCGGGCGGACGTGGGCCTGGCCATCGGGGCGGGCACCGACGTGGCCATCGAGAGCGCGGATATCGTGCTGATGAAGTCCGACCTGCTGGACGTGGCCGCCGCCGTGGAGCTGTCCCGGG
>CANSSJ010000045.1 GCA_947649625.1 uncultured Bacillota bacterium | reverse complement strand
GGGGTAGGTGGTAAAGCCGTTGGTGGTGGTGCCGTTGATGCTCACCCGGTCCACCTTCCCGATAAAGACCTCGCCGGGGATGGCGTCGGCGGTGATCTCCACCTCCTGGCCCTCCCTGATTTTGTTCAGGTCCAGCTCACTGATGTTCATCTCCAGCTTGAGGTAGCTCAGGTCGTAGATGACGGCCAGGGAACCGGATTCGATATTGTTCACGTTGTCCCCGGCCTTGACGTTCTTTTCAATCACGGTGCCCGAGATGGGGGCGGTGATGGTGTAGTTCTCCAGAGCGTCCTGGGCCCGCTGGAGGGCCAGCCGGGCGTTTTCCAGGGCGATGGCCATGTCCTCCAGGGAGCTCTGGGCGGCAGTCCCGCCCAGGGAAACCAGGGCGGACCCGGCGGACACCTTGCTGCCGGCGGTGACGTTTACGCCGGTCACCTCGCCGCTGGCCTGGGCGACCACGGTCTGGCGCAGGGCTTCCTCAAAATTGGCGGAGCCGGCGCAGGCGATATCCCCCACCTGGGCGGTGGCGGAACTGGCGGCGGTAAGGGCCCCGGGATTGGCCACCCGAATCTTCACGTTTCGCACCAGGGCGCCCCCCGCCCCCACCAGGTCGGCGGTGGAGACAGATTCCACTGTGCCGGGGAGGGTCTCCATGGTTCCACCGATGGTCACCTGGGCCCCCTGTCCGGCGGAAATTCCCTGTGCGTCGGCGGAGTGGAAGGGCAGAGTGACCGTAAGGGTGGAGGTGTCGGCCACCTCGGCAATGGGGGTGCCGGGGGACACCAGGTCCCCCTTCTGCACCAGCACTTTCTGGACCACCCCGGCCCCGCCCGCCCGGACGGTGAGGTTGGCGGCCAGGTCGTCATAGCTCTTTTGGGCCTGGCGGACGGACAGCTCGGCCTGGGCAATGGACATCTCCGCGTCTTTGGCGTCCAGGCGGTAGAGGACGTCTCCCTTCTCCACCCGGTCCCCCACTTCAAAGGGGGCCTCCAGCACCTCACCGGTGACCAGGGGCTTTAAGTAGTAGGACTCGATGGGGGTGACGGTGCCCGTCCCTGAGACGGTCGAGGTCAGGTCCCGGCGCTGTACCGTGTCCGGGGTGTACTGGCCCATGGCGGGCGGCCCGCCGCTCTGGCCGGAGTGGCTGACGAACCAGTAACCTCCTATGGTGAGCACGGCCAGGATGGCGACCCTGCGCACCCACTTCCTCCGCTTTGGCGGAATGTGAAGAGCGGAAAATCTCTTTTTTGGCTTTTGGTCTGCCGGAGTAAGCTCCGCGGCTGTCTCTTTGGTTGGTGTCTGGGTGGTTTCCATGGTGTTCCTCCTTGCTTCGGCGGCGGCTCAGGGATTGCTGCCTTTATATGTGCCGGTTTTCCGGTCTTTTCCACGGGGAGTATTTTAGCGGGAAAATCTTACATTTCTCAGAAGAAAAGATAAAAGTTTCATTAAAATTTTCCAGCTCTCAATTTACCACTGGAGAAGAAAGACAGCGGTAAAGAAAAGGGTAAAGATTTGGGAAAGATTCCGGTGTCCGCCTCTGATTTGCTTCACCTTACACCTTCCCCTTGGTGGAAAGTCAAGGGGAAAATGAAGAAAAAACTGAGAGATGAGCACAGTTGCTATTGAGAAATGGAAGGCGCTATGCTACAATAGGACACGCTTATTGCGAGTTAGGAGGAAAACTATGAAATTAGGAATCGTGGGTCTGCCCAATGTGGGCAAGAGCACCCTGTTCAACGCCATTACCAACGCCGGAGCCGAGAGCGCCAACTATCCCTTCTGCACCATCGACCCCAACGTGGGCATGGTGGCCGTTCCAGACGTCCGGCTGGACAGGCTGTCCGAGATGTACCACCCCAAAAAGACCACCCCGGCGGTGATTGAGTTTGTGGATATTGCCGGGCTGGTGAAGGGGGCCAGCAGGGGAGAGGGCCTGGGCAACAAGTTTTTGGGCAACATCCGTATGACCGACGCCATCGTCCATGTGGTCCGCTGCTTCGACGACGACAATGTGATCCACGTGGAAGGCTCCACCGACCCGGTCCGGGACATGGACGCCATCGACCTGGAGCTGGTCATGGCTGACCTGGAGATGGTGGAGCGGCGGATCGACAAGGCCAAAAAGGCGGCCAAGGGAGACAAGAAGTTCCTCCAGGAGGCCGCCGACTTCGAGGGCCTGCGGGACTGGCTCAACGACGGGAGATCTGCCCGGAGCTACACCGAAGTGGACATCGGGGCGGAGTACCCTGACTGTGAGTTGCTGTCCCTCAAGCCGGTGATTTACGCGGCCAATCTGGATGAGGACGGCTTCTCCGACCCCGCCTCTGTGGACTACTACCGGCAGGTGGCGGAGCGGGCAAAGGAACAGGGGGCCCAGGTCATTCCCGTATGCGCCAAGCTGGAGGCGGAGATCGCCCAGCTGGACGGGGAGGAGAAGCAGATGTTCCTGGACGACCTGGGGGTGGCGGAGTCCGGCCTGGACCGGCTGGTGAAGGCCAGCTACACCCTGCTGGGCCTCATCTCCTACCTCACCTCCGGCGAGGACGAATGCCGGGCCTGGACCATCACCCGGGGCACCAAGGCCCCACAGGCCGCGGGTAAGATCCACTCCGACTTCGAGCGGGGCTTCATCCGGGCGGAGGTGGTGTCCTATGACGACCTGATGGCCTGCGGCACCATGGCCGCCGCCCGGGAGAAGGGCCTCATCCGCTCCGAAGGCAAGGAATATGTGGTCCAGGACGGGGACATCATCCTCTTTAGATTTAATGTATAAGCGAGGGACCTCACTGTGAATATCTATCTCGACCTTTTCCTCACCTTTGCCAAGGTGGGGGTGTGTACCTTCGGCGGAGGGTATGCCATGCTGCCCATCCTTCAGCGGGAGGTGGTGGAGAAGAAGGGCTGGGCCACCGACGAGGAGCTCACCGACTACTTCGCCGTGGGCCAGTGCACCCCCGGCATCATCGCTGTCAACACCGCCACCTTTATTGGATACAAGCACAGGGGTATCCCAGGCGGCGTGCTTACCACCCTGGGGGTGGTGTTCCCTTCTCTGATTATCATTACCGCCATCGCCGCTTTTCTGTCCAACTTTGCCGACATTCCGGTGGTCCGGCACGCCCTGGCGGGCATCAACGCAGCCGTGGTGGCCCTTATCGCCTCCAGCGTGCTCAAGCTGGGCAAATCCACCCTGAAAAACGGGGCGGCCATCGCCATCTTCCTGTGTGTGCTGGCTCTGGCCGCGTTCGGGAACCTGAGTAACTTCGATACCGGGGTCTACGGGGTGCTGGGGACCGTGCTGGACCTGTTTACTTCCCCGGCGGTGCTCATCGTGCTGGCCGGTGTGACGGGCTTTCTCCTCTACGGCAGAAAGAAGGGCGGTGAGGGGAAATGATTTTCCTGCGGCTGTTTTTTGAGTTTGCCAAGGTGGGCCTCTTCGCCGTGGGAGGTGGGCTGGCCACTATCCCCTTCCTCCAGGATATGGGGACCCGGACGGGCTGGTTCACCGACGTGGATCTGACCACCATGATCGCCGTGTCCGAGTCCACCCCTGGGCCTATGGGGGTGAACATGGCCACCTACGTGGGCTTCCGGACGGCGGGCCTGCCCGGTGCGGTGCTGGCCACTCTGGGCCTTATCACCCCGTCCATTATCATCATTATGATAATCGCCGGGTTCCTGCAGAAATTCCGCCAGTCCAGAACAGTGGACGCCGTGTTCAAGGGCCTGCGGCCCGCCTCCACCGCGCTGATCGCCGCCGCCGGTTTGAGCGTGGCTCTGTCGGTGCTGATCATGGTAGGGGGGACAGCGTCACATACCTTTACGGTCCGCTGGCCCGCTGTAATCCTGTGCGGAGCGGTGTTCGTGTGTATGCGCTATACCCCTCTGAAAAAGCTCCACCCGGTGGCCTTTATCACTGCCGCCGCCGTCATCGGGGCAGTTTTCCGATTTTAGCTGAAGAAAGGCCCGCCCCGGAGGGGCAGGCCTTTCTTCATTGATTTTTCATGCGGCGGATATAGAAGAGGCTGCTGTTGAGTTTGTCCTCGTTTTTGTCTTTGGAGGGCGGCGCTTTGGCCTCGGGACGGACGGTAAGGGCGTCTCTGACCCGCATTTTCTCCTCCACGTCCTCGGTCCGCCGCTGGCGGTGCATGGTGCGGAAGATGTTCTCCAACGGTTTCCGGGAGGCGTCCACCGCCTTGAGCATATTGGGGGACAGGGTGCGGCCCACTCGGAGGGAGAGAGCACGATAAACCATTTTGAATACGTCGGGTTCGCCCTCGTAGCGGTCGGCCAGGTCGCTGCACACCATAGCGGTATGTACCAGCTGGGCGGACAGGGGAAGGGCGTCTCGGGCCAGATTGGTGGGAAAGCCGGTGCCGTCATAATTGGTGTGGTGGTAGGTGGCGATCTCAGAGCAGTAGGTCAGCAGCGGCTCCCACTCCTTGGGGCCGTCCTTGAAGAACTCTCCGCCCAGCCTGGAGTGCTGGAAGAACTGGGTCCGCTCCGGCTCGGGCTGGTCAGGACCGCCCCAGACGATGTCGTCGGGCAGGGCCAGCTGACCCACCTCGGCAAAGCCGGCGGCCATGCTGATGAGCTTGGCGTCGTAGGGGAGCAGGCCCGACTCGGGGAACAGCTCGCAGTAGGCGTTGGCCAGGGCGCTGGTGATGATGCGCAGCCGCTGGATGTAGCTGGCGAAGGTGATGTCGTGATTGTGGCAGAAGCTCAGGAACTTGCGCTGCCAGCGCTGGGTGAGGAGCTCCGCCTGCTGCAGGGAGATTTTCCCCGGAGGGGCGTCGGCGTTCTGTTCCTCCTCGCTGCCCCAGTGCTGCTCAATAATGGCCTTCATGCGGTTCTGGGTAGCGATGGGGGCCAGGGGCTTGACCAGGAAGTCCACGGCGCCCATCTCTACCCCCTTGTATACCCACTGGGGCTCAGGTTCGGCGGTGAGGAGGATGACAGGAAGTTGGCCGCATCCCTCCAGCTTGTGGATGCGCTCCATGATGGCAAAGCCGCTGGCGCCCCGCTGCAGGCAGATATCCAGCACAACAACGGCGAGGGTAAGCACATTTTTGCGCACCAGATCAATGCCCTCCGCGGCGGTGGCGGCCCGGAGGACCCGGTAATCCTTCTTGAATATTTCGTTAAATATCGCACGATCCAGCTCGGAATCGTCGATGATCAGCAGAGTGTTGCGCATGACTTACCTCCTTCTCACACCGGCGCTTCGCCTTCCCCGGCCTCATGCTCAATCTCTGCGATTTCTCCCAAGGCGGAGGCGAATTTTTCTCCGGAGGCCTCGATCTCTTCCAGCAGTCCCTCCAGCTTGGTGACATTGCGGAATTGAGTAGCCCGGAATTCTATCAATCCAGCCTGGGCGGCGTCGGCGATTTCGGTAATGCCCAGATTACTGGCAAAGCCCTTCAGACCATGGAGGTAGAAGTGGAAGGACTCCGCATCCTGCTGTGCCAGAGCTTCCCGGATGGAGGCCAGGTTCAGCTCCTCCGGCAGACGCTTGATGAACTCCAGGTACAGCTCATTGTGTCCCATGAGCCGGTCCACTGCGGTGTCCACATCCACGTCATTTTCCCGCAGGATTTCCAAGCAATGCTGCATGTCGTCCATATTTTAGTCGTCCCTTTCTGAATTAGTCTTGGCGGTTCAGCCCGCGAACAGATGGCCTGCCGCTGCGAACAAACATAAGCAAAATCATTATAGCATAGTTTCCCGGCCGCGGCTAGAGAAATTTTTAATTTCCGGTGAAAACTCCAAAGAAAAATTTCCCTATTGGAGAGGGCCGGGCGGCAGAGAACGCAAAGTGAATAAATAAACGCAGTGCTCTCCATAATATGTATTTTTAGTAAAATCATACCGAAAACATCAGGAATGTACTGTATACTCATGCAAAAAGTCACTTGAAAAGCGGAAAAAAGCGTGGTAGACTGTTTCACAGAATATGGGAGGGGCACAAAAACGCCTTGATCCAACCATTTGGAGGTAGAATACCATGACTGACGTAAAAAAAGTTGTGCTGGCATATTCCGGCGGTTTGGATACATCCATCATCATCCCCTGGCTGAAAGAGAATTACAACGACCCTGAGATCATTGCCGTTTCCGGCGACGTGGGCCAGGGGGACGAACTGGACGGCCTGGAGGAGAAAGCCCTGAAGACGGGGGCCTCCAAGCTGTATATCGAGGACCTGACCGACGAGATGGTGGATGAGGTGATCATCCCCTCTATGATGATGGGGGCCAAGTATGAGGATTACCTGCTGGGCACCGCCTTTGCCCGGCCCATCATTGGGCGGCGGCTGGTGGAGATCGCCCGGAAGGAGAAGGCCGACGCCATCTGCCACGGCTGTACCGGCAAGGGCAATGACCAGGTGCGGTTTGAGCTGGCCATCAAGCGTTTCGCTCCCGAGATGAAGATTATCGCCCCCTGGCGGGAGTGGTCCATTAAAGGCCGGGACGAGGAGAT
The DNA here is from genome assembly GCA_947649625.1 of uncultured Bacillota bacterium. Classification (GTDB taxonomy): domain Bacteria; phylum Bacillota; class Clostridia; order Oscillospirales; family Oscillospiraceae; genus Lawsonibacter. Next base: position 10,490 of record CANSSJ010000045.1, on the reverse strand, counting down.
CGACTTTGCCGAGGCCCACAATGTCCCTCTGAGTATATCCCGGGAGACCAACTACTCCAAGGACAAGAACCTGTGGCACCTGAGCCACGAGGGACTGGACCTGGAGGACCCGGCCAACGAGCCCAAATATGACGAGCCCGGTTTTTTGGAGATGAGCGTGTCCCCCGCCATGGCCCCTGACACCCCCGTCTGCGTGACACTGGAATTTGAGGAGGGCTGGCCTGTAGCCATCGATGGGGAGAAGATGAAGGCCAGCGACATCATCCGCAAGCTCAACGATTTGGGCGGCAGGAACGGCATCGGCCTGCTCGATATCGTAGAGAATCGGCTGGTGGGCATGAAGGACCGGGGCCTGTACGAGACCCCGGGGGGCACCATCCTCTACCGGGCCCATGAAGTGCTGGAGATGATCACCCTGGACAAGGACACCAAGCACATGAAAAGCAAACTGGCAGTGGATTTCGCCGATCTGGTGTACAACGGCAAGTGGTTCACCCCCCTGCGGGAGGCCTTGACGGCCTTCGCCGTGGACACCCAGAAGCATGTCACCGGCACCGTGAAGCTGAAGCTCTACAAGGGCAACATCATCACCTCCTCCGTCACCTCCCCCGAGACCCTGTACTCCGAGGATCTGGTAACCTTTGAGGAGAGCGACTACGACCAGAAGGACTCTCAGGGCTTCATCAACCTGTGGGGCCTGCCCGACAAGGTCCAGGCGCTGCGGGAACAGGGGGAGCTGTAAAACGCAGGGGGTGGTACGGAGGCAGCCCCCTGCATGGAACGCTGAACGAAAAGAGGAACACACTATGAAACTCTGGGCAGGACGGTTCCAAAAGGAAACCGACACCCTTGTCAACGATTTTAACTCCTCCATCGGCTTCGACGCCCGACTGTACAAGCAGGACATCGCCGGCTCCATCGCCCACGCTGAGATGCTGGGGAAAACGGGCATCATTGAGGAGCACGAGGCGGAGACCATTGTCAGCGGCCTGAAGGCCATTTTAGCCGACGTTGAGGCGGGTCAGGTGGAGTTCTCCCTGGAGAACGAGGACATCCACATGAACATCGAGGCCTTGCTCACCCAGCGGGTGGGGGAGGCTGGCAAGCGGCTGCACACCGCCCGGAGCCGGAACGACCAGGTAGCGGTGGACACCCGGCTGTATGTGCGGGAGGAGATCCCCGCTATTATCAGCCAGGTGCTGGATCTGGAAGATGTACTGGTGAAGAAGGCGAAGGCCAACCTGGAGACCGTCATGCCTGGCTACACCCATATGCAGCGGGCCCAGCCCACCACCTTCGGCCACTATATGATGGCCTATGCCAACATGTTCAAGAGAGACATCACCCGTCTGGAGGACTGCCTGGAGCGGCTGGACGAGTGCCCTCTGGGGGCCGGGGCCCTGGCCACCTCCACCTATCCGGTGGACCGGTTCCAGACGGCCGCCGCCCTGGGCTTTGCCAAGCCCACCGACAACTCCATGGACTCGGTGTCCGACCGGGACTACGCCATTGAGCTGCTGTCCGCCCTGTCCATTCTGATGATGCACCTGTCCCGGTTCTCCGAGGAGATCATTCTCTGGTGCTCCTGGGAGTTCAAATACGTGGATCTGGACGACGCCTACTCCACCGGCTCCTCTATCATGCCCCAGAAGAAAAACCCGGACGTGGCCGAGCTGGTTCGGGGCAAGACGGGCCGGGTGTACGGCAATCTGGTCACCCTGCTCACCGTGATGAAGGCCCTCCCCCTGGCTTACAACAAGGATATGCAGGAGGACAAGGAGGCCATTTTCGACGCCATCGACACCGTGGAGCTGTGCCTGCCCGTCTTTGCCGCCATGGTGGACACCCTCACCGTCCGGCCCCGTGACATGGCGAAGGCCGCCTCCGGCGGCTTCATCAATGCCACCGACTGCGCTGACTATCTGGTGAAGAAGGGCCTGCCCTTCCGGGAGGCCTACATGATCGTAGGCCGGCTGGTCAACCTGTGCATCAAGACCGGCGATACCCTGGACACCCTCACCCTCCGGGATTTCCGGGCCGTCTCCGGCCTGTTTGACACCGATGTGTATCAGGCCCTGGCCCTGAAAACCTGCGTCAACGGCCGCAAGGTCTACGGAGGTCCGGCCAGGGAGAGTGTGGAGAAGCAGATCGCCCTCATTGAGGAGTTTGTGGCGGCGAGGAGATAATGCGGGGCAGAACCCCCGCCCCGCATAGCAAAATGGCAGAGGAGGAGTGATGATATGTTCAAGGAGATCACCGGCGGCGTGTGCGCCGCGGCCGGCTTTAAGGCCAATGCCGCTTTCTGCGGCGTCAAGGGAAAGGGCCTGGAGAAGCCGGACGTGGCCCTGATCCTGTCCGAGCAGGAATGCGCTGCTGCGGCGGTGTATACCCTGAACCGGGTGAAGGCCGCCCCCCTGTATGTGACCATGGAGCACCTGGAAAACGGCTCCGCCTGGGGAATTGTGGTAAACAGCGGCTGCGCCAACGCCTGCTGCCCCAGGGGCCACGAGAACGCCCAGGCCATGTGTGAGGCCGCCGCCCGGGCCTCCGGCCGGGAGATGAGGGACTTCGCCGTGGCCTCCACCGGCGTGATCGGGCAGGTCCTGAACATTGCCGCGATTGAGAAAGGCCTGCCCGCCATCGCGGCGGGGCTGTCTGAGGACGGGTCCGGTCTGGCGGCGGAGGCCATCATGACCACCGACCGCACGAAAAAGGAGATCGCCCTGTCCCTGGAGCTGGGGGGAAAAGAAGTGCGCCTGGGAGCCATCGCCAAGGGCTCCTCCATGATCCACCCCAATATGGGCACCATGCTGTGCTTCATCACCACCAACTGCGCCATCACCCACCAGTTGCTGGAGGAGGCGCTGCGGGAGGTGACGGCCAGGACCTTCAACCGGGTGGTGGTGGACGGAGACTCCTCCAGCAATGACATGTGCGTCGCACTGGCCAACGGAATGGCCGGCAATCCCCTGATCGAGTGGAAGGATGAAGACTTTCAGAAATTCACCCGGGCGCTGGAGAGGGTCTGTACCCATATGGCCCGGGCCATTGCCGCCGACGGCACCGGCTCCACCAAGCTGGTCACCTGTCAGGTGCGTAATGCCCGCAGCGAGGAGGGGGCGGAGCGGCTGGCCCGGTCTGTGGTCTCCTCCGACCTGATTAAGGCGTCCATGTCCAGCTGTGACCCCCACTGGGGCCGGGTGATGATCGCCATGGGCTGCTCCAAGGCCCCCTTCCGGCCTGAGCATGTGGATATCTGCTTCCGCTCGGCGGCGGGGGAGGCGCTGGCCTGCGTCCAGGGAGAGGCCGCCCCCCTGGATATGGGCAGAGCCAGAGAGATTTTGGACCAAAAAGAAGTGGTCATTGACGTGGACCTCCACGAGGGGGAGGACAGCGCCGTCTGCTGGGGCTGCGACCTCACCGCCGAGTACATTCAGATCAACGGAAATTACCGGACATAAAAGACAGGCTCCCGGCGAAAGCCGGGGGCCTGTCTTTTATGATGGCGGCCACTCGAAGGGGTAGAACTGGATTGCGGTCTGGATACGAAAGAAGGGCAGTCCGTCCCCGTTCCAGGCTCCGGACATCTGCCACTCTCTGGCGGTCTGGGCGGGGTAGGCAGACCGGGCCTGCTGGTGGACGTAGTTGATCCAGGAATCGAGGATCCAACCGTCCTGGACCTCTTCTGCCGCATAGGTGACATACCCCCGGCAGTGTTCCCCGTTCCAAGGGAAGGAGAAGGAGGCCATGGGGTCGCTGGAGGTCTGCACGCCGAAGAACATGCTGTTGGTGGTGTAGGTCTCCACTCCCAGGGAGTGGTAGGGGGACCAGAAGGTGGCCCCGTCCCGGTCATAGAGCAGCCGCCCGGCGGGGTCGGCCAGCTTGCTCCAGCCCTCCGCCGTGTGGTCGTAGATGGTCCAGAGCTGGAAGGCCTCAGAGCCGTAGAATTTTGTGCCGGTCTCCCAGGAGAAGTGGTGGAAGATGCGCCAGGTCTCCCGCTCCCCAGCCAGCTCCACCGCGATATGGGTCAGGGTGAGCGGCTTGGGGGTGCTGACATCCCAGCTCATGGTGAGGCTGTGGCGCTCCCGGTCCACCTCCACTCGGATGGCCCCCTCGCAGTCCCGGATATCCTCCGGGGTCAGGTCGGAGAGCACCTCCTCCGGAAAGCCCAGCTCCAGCAGGCGGGCCTCGATCTCTGTCAGGCCGCTGTGCTCGGCCGGGTCCACCGGCTGCCAGTCCATGGGCAGGCGGCTGCAGGTCAGGCTCACCACAGCGACTCCCGCCAGCAGAACGCCCGCCAGCCCCAGGCCCAGGGCCAGATCTGGGATGCGCACCGGGGCGGGCCGCACTGTGTAGCCCGCCTCGTCCAGCTCCCGGGACAGCCTGAACAGCCCCCGGATGATGCAGAGATAGACAATGAGCATGGCGGCAAAGAAGAACCAGTTGATCTGCGTCAGCCCCATGCCGATAAGGGCCAGCAGGATGGCATTGAATACCAGCAGCCCCAGGGCGCTGCCCGCCCCGGGAGGCAGCCCCGCGCCCCGGCGCACCTGCCGCAGGCCCAGCCACAGGCAGAAGAACTGGAGAAATTCCAGCGCCAGCCCCGCCCCGGTCAGCGCCATGCCCAGGGAGGTCTTGTCAAACTCCTGCCAGCCGGGGGCGGCCATGTGGATGATGCGGAAGGCATACAGCCCGGTCTGGACCAGCAGGGCGTACCACCAGGCGCGGAAGCACCGGTTTTCCCTCCGCAGGACCCGCAGGCCCAGCAGGATCAGGATGTGCCCCAGGGCGGGCAGCAGGTAGTTCAGCCCCCAGAAATTCAGGGTGAAGGAGCCCAGCACCAGCCCCCAGAGGATCCGGTTCATGGCCCGGCGCCAGGGGGTGACCCCCCGCAGCACATCCTCCGGCGGGACGGACAGGCTCTCTGTCAGCAGGGCATCCAGGTCCTGGTCAAAACGGCGGTCATCCACGTCCGTCACCTCCCAACTGTTTCCGTAGCTGTTTTTTCAGCCGGTACAGCTTGCCCTCTACCGCCCGGACCGTGGTGCCCAGTTCCCGGGCGATCTGTTCGGTGGGCTGCATGTAGAAGTATTTTCGATAAATCAGCGCCCGGTCCCGGCTGGACAGACCGTTCAGCGCCCGATACAGCGACTCCTGCCGCTCCCGGCGCAGCAGGGCCTCCTCCGGGGTGGGCTCCGGCGAGGCCAGGTCCTCGGTGAGTTCGTCCGTATTCCCGGACCGGCCCCGCGCCCGGTTCAGGGCGGCGTTCCGGGTGAGGACCGTCAGCCAGCCCGTCCAGCTCCCTTTCCCGGCGTCGAACCGGTCGATTTGCTCCCAGACCCGCATGGCCACCTCGGACAGGCATTCCTCCCGGTCCCGCGGATCGGACAGGATGGGGGCGATGATGTACCGCATCAGCGGCCCGAAGTGGAGCAGAAGCTGGTCCATCCCCTCCGGTTCCCGGTCCCGGATCAGCTGGATGATCTCCTGCCGGTCCATGCACCCACCTCCTTTTTTCTCTCTGTCCTATATTACACCGGAAATTGGGAAAACCCACGGAAATTTTTCAGGAGAACAAAAAAGCCTTCCCCCGGAAGGGGGGGGGGAGGGCTTTAGGAGCGGCCGCCGTCCTCCGCGGTGGCCTCGGGGGTGTTGTCATAGTCCCACTGGTGGTCGGAGTCGGCCATGTACTGGCTGGTGACGTTGAAGTAGGTAAAGTGGCCGGGGCCGTGCCTGTTGTCCCAGGTGGGGTCGGCGCAGTACCACTCGCCGTTCAGCTTTACCATGTTCCAGGCGTGGTTGTTTATCATCAGGTTGGACGCTCCGGTCACGGTGATGCACTCGACGCCCGCCAGATTCATCAGCAGCCGGAAGGCCTCGGCGTAACCCAGGCAGACCCCTTTCCGGTCAATCAGCGGGCCGTATGGCTCATAAGAGGTCCGGGGAGCGCCGCGGGTGTTGTTGTGGGAGGTATCATAGTGCACATTGAGGGACAGCCAGTTATACAGGGCCTCCTCCTTTTCATAGCCGCTCATATTTGGAGTGACACATTCCTCCAGCACCTCCTTGGCGGCGTTTAGAATTTTCCTGTCCTTCCCGGACAGGCCGGAGTCGTCCCCACTCTCCCATGCGGCTAAAATGGTGGAAATGTCGTAGAGAGTCATATCCTCCACCCCTGGATCCCTGTAGATCAGCCGGCCGTCTGGCCGCAGGTCCTCCGGGTCGGGGCCCAATGTAACGGGGATGCCGCGGGCGTTGACGCCGTCCCCGAAGCAGCTCTCAAAGCCGAACCGGGCCGCCTCCTGGTCCAGGCAGATGGACAGAGCCACCCAGTCGCCTCTGGTAAGAATCAGTGCGCTGTCTACCAGCTCCGCCTGATCGGGAAAGTAGCCGGTAAAATCACCCCTCCGGCTCAGAAGATATGCCTGGAGAGCTTCGACTGCCGTCTCCACGTTTCGTTCGTCCACGCGCAGTACCGCCAGCTCAAAGGCCCGGGCTCCCTCCATGCGGGCGACGGCTCCGTCGGCCCAGGGCACGTCCTCCAGCTTATAGCAGTCCCTGACATAGCCCTCCACGTCTGAGGGCTCCCGATACCAGGTGAGGTCGTCCGCCTCCTCGTTTTCGTCCAGAAAGGCCAGCATGACCCGGGCGATGGTCTCGGCGTCCTGCGTGGTGGTGGCGTCCTCTTTGGGCTTGGCCGCGCACCCCGGCAGCAGCAGGAGAAGGGCCAGCAGCAGGGATAGGCATTTCTTCATGGACACGACCTCCGTCAATATATGTAGGGCGGGACGACTCCGGCCCGCCGTCTCTCAATATAGCAGAGATTTCTTACAAAAAACAGGCCAGGATTCTTAATTTTTTCTAAAGAAAGGGCGGCCTGCGGCCGCCCTTCGCAATCACAGTTTTTGAATATCGGTGATCAGCGCATCCACGTCTCCGTCCGTGGTGGACCAGCTGGTGCAGAAGCGGACGGCGGTGTGTCCCTCGTCCACCCTGGCCCACACCTCGAAGGAGTACTTCTCCTCCAGCGCCGCCATATGCTCGTTGGGCAGGATAGGGAACTGCTGGTTGGTGGGGGAGTTGACGAAGAGGGGATACCCCTTCTTCTCGAAGGCCGCCCGCAGGCGCATGGCCTGGGCGACCTCCTTCCTGCCGATCTCCAGAAAGAGGTCATCGGTCAAAAACGCCTCGAACTGTACCCCAAGCAACCGGCCCTTAGCCAGCATCCCGCCGTGCTGTTTGATGAGGTAGCGGAAGTCGAAGTCCAGGTTGAGGTTGGGGATGACGACCGCCTCCCCGAAGAGGAGACCCGCCTTGGTCCCGCCCAGGTAGAACACGTCGCACAGCCGGGCCAGATCGGGCAGGGTGATGTCCGACGCGGCCAGACCCGCTGCCAGCCGGGCCCCGTCCACGAACAGGGGCAGCTTCCATTTGCGGCAGGTCCGGGAGATGGCCTCCAACTCGGCCAGGGTGTACACCGTCCCCAGCTCGGTGGGGAGGGAGAGGTAGACCATCCCCGGCTGGACCATGTGCTCCCAGGCCGCGTCGTCGTAGTGAGCCTGACAGTACCCGTCGATCTGCTCCGCCGTGATCTTCCCCTCACAGGCGGGCAGTCCCAGCACCTTATGGCCGGTGGCCTCGATGGCCCCGCTCTCATGGACGTTGATGTGCCCCGTCTCGGCGCACAGCACCCCCTGATGGGGGCGGAGGGCGGCGGCGATCACGGTGGTGTTGGCCTGGGTGCCCCCCACCAGGAAGTGGACCCCGGCCTCGGGAGTCTGGCACAGCTCCCGGAGCATGGCCCGGGCGTGCTCGCAGTGGCCGTCCACTCCGTAGCCGGGACAGGCCTCGCCGTTGGTGTTCACCAGGGCCTCCAGAATTTTCGGGTGGGCCCCGGTGGTGTAATCGCATTCAAATCGGATCATGATATCCTCCTTACCGCAATTTCGCCCCGCAGTCCTTCTCCAGGGCCTCCAGAATGGACTTCACGTCCTCGTCGGCCTCCTCGGAAGTGAGGGAGCGGTCGTCGGCCCGAAGGACCAGGTTGAAGGCCACGGACTTTTTACTCTCGTCGATGCCCTTGCCCCGGTAGATGTCGAAGAGGGAGACCTCTTTCAGCAGGCCCTTGGCCCCCTTGCGGATGGCCTTCTCCAGGGCCCCCACGGTGACTGCCTCGCCGCACACCACAGCGATGTCACGGGTGACGGAGGGGAACCTGGGCAGGGGGACGTACTCGGGGTCGGCTCCCTTGGCCAGCATCAGCTCGTCGAAGCTAAGCTCAGCGCAGTACAGCTCTCCGTCCACGCCGAAGTTTTTGGCCACGTTGGGGTGGATCTGGCCCATTACGCCCACCTGATCGGTGCCGCACCAGATTGTGGCAAAGCGGCCGGGGTGGTAGGAGAGGTCTGCGTCCGCTCCCAGGGAACCCTCAAAGTGGACCTCCTCAGCCCGGATATCCTTCAAAATGGCCCCCACAACTCCCTTGAGGTCATAGAAGTCGAAGCCCTCGCCGTAGGCCCCAAGGGTGAGCACCTTGGCCTCGGTAGCCAAGCCGTCCTCATGGCCGGGCAGATAGATACGGCCCAGCTCGTAGAGGCGGACGTCCCTGTTGCGGTAGTTGTAGTTCCGGGCGAGAATGTCCAGCATGGAGGGCAGGGTGGTGGTGCGCATGATGGAGGTATCCTCCCCAAGAGGATTCAAAATTTTGAAGCTCTTGCGGTGGAAGTCGTTCTCCGGCCAGCCGATTTTGTCATACCAGGTGGGGGAGATGAAGGAGTAGGTGATGATCTCGTCGTAGCCGCAGGACCGGCAGACGGCCCCCAGCCGCTGCTCCAGCCGCTGCTCGGGGGAGTAGCCCCCCAGGGTGGTCTGGCCCCGCATCAGGGTGGTGGGGATGTTGTTGTAGCCGTAGAACCGGGCGACTTCTTCAGCCAGGTCGGCCATCTCTTTTACGTCGCCCCGCCAGGAGGGCACCTGGATGACGCCCCGCTCCTTGGTGGTGGTAAAGCCCAGCTTCTGGAGGATGGTGTACATCACGTTCTCCGCCACGTCGGTGCCCAGCAGGGCGTTGATCTTGTCCGGCTCCACCTTGAGCAGAGTGGGCTGGGGCACGTAGTTGAGAATATCGATGACGCCATCGACAACCTCGCCGGCCCCCAGCAGCTCCACCAGCTCGCAGGCCCGGTTGACGGCGGGGAGGGTGTTCATGGGGTCCAGGCCCTTCTCGAACTTGGCGGAGGCCTCGGTGCGCATCCCCAGGGCCAGGGCGCCCTTGCGGATGCAGGTGCCGTCGAAGCAGGCGGACTCAAAGACCACGTCGGCGGTGTCGGCCACGATCTCGGAGTTCAGGCCGCCCATGATGCCGGCCAGGCCTACCGCCCGGCCCTCGTCGGCAATCACTAAGTGGTTAGCGGTGAGAGTGTGCTCTTTCCCGTCCAGGGTGGTCAGCTTCTCCCCCTCGGCCGCCCGGCGGACGATGATCTTCCCGCCGTTGACATAGCGGTAGTCGAAGGCGTGCATGGGCTGGCCGTACTCCAGCATGACATAGTTGGTGATGTCCACGATGTTGTTGATGGGCCGCACCCCCATGGCCCGCAGCCGCTCCCGCATCCACTTGGGGGAGGGGCCGATCTTCACGTTCCGCACCATCCGGGCGGTGTACCGGGGGCACAGCTCGGGGTCGGGGGTCTCCACGTCCAGCAGCTCGGGGAGAACGCCCTCAGCCCCGCCCTTGACCTCCGGGGTGTGGAACCGGCAGGGCCTGTCGAAGGTGGCCGCCGCCTCACGGGCCAGACCGATGACGGACAGGCAGTCGGGGCGGTTGGGGGTGATTTCAAACTCCACCACATGGTCGTCCAGGCCGGTGACGGCCTTGATGTCGTCCCCCGGCTTGCAGTCCTCCAGCAGGACGAAGATGCCGTCGGGGATGCAGTGGGGGAACTCCCGCTGCTCGGCGTGGAGGTCGGCCAGGGTGCAGATGTCGTCAGTTTTTTCGTTGTAGGGCACCATATCCCCCACATGGACGTTGTCGCAGTGAATATCAGGACAGACAGTGCCGTCCTTTACCATCATGCAGGTGTGGTAGCTGCCGTCGCCCAAGGGCATACACTCCAGAACCTCAGCGGCTACCACCGGGCCATAAATCTTGTCTCCCGGCTTGATATCCGCCGGGATGGAGGGCTTGTCCGGGTCGATGGGGTGGTAGTCGTTGAGCAGGGCGGCGGCGGTAATGACGCCGTAGGGGAAATCCCGCTCGTCCAGGCCCAGCTCCTTGAGGGAGCAGAGCATACCGTTGGACATGACGCCCCGCAGCTTGCCCTTGGTGATTTTCTTGCCGCCGGGCAGGGTGGAGTTGTGCAGGGCCACAGGGACCAAATCTCCTGCGTGGATGTTCCAGGCCCCGGTGACGATCTGGACGGGCTCAGACTGGCCCACGTCCAGCTGGCACACCCACATGTGGTCGCTGTTCTCGTGGCGCTCCATGGACAGGA
>CANSSJ010000044.1 GCA_947649625.1 uncultured Bacillota bacterium | reverse complement strand
TTTACGCCTACACCGGCCGCAAGCTGAAGAAGCGCGACTTCCGCCAGCTGTGGATCACCCGGATCAGCGCCGGCTGCAAGTCCAACGGCATGAACTATTCCACCTTTATGAACGGGCTGAAGAAGTCCGGCATTATCATCAACCGCAAGATGCTGGCCGAGCTGGCCGTCAACGACAAGGCCGCCTTTACCCAGCTCACCGACACCGCCAAGAAGGCCCTGGCTTAATTGAAGCCCTGCGCGCGCGTCCCGTTGGGGACGCGCGTTTTTTTCATGCCTTCTGTGATGAACGGCAAAAAATCACTGTACTTTTTCGGCTCTCTATGCTATAATATACAATTATAATGGAGGTGTTGGCGCCGTCCGGAGGCCTTGCGGGACGGCACGGGATCAAACACACGGAGGGAGGGAGCAACGGGACCCGTCATCGCTCAAAAAAACGTGATAAAAGGAGAAATGCGGTTATGAAATTACGACGGATATGTTCAGCTCTGCTCCTGTCCTGCCTGCTGCTGTCCTGCCTGGCCGGGTGCAGCGGCGCTTCGGATGAGATCCGGTTCGGCACAGGCGGCACAGGCGGAGTCTACTTCGCCTACGGAAACGCCCTGGCCCCCGCAATCAAGGAGGCGACAGGCTGGGACGTGGCCGTAAAGGAGACCACCGGCTCCGAGGCCAACCTGGAGCTGCTGACGGGCGACCTGGCCGACCTGGCCATCGTCCAGAGCGATACCCTCCAGTTCGCCGCGGTGGGCGAGGGCAGCTTTGAGGGCAGGATCCTGTCCGGCTACAGCGCGGTGGGCGCCCTCTACACCGAGGCCTGCCAGATCGTGGTCACCAAGGAATCCGGCATCACTTCCATCCGCGATCTGGCCGGCAAGCGGGTCTCCGTGGGCGCTGAGAACTCCGGCGTCACCCGCAATGCCGAGCAGATCCTCCAGGCCAACGGCCTGACTCTGGATAAGCTGAAGGTCAGCCGGCTGGCCTTTGCCGAGTCCGCCGACGAGATGGCCGCCGGCAAGCTGGACGCCTTCTTCTGCACGGCGGGCGCCCCCACCAACGCGGTGGCCGAGCTGGCGGAGAAGACCGACATCCGGCTCATCTCCCCCGACCAGCGGACCATTGACCAGCTGATGGGCCTGTATAACTGCTACGCCATGTGCACCATCCCGGCGGGCACCTATAAGGGCCAGGACGAGGACGTGACCACCCTGGGCGTCCAGGCCGTGCTGGTGGCCTCCGACAAGCTGGACGCCGCCATTGTCAAACAGGTCACCGACACTCTGTTTCAGTATAACGAACAGATTCAGAGCGCCGTGGCTGTAGACACGGCGCTGGACCTGAACGCGGCCGTTCAGGGCGTGCCCATCCCCTTCCACTTCGGGGCCGCCTCCTACTACGAAGGCAAGGGCCTCACCGTGGAGGCCAGAACGCCGGAGAAGAGTGTGAAGAGCTTCCAGATGTCGCTGGATATGTACCAGACCCTGGCCGTGGCCGTGGTGGTGCTGTTTATCGGCGGCTGGCTGAAAAAGCGGATCAAGCTGCTGGAGACCTTCTGCGTCCCCTCCCCCGTGATAGGCGGCCTGCTCTTCGCCATCCTGTCCTGCGTCCTCTACGCCGCCGGCGTGATGGAGCTGACCTTTGACGAGACCCTGAAAAACGTGTGCATGGTGATGTTCTTCACCTCCGTTGGCTTCCAGGCCAACCTGAAGGTGCTCAAGAGCGGCGGCATCAGCCTGCTTATCTTCCTGGGCTGCGTCACCGTGCTGATCATCCTCCAGAATATCGCGGCGGTGGGCTTCTCCCAGGTGCTGGGTGTCAACCCGCTGCTGGGCATGTGCACCGGCTCCATCCCCATGGTGGGCGGCCACGGCACGGCGGGCGCCTTCGGCCCGAGACTGGAGGGCCTGGGCCTGGAGGGAGCCAAGACCCTGTGCGTGGCGGCGGCCACCTTCGGTCTCATCGGCGGCTCCCTCATGGGCGGGCCCCTGGGCCGGCGGCTCATTTTGAAGCATGACCTGCTCAAGACCGCCGTTCCTGTGGAGGACGCCCTCCCCGCCAGCACCGAGGAGACTGCCGGCGGTGCCGTCAAGAGCTACGCCTCCGCCGCCTACCAGCTGGCCATCGCTATGGGCGTGGGCACTATCGTGTCCTGGCTGCTGTCCAAGACGGGCATGGACTTCCCTGTGTACATCGGCGCCATGATCGTGGCCGCCATTATGCGCAACACCAGTGAGTTCAGCGGCAGGTTTGAGGTGCCCATGGCCGCCATCGACGACATCGGCGGCATCTGCCTGTCCCTCTTCCTGGGCATCGCCATGATCACCCTGAAGCTGTGGCAGCTGGCCGACCTGGCCGTACCTCTGGTCATCCTGCTGGTGGTCCAGGTGGTGCTGATGTTCCTGTTCGCCTACTTTGTGGTCTACAATGTCATGGGCCGCAACTACGACGCCGCCATCCTGGCCGCCGGCACCTGCGGCTTCGGCATGGGCGCCACCCCTAACGCCATGGCCAACATGCAGGCCCTCACCGACCGCTTCGTCCCCTCCGTCAAGGCCTACATCCTGGTCCCCATCGTGGGCAGCATGTTCGCCGACTTCATCAACAGCATCACCATCACCTTCTTCATCAATATGCTGTAACAGGCATATGAAAATCCCGCCCCCTCACGGGGGCGGGATTTTTTATCCTTCTTTCTGAAATTCCAAAATGTCCCCTGCCTCGCAGTCCAGCACCTCGCAGATGGCGGCCAGGGTGGAGAACCGGATGGCAGTGACCCGGTTGTTCTTGATCTTGGACAGGTTGACGTTGGAGATGCCCACCCGCTCCGCCAGCTCGTTGAGGGACATCTTCCGCTCCACCATCATGCGGTCCAGCCGCAGAACGATCTTTCCCATAGCCCCTCCTCCGTTACATCAGCCCGTCCAGGTCCCGCTCCAGCTCCATCCCATGGGCAAAGAACTGGGACAGACACAGCATCACAAGGCCCGTAATCAGGCCGCCGTAGTCCACACTCATCTCCAGTGCGTCCGGCCCGAGCATCAGGCGGGCCAGATTGCTCACAGCCAGCCCGACAAAAGGAACGGCAATGTAAAAGATGCCGATCTCCCGGACCATCCGGATATTGTCCGGCTGAAAAGGAGTGACCCCCTCCGACTTTTTCAAAATCAAGTAAAGATTGCGGCACACCATCGCCATCAAGGACAGGATCATCACAGCAGCAGCACTGAACAGAGCCAACACCTGGGGACTCACATGGCCCGCCCCGTCTACGGCCTCCACCTCAAAGCCGTAGACCGACATCACCGTGCCGTACTCGGGCACATTCTGCTCCAAAACACCCTGGAGCCAGGGGCCGTTGACCAGACTGCACACCAGCAATCCCGCCATGAACAGAGCTGTACCCCAGTGGATGACCTCCATGATCTTAGACGCTGTCAGCGCCAGCTTGTAAAATTTTTTCATATCTCATAACCTCCCAAACAATACTGCGAACCCGGTTCTGTTTCACAGTATAGCAGGAGGCATTATCTTTGTCAATATTTTTTTAATGTAAAACATTAAAAATTTATCTCTGCGCGTTATTCCCCTTCCCGAGCCGCTTTCTTCCTTCGCTTGGCCGCCATATACCGGTCCTCCTCGCTGAAAATACAGCCGCAGTACTTCTGCATGTAGAACCCGTGGTCCCGGGCAAACTGCTGGCCCTCCTGAAACAGGGGGCGGAAGTCCCGGTAGAGGAAGGCCACGCCGTACTTCTCCCCCATCTCCCGGGCAGCAGCGGCGATGGCCCCGTGGTTCTGGTAGGGGGAGATGAGCAGGGAGGTGGTGAAGCTGTCATATCCGTTTTCGGCGGCGTACCGGGCGGTCTCCTCCATGCGGACCCGGTAGCAGTAGGAACACCGGCCGTCGATGTCCCCCGCCACGGCGGTGATGAAGGGGCGCAGGTCGTAGGTCCCGCCGATGACCAGCTTCATGCCGATCTCCCTGGAATAGTCCTCCAGGGTGCGCTTCCGGGCCTGGTACTCGGTGTATGGGTGGATGTTGGGGTTGAACCAGAAGCCGGTGACGGACAGGCCCTCCTCCCGGAGGAGGGCGATGGGCCGGTTGGCGCAGGGAGCGCAGCAGATGTGCATGAGGGTGTTCATAGAAAGTCCTCCAGGTCGATGGTGTGGATGGTCAGGCCCTTCTTCATGGCGTAGGCCAGGGTCTGGAAGGTGCCCCCCTTGGGAACGCCGTTGTACACGGCGATGAGGGAGCCTGACCGATCCACCATGTACCGGTTGCGGCGCATCATGCAGAAGCGGTCGTAGCTGTGCTGGACCAAGGTTTCGAAGTTGCACCGCTCCAGAATAGACCGGTAGCGCTCCTGTTCCACCGCCGGCCAGCTGTCCGCCTGGGTCTCGCAGGGCCGGGCACACTCCAGGACAATGTCGGGCTCCCCCTCCCGCAGCGCCAGCACCGCCTCGGCGCAGTACAGGTCCACCCCCCGGGCCATGCCGGTGATGAAGCGGCGGACACCCGACACGTAGGCGTCCTCCACCGCCTGGGCAATGCGCACTTTCAGCCGCCGACAACGGGGGTCGGACTCGTCCCCTCCCCAGGGCAGCTTGTCCGGCCGGTGGCCGGTGAAGCAACAGGTTTTCTCCCGGTCCATCACAACACGATCAGGTCCTTGGGGGAGCGGGTGATATCCTCGCAGCCGTTTTCGTGGAGGATGAGCACGTCCTCGATGCGCACCCCGAACTCCCCCGGGATATAGACGCCCGGCTCGGCGGAGATGACCGCCCCCATGGGCATAGCCCGGATCTCCTTTGAATTGGCGCTGGGGGACTCGTGGATGTCCACCCCCAGGGAGTGGCCGAAACCGTGGGAGAAGTATTCCCCATACCCGGCCTCCCGGAGGACCCGGCGGGCCGCCTCGTCGATCTCCTTCCCGGTGACCCCCGCCCGGGCGGCGTTGATCCCCGCCTTCTGGGCGGCTAGGACGGCGTTGTACACCGCTTCCATCTCTTCTGTGGGCTGTCCCAGAGCCACGGTACGGGTCATGTCGGAGCAGTAGCCCCCCACCTTGCAGCCGAAGTCCATGGTGATGAACATGCCCGCCTCCACGATCTGGTCCCCGGGGACGGCGTGAGGCCGGGAGCCGTTGGGGCCGGCGGCCACAATGGGGTCGAAGGACACCTTTTCCCCTCCCCGGCTGAGCAGCTCATAGACCAGCCGGGCGGCGATCTCCCGCTCGGTCATGCCGGGGCGGATGAAGTTCAAAATGGCCTTGAAGGCCTCGTCGGTGATGGCCTGGGCCCGGCGCATCAGGGCCAGCTCCCCCTCGTCCTTGGAGGCGCGCAGGCCGTCCAGCAGGTCCTGGGCGGGGGTAAGGACACAGGGCAGGGCCTGGGTGTACTTCTTGTGGCCGTCCACCGTCATGGCCCCGCTCTCGAAGCCCACGTTGTGGAGCTGCTTGGCCTCGATGTACTCCCTGGCAAAGGCAAGATGGCCCTTGTCCGGGGTGGTCAGCAGGACCTCCGCCCCGGCGATCTGCTCCCGGGCCGCCTCGATATACCGGCCGTCGGTGGTGTACTGGGCTCCCTCCTTCGTCACCAGCAGCAGGCCCTCCCCGTGGAACCCCAGAGCGTACCGCTCCCCGGACTCGCTGGTGATCAGCATGGCGTCCAGGCCGTACTCCGGCAGCTGGGCGGCAATTTTTTCAATGTGGTCCATTTCGATTTCCTCCATAGTGTTCAATTCTTCATTATACATATCCAAAGCAGAGCAACAATCCAAACAGGACCAGCCCTCCGCCAAATATTCTCGTTACAAACAGCTCAAAATCCATCGGTTCTCTGTTCGGCCACCATAGAGAACGAAAATATAATGTGATTTTCCACATTTTTTCCGGGCAGACAAGCATATACGCACCGCCCCCCAGCAGCAACGTCCCCAATAAAATATAATCTAAATTCATGACAGAACTAACCCCTCATAAATCTGTTTCATGGTCAACGCGTCCTCCGCCTGGGTGCCGGCGGACTCACAGATAAACGTAGGCGACCAGCCCCGGCGGGCGATCTCAGCGGCCAATGGGGCCCAGTCGGGGCCGTAGCCCCCGTCGTCGTCGAAGGTGCGGTGGCACTTCTCCCCGCCCTTGGGGGTGAACTCGATATGGGAGAAGTGGCTGTGGAAGGTGGAGGCCCGGTTGGGACCCAGAATTTCCTCCACACGGTCCAGCATCCGGCAGAAGGCCGCCCCCCCGTCGTCCGCCCCCAGGGAACGGGCGTAGAGATGGCCGAAGTCGATGCAGGGGACCAGCCGCTCATCCAGGGTACACAGCTCCAGCACCTCGTCCAGATCCCCCAGCTGGCCCAACTTGCCCATGGTCTCGGGGCAGAGGGCGATATGGCCCAGGCCGGCGGTGTCGATGACCGCCAGCAGGGCGGACATTCCCCGCTTGGCAATGTCCAGCGCCTCCCGGCGGGAGCGGCCCATAAGGGCTCCGGTATGCACCACCACCCGCTCCGCTCCCATCCAGTCCGCCAGGGCGCAGGAGGTAAGCACATAGCCGTTGTTCTTCATGATGCTCTCATGGTCCGGGTTGGCCAGATTGATGAAGTAGGGGGCGTGGAGGGACATCACTATCCCCGCCGCACGGGCGTTCTCCCCGATCTTGACGGCGGTCTCCCTCCTCACCCGGACCCCCTTGCCGCACTGGTATTCGTAGCAGTCCAAACCAAAATCCGCGATCCATCCGGGGGCGGCCAGGGAGGATTTATGGACCCTGGAGAAGCTCTCCGAGTTGCCCGCCGGGCCGAATTTTGCGCTCATAGAAAGGGCCTCCTCTTTCCCAGCAGGCGGAAGGGGGTCTCTACCGCATACCGGACATACCGCCCCGGGTTGCCCGCCAGCCGGATAGGCTGGACCAGCAGGGGGGCCACCCCGGCGTTGTTGGCCCCCAGGGTATCGGTGAAGATCTGGTCCCCCACCATGACGGTCTGCTCGGGTGTGACGCCCATGCGCTCCATGGCACGGAGGTAGCCCGCCTTCTTCGGCTTGCCCGAGTGGCCCTGAAAGGGGATGCCCAGCTTCTCCGCGAACTTCTGCGCCCGGCCCGGTTTGCGGCTGTTGGACAGGAGGAACAGCCGGATGCCGCAGGACTCCAGCTCCTCCTTCCAGGCGGTCAGTTCCGGAGGGGGCTGGGTCACCTTGTAGGGAACCAGGGTGTTGTCCAGGTCGGCCAGCACCAGCTTGATCCCACGCTCCGCCAGCGCCTGGGGGGAAATATCTGTCACCGAGGGGTAGACCCCCCGGGGTACGGGTGATAGAGACATGGTTCTAACCTCTCGTCCAATTTCATACGTTGTACAGCGTAGTATATCACAGGATGAAACTTTGGACAAGGGGGATATCCCATGGACACCTATATCATCACCCTGCCGCCCCAACAGCTGCCCGCCCTCCGAGGCTGGCAGGCCACCCCCGCCCATCTGGCCTACCGGCTGGGGCCGGGGCCCCACCTGTTCCGGGCGGGCAGCACCAGCCCCAGGGGCGGGCTGATGGTGGTGGACGACCAGGATTTTGACGGGCTGGGGCCCACAGGCCCGCTGTGTCAGGAAATCGTCCGGGAGTGTCAGGTCCGGGGCTTCTCCGGGGCCATCCTGGACTTTGAAAACCGTCTGCCCCCCCTGGAGCAGATCGCCGCCGCCCTGGATGAGCCCTTTGCCCGCCGGGGCTGGACCCTCATCGTCCCCGAGCGGTACGCCTCCGCCGCTCCCCACGCCCGGGTGGCCATCCCCTCCGCCCTGTCCGGCGGCTCCCTCCAAAAGCGGCTGGAGGAGGCCCTGGAGCGCTTCGGGGAGAGCCGGGTGGTTCTGGCCCTGGAGAAGCGGGCGGAGGACTTCTTCCTCCCCTCCCCCACGGGCAGCGGCCAGCCCCTGACGGAACAGGAGCTGGAAGGTCTGAAGCAGCGGCTGTCTCCCTCCGTCTTCTTCTCCGGAGAGCTGTGCGCCCGCTATTTTACCTACATGAGCCGGGAAAGCGGCGCCCACTTCGTCCTCTTTGACGACGGCGACACCCTGCGGCACAAGGTGGATGTGGCCCGCAGGCTGGGTATTCACACCTTTCTCGCCCCCTGGGCCGAGGTGGGGCCCCACGCCGCCCGGATCGGGCTCCAGCGCCGTCCGGAGCAGACCAGGCCCCGGCGGTAAACCGCAAAACAGCCGCGAAAAAGCGGCTGTTTTGGCATTTCCTTGGAAAGATTGACATTGACAGGGGACCTCTGTTTGGATTATGATATATCCTGTGTAAATATTGAGATATCGCACGCATTTTGTCGAAGTTCCCTTTTCCGGCAGGATGCGGGGAGGATTCCATATGACCCATTCCTTCTTTGGCGGGGTATACCCCGCCACTCGAAAAGGCATTACCCGGCGCAAGCCCATGGCCCGCCTCTCCCAGACCTCCAAGGAGATCGTCATCCCCCTGGTCATGTGCGCCGACGGACCCGCCACCCCCATGGTCCGCCCCGGCGACCCGGTGACGGTGGGCCAGCCCATCGCCCGGCGGGTGGAGACCGGGGCGGCGGCCCACGCCAGCGTCTCCGGCCGGGTGAGCGCCATTGAGAACCGGCCCCACCCCTGGGGCGGCCTGTCCCCCGCCATCGTCATCCAGAACGACGACCGCAGCGAGCCCTACCCCGGCCACATGCCCCCCCTGGACCCCCGCCAGCTTACCCTGGAGCAGGTGGTGGAGCGGGTGGCGGAGGCCGGCGTGGTGGGCATGGGGGGCGGCTGCTTCCCCACCTGGGAGAAGATCGCCCGCTCCGCCGGGAAGATCGACACCCTGATCATCAACGCCGCCGAGTGCGAGCCCTACGTCACCTCCGACTACCGCCTGCTGCTGGAGCGGGGAGAGCGCATCCTGCGGGGCGCCCAGGCCCTGTCTCAGTGTCTGCGGTGCGAGCGGGTGGTGGTGGTCACCGAGGGGGACAAGCTCAACGCCGTGGAGGCGGTGGAGCGCCGGCTGCGCCGCCGCGGCGGCGGCCGGGTCCAGATCCTTCCGGTGCGCACCTGCTACCCCCTGGGGGCGGAGAAGCAGATCATCCAGACCGTCACCGGCCGGGAGGTGCCCCCCGGCGGCTCCCCCCTGGACGTGAGGTGTGCCGTTTTTAACGTGGCCACCGTCTATGCCATCCACGACGCCCTGTTCCAGGGCCGTCCTCTGACCCACCGGGCGGTCACCGTCACCGGCGGGGCGGTCACCCGGCCCCGGAACCTGTGGGTGCCCATCGGCACCCCCCTGCGCCACCTGCTGGAGACCTGCGGCGGCCTGCGGGAGGCCACCGACCGGATGCTCATCGGCGGGCCCATGATGGGCATCGCCCTCACCAATCTGGACGCGCCGGTGACCAAGGACACCAACAGCCTGGTCTGCCTCACCAGCTGGGAGCACAAGCCGGACACCCCTCCCGGGGTGTGCATCCGGTGCGGCAAGTGCGTGGCCGCCTGTCCTATGCACCTGGCTCCCACCATTATCCGCCGGGCCCTGGAGGACCAGGACCTGGACAAGCTGGCCAAGTATCACCTGGAGGACTGCAATTTCTGCGGCTGCTGCTCCTTCATCTGCCCCGCCCAGATCCCGCTGGTGGAGACGGTGGCCCAGGCCGCCGCCCTGCTGAGACAGGGGGTGACGGGTCGATGAGCGCGCTATATTCCCCCAGGCGGCTATCCCCCCAGCTGCGCCAGTCCTCCACCACCCGGGCCATGATGCTGGATGTGATCGTCGCCCTGATCCCCGCGCTGGGCATGGCCGTATTTTTCTTCGGGACCCGGGTACTGGCCCTGTGCGCGGTGTCGGTGGCGTCCAGCGTCATCTTTGAGCTGCTCTACCGGCTGCTTACCCGGCAGAGCCTGTCCATCGGCGACCTGTCCGCCTGCGTCACCGGCCTGCTGCTGGCTTTGAGCCTGCCCGCCAGCGCCCCCTTCTGGGTGCCGGTGATGGGAGCCGGCTTCGCCATCATCGTGGTCAAGCAGTTCTATGGCGGCCTGGGCCGGAACTTTATGAACCCCGCCCTGGCCGGGCGGATGCTGGCCGGCACCCTGCCCATGCTGATGACCACCTGGCCCCAGCCCATGCAGCAGCTGTCCCGCACCGCTGTGGACGCGGTGTCCGCCGCCACCCCCATGGCCTACCTCCACGAGGGCTCGCTCCCCCCCGTCCCCCTGGACCTGATGTTCCTGGGCAGGCGGGGCGGCTGTATGGGCGAGGTATCCGCCTTCATGCTCCTGCTGGGCCTGGGCTACCTGCTGCTGCGCCGGGTCATTGCCCCCCGCATCCCTCTGTCCTACCTGGGCACGGTGGCGGCCGTCGCCCTGCTCTCCGCTCCGGAGGGGATCTCTCCCCCGGTCTGGACCGCCTATCAGCTCATGGGCGGCGGCCTGCTGATGGGGGCCGTCTTCTTCGCCACCGATCCCGCCACCTCCCCGGTCACCCCCCGGGGCCAGGTGATGTACGGCGTGGGCTGCGGCCTGCTCACTGTGCTGCTGCGTTCCTCCAGCTCCTACCCCGAGGGGGTGGGCTGGGCCATCCTCACCATGAACTGCACCGTCTGGCTGCTGGACCGGCTGGGACTGCCCCGGCGCTTCGGCATCGGCAACTTCGCCGCCACCAGGGCCGTGCTGGCCCGAGGGCTGGCAAACCTGACTGAGATCAAATTTGTCCGGCCCAGGCTGAACCTCCGCATCCCCAAGCCCAAGGAGGGGCAGGCTCCCGGCGAGGCCTATCTGGACCTGCTGCGCGCCGCGCTGAAAACCGTGGGGCCGCTGGCCGGCGTCTTTGTGGTCACCTGCGCCGCCATCTTCGGCGTCCACCGCTTTACCGATCTGAACACCGCCCGGGCCGAGATCCAGGCCCAGCATGAGATCCTGGCCCAGGCCATGCCCCAGGCCGCCGTGGGGGCCGAGACCCCCTACCGGGCCGTCGGGGCCATGTCCATCATCGCCGGCTATGACGCCGAAGGCCATCTTCTGGGCTACTGCGTGGAGGTCCAGAGTCAGGGCTTTGCCGGTCCTATCACCATGACGGTAGGGGTGGACCTGAACGGCGCCGTCACCGGCGTGGCCGTCAACAGCCACAGCGAGACCGGCCGGGTGGGCACCGAGGCCATGACCCCCGGAGCCCTGGCCCGGTATGTAGGCCGGTCGGGCACCATCCGCACCTCCGGGCCCAACTCCATCGACACCGTCAGCGGCGCCACCGCCACCTCCAAGGCCATCACCGCCGGGGTCAACCGGGCGCTGAACATCGTGGCCAATCTGGATACCTCGGGGGAGATCAACTATGAAGATACACAGTAAGGGAGGGACCGGCCGTGAATACCGCCCTTGAACTGGCCGGAGTGGCCCTGGCCGCTCTGCTGTCAGAAAATCTGGTGCTGGTCTCCTGTATGGGCATCGGCACCCACCGGGAGTCTTTCCGTCAGCCCCGGGAGGCGATCCGCACCGGCATCTGCCTCACTGTGGTGATGGTGCTGGGGGTGCTGTGCGCCTGGCTCATCGACTTCTGGCTGCTCAGCCAGTACGGCTGGGAGCACTTCCGGGTGCTGGCCTTCGCCCTGCTCATCCCGGCCCTTGTCGCCGGGCTGCGCCGCTTTCTCAGCGCCTGCGTCCCAGAGCTGTCCCGCCGGGTGGACGACAATCTGGCCTCTATCTCCACCAACTGCGCCGCCCTGGGCACCGCTCTGCTGGTGGCCCAGCGCAGCTACAGCCTGAGCTCCGCCCTCCTCTACGCCCTGTGCGGCGGCCTCGGCGCCACCCTGGCCCTGGCCAGCTTTGCCAGCCTCCAGAAGGAAGTGGACCTGAACCGCTGCCCCCGGGCTTTTCGGGGGGTGCCCATCCAGCTCATCACCGCCGGGCTGATGGCCATGGCCCTGATGGGGTACTATGGACTGTATCTGGGATAGCATAAAAACGCTCCGCCGTGACGGCGGAGCGTTTTTCCTTATTTCGCGCCCAGCTTGAAGGAGGCGCACTCGGTGCCCTCGCACTTGGTGGGGGAGCAGTCGCAGCAGCCCACCTTGATGGAGCTCAGGGAACAGCAGTTCTGGGCGCCGGAGTGGTAGGCGCAGGTGTCCACGGAACACTTGATGCTGGTGTTGCAGGTCTTCTTGTCAGTCATGTTTGTAAACCCTCCTTGTTTGGGATGGGCTTAGTATGAGGCGCTCCCTTTTTCTCTATTCCTCCGGCGGGAGAGATTTTTTTGCCTTTTTGAAAAATTTCGGCTGGCGGGGGTCCACATCCTCCGGCTGGACCTCCACCACCTGGGGGATGAATTTACTGGCAAATTTCCCACGGCCCCGGCTCTTTACATAAAAATACCCGATGAAGGAGAAGACCACCGCGCCCACAAAGTTGACGGCCAGGTCCTTCATGGTGTCCAGCAGGCCGATGTCCAGATAGCCGCCCAGGCCCAGGGAGATCTGCCTGCCGTCCGCCGTCACCACAACGGTGTCCACAATGTTGTCGATGAGCACCCGGTTGTTCAGCCCGGAGGGGTCCAGCATCACCGAGGAGATGGAGTGGACCACCGTGTCCTTCTGCATGTCCAGTGCCATGAGCTGGTCCATGCCGCACTCGAAGAACTCCCACAGCACCCCGATGGTCATGGAGAAGCAGAAGGCCACGATGGACATGAACACCGGCGACAGGGACAGGGAAAATTTCTCCGTCCGGTTGAGCATGTCCACCAGGGCGAAACCGATGGCGGCGCAGAGAAAGCCGTTGATGGTGTGGAGGATGGTGTCCCAGCCGTGGAAGGTGGTGTAGAAGGAGCTGATCTCCCCCAGTATCTCGGCGGCGAAGATGAAGAGCATAATGATGATCTCCATGGTGTTTGGCAGGTCGATCATCAGCGCCCGCTCGAACACCGTGGGCAGCAGGAAGAGCACCAGGGTCAGGCCGCAGAGAAAGACGCTCTCGAAGTCCCCGTTGAAGAACTGGGCCACCATCATGGCGATGACCAGGATACGAAGGGTAAAGTAGACCACCGCCACCACCCGCTTGCGCCGCAGGGCCTGGTGGGCCGCCGAGAGTGCGGACCGCACCTTTCCTCTCTTTTTGGCCATGGAACGGGCCTCCAATCTTTATGAAATCTTAATGTGCAGTATAGCCCTTTCCACAGGGAAAGTCAAGACGGGGGGCGCGTCAGCCAGGGCCACGGCACTTGAAACCAAGAATCCCCCAGTCACGGCTTCGCCGTGCCAGCCCCCTTTCACAAGGGGGCCTTTTGAAGCTGCACTGACGGATTTTCGCGTTTAAGCCCCCCTTGACAAAGGGGGAGGGCCGCCGGGCGCAGCCCGGTGGCGGGGGGATTCCTGTTTTCTGTTGTTCCGCCGCGTCAGTCCGCCTCCAGATCGCCCCAAACCGGCTCGACAGGAGGAACGACCATGCCTTCTACAGTTTTAACCATATCCATAATTGCTATTGCGCTCTGATAAAGGTCGTCATCTTCCATCCGCAAATCTGCGTGATAAATTTTGCACCATTGCTTTCCGATTGCCTGACTTGGGGCCATCGCTCCTTTACGAAGTTTTCCTCTGCTGTCGTAATGTGCCCCGAATCCGACCACAAGCGGAGACTTTAAGTAGACAATATCCTTGGGCTTCAACACATATCCCCACTCAAGATCGTTAGGATAATGCAGTATTAGCTGATATCCAAAGTACATGCTGATGTCGTAGGCAATGCTGCGGGATTCCTCTGTTACGATCCGCTTCAGCACATGCCACTCGCCCAGAAAGCCAAACTCCCGCCGCATTTTGTCCTGCTCCTCCTGGGTCGTGGGACGCATCGTCAGCTTTGTCTGGAACCACTTCCAGAGGGGGATGCACCCCTCCGGGAATTTAAGCAGCTCCGACCTGGGGATCTTCATCTCCCGCGCGCAGTAGGAGATCAGATATTCAAAGCGTTTGGGCACCTCGCTCTTGTACCACTCCAGGTACTCCCTGGCCTGCTTCGTCGTGAGCATGTCGAAAAACTCGGTCTCCAGCGGGATGGTCCCCATATGTTCCGGAAATTGGATGTATTGGTAGGGCTCCATTGTCTCAACCACGGGCACGGGAGGGGGACTGCCTCCGTTTTGCTTCCAGGCTTTCCTTTCCGGCGGGCAGTTTCCCTCATAACTCCCAAAATTGGCGTACTGCTTTCCCATCTTATCATCTCCTCAGCGGCGTGTCTGTAAGGTGATTCTACCACCCCCGGCGGCCCGGGTCAAGGCGGGCATGTCAAGGCTCAGCCCGTCGGCGCATAGACTGACCTTGGAGGTGAATTTACATGGACTTACGCAACAGGCAGATCACGGTGGGCGAGCTGCTGGACAACCCGCGGTCGAAGGCCGTATTCCAGCGCCGCTTCGGCAAATTCATGAAGCATCCCATGGTGGGGGCGGCCCGCTCCCTCTCCCTGGCCCAGCTCCAGGAGATGGCGGCGGTCTACATCCCCCAGAAAACCATCCAGGACACCCTGCGGGAGCTGGAGCAGCTGTAAAAAGGGGTTGCCATCTGACAGGATTTAGGCTAAAATAAAATATCATCACAAATCGGAGGGGACGTCATGGAAATTGTCAGACAGCAGGACCGTGGTGTCCCCTTTTATGCCTGCCCGGACCCGGCCTGGGCGGGGGCGGCCCACGGCTTCTCCACCCGGCTGGGGGGCGTGTCCCCCGCACCCATGGACAGCCTGAATCTGGGGGCCAGCCGGGGGGACGCCCCGGCCAACCTGCGGGAGAATTTCTCCCGCTTCTGCGCCGCCGTGGGCGCCGACCCCAACGCCCTGGTGAAAAACCAGCAGGTCCACAGTGACATCATCCGCCCCGTCACCCGGGCCGACGTGATGGCCTCCCCCGAGACCCCCGGCACCGTTGAGGCCGACGGCCTCATCACCGACCAGCCCGGGGTGTGCCTGACCATCTTCTCCGGGGACTGCATCCCCGTGCTGCTCTACGATCCGGTCCGCCGCTGTATCGCCGCCGCCCACGCCGGCTGGCGGGGGACCGCTGCCGGCATCGCCGCCCGGGCGGCGGAGGCCATGGTCCGGGACTACGGCTGCCGGGCGGACAATATCCTGGCCGCCATCGGGCCGGGCATCGGCCCCTGCTGCTTCGAGACCCACGGCGACGTCCCCGACGGCCTGCGCGCCGGCCTGGGCGGGGACGCGGAAGCCTTCATTCGCCCCCTGGACAGGCCGGGGAAGTTCTCGGTGGACCTGAAGGGGGCCAACGCCCGGTGGCTGGAGCGGGCGGGGCTGCTCCGGCCGCACATCGCAATTTGTCCCGCCTGCACCGCCTGCAATCTGGACGAGTTCTGGTCCCACCGGGTCCAGGGAAACGCCCGGGGCAGCATGGCTGCGATGATACAGCTTGTGTAGGGGCCGCCGCCCTCGGCGGCCCATTCAGAGAAATGTCAAAACAGTCGGGCCGGCGAGGGCGTCGGCCCCTACAAGGGATTACACTATGAAACGCATATTCTGTTTGCTCCTGTCCGCCGCCCTCCTCCTGTCCCTGTCCGCCTGCGCGGGAGGCCCCGTCCCCGATTTGTCCAGCTCCGCCTCCTCTTCAGGAGACACCAGCCAGGCGGAGGACCCGCCCCCCAGAAATATCCCCTTCACGTTGGCCTTCTATCCCGAGTACAGCCTACACCCCGTCCTGGCCGTGAACCGGGCCAACCTCACCCTGTCCCCCCTGCTCTACGAAAGCCTGTTCACAGTGGACGCCTCCTTCCAGGCCGTTCCCGTCCTGTGCGAAAGTTACGCCGCCAGCGGGGACAAGCTGGTCTGGACCTTTACCCTGCGGTCCGGGATTACCTTCTCCAACGGCGCCCCGCTGGACGGAGCTGCCGTGGCCGCCGCTCTGGAACTGGCCCGCGCCCCCGGCAGCCGCTACCGGGAGCGGCTGGCCGACGTAGCCGCCATCACCGTTCCGGAGGAAGCTCCCGGTCAGCTTGTGATTACCCTGCGGCGGCCCAACGGCTCTTTGCCCCTGCTGCTGGATATCCCCATCGCCCTGGGGGAGGAGGAGCGGCCCGCCGGGACCGGACCCTACGCGCTGACGGAGGACGGGCTGTCCCTCGCCGCCCGGTCCGGCTGGTGGCAGAGGGACAAGACCCTCCCCGTCCAGTCCATCCCTCTCCATCCGGTCAGCAGGAGCGACGAGCTGATTTACGCCTTTGACTCGGGAGAGGTATCCCTGGTGGACGTGGACCTGATGGCCACCAGCGCCATGGGCTACGGAGGCAATTATCAGACCTGGGACTATGCCGCCACCGGCTTCCTCTACCTGGGCTTCAATACCCAGAGCGGCCTGTGCCGCACACCGGAGGTCCGCCGGACCCTGGCCCTGGCGGTGGACCGGGACACAGCCGCCTCCGTCGCCTACGCCAACCACGCCCTCCCGGCCCGGCTCCCGGTCCACCCGGACAGCCCCCTGTACAGCCCGGCCGCGGCCCAGGCCGCTCCTGACTTCGACCTGGAGGAGCTGGCCGCCCAGGCGGAGAGCCAGCGCCTCACCGGCAAGGCCCTCGTCTTCCTGGTCAACAACGAAAACACAGCCAAGGCCGCCGTCGCTCAGCACATCGCCTTTCAGCTGGAGGCGGCCGGTCTCACTGTGGACCTGCAGCAGCTGTCCTTCGAGGACTTCACCGCCGCCCTGGCCGCAGGAAGATTCGACCTGTACCTGGGTGAGACGGTGCTCACCGCCGACTTTGACCTGGCCCCCCTGCTGTCCTCCTCCGGCGCGCTGAATTACGGCGGCTGGTGGGAGGAGTCCGCCGACAGCCTGCTCCATGCTATGCAGGCGGCCTCCCCCGAGGACAAGCCCGCCGCGGCCCAGGCCCTGTTCTCTCTGCTGGACCAGCAGACCCCTGTTGTACCCATCCTGTTCAAAAACGGCTCCGTCCTCACCCAGTGGGGGAAGCTGTCGGGCCTGTCTCCGGTGCGGGGGAACGCATTTTATCAGATGGAAAATTGGAGTATTCAATAAAAAACGGAGGAGAGAAGACCATGAGTGTTTACCGCTGCTATTCCAAGAAAAAAGAGGGCTTCGACGTGGAGGCCCAGGGCCTGTGCAGGCAGCTGCAGGAGCAGCTGGGCATTTCCACCCTCCACTCGGTAGAAATTCTGAACCGGTACGACGTGGAGCAGATCAACTATGAGGTCTACCAGCGGGCCAAGACCATCGTCTTCTCCGAGCCCCAGGTGGATGTGGTCTATGACGAGGACTTTCCCATGCCCCGGATGGCGGGGGCCTTCTTCGCCGTAGAGGCCCTGCCGGGCCAGTTCGACCAGCGGGCCGACTCGGCGGCCCAGTGCATCCAGCTTATGGCCGGGGTGGAGCGGCCTCTGGTGGCCTACGCCAAGCTGTATCTGCTGTGGGGCGGGCTGTCTCAGGCCGACCTGGACAAGATCAAGGCCTTCCTCATCAACCCGGTAGAGAGCCGTGAGGCCTCCCTGGAAAAGCCGGAGACCCTGGTGCGGGAGCACGCCATTCCCGACCACGTGGACACGGTGGAGGGCTTCACCGCTATGGACGAAAGCGCCCTGGCCGCCCTGCTGGACAAGCTGGGGCTGGCCATGGACCTGGACGACCTGAAATTCCTCCAGGCCTACTTCCGGGACGAGGAAAAGCGTGACCCCACCATCACCGAGGTCCGGGTGGTGGACACCTACTGGTCCGACCACTGCCGGCACACCACCTTCTCCACCCACCTGGACGACATTCAGATTGACGACCCCGCCGTCAAGGCCGCCTATGAGCGGTATCTGGCCGCCCGGGTGGAGGTCTACGGGGAGGAGAAGGCGGCGAAACGCCCCCAGACCCTCATGGACATGGCCACCATCGGCACCAAAGTGCTGAAAAAGCGGGGGCTCCTCCCTGAGCTGGACGAGAGCGAGGAGATCAACGCCTGCTCCATCCACGTCCCCGCCCAGG
>CANSSJ010000043.1 GCA_947649625.1 uncultured Bacillota bacterium | reverse complement strand
CCACCGAGATCGAGCCCTTCGGCGGCGCGGCCACCTGCATCGGCGGCTGCATCCGTGACCCCCTGTCCGGGCGGGTGTATGTACATCAGGCCATGCGGTTTACCGGGGCAGGCGACCCCCGAGTCCCCTTCGACCAGACCCTGGAGGGCAAGCTGCCCCAGAAAAAGCTGTGCCAGACGGCGGCGGCGGGCTACTCCTCCTACGGCAACCAGATCGGGCTTGCCACCGGCCACGTGGCCGAGGTGTACCACGAGGGCTACATCGCCAAGCGGCTGGAGTGCGGCGCGGTGGTGGGCGCGGCCCCGGCGGAGAACGTGCGCCGGGAGCGGCCCGCGCCCGGGGACGTGGTCATCCTCCTGGGCGGCCGCACCGGCCGGGACGGCATCGGCGGGGCCACCGGCTCCTCCAAGAGCCACAACAAGAAGTCGCTGACCACCATGGCCTCCGAGGTCCAGAAGGGCAACGCCCCCGAGGAGCGGAAGATCCAGCGGCTGTTCCGGGACGGAAAGGTCACCCGGCTCATCAAGCGGTGCAACGACTTCGGTGCCGGCGGCGTGTCCGTCGCCATCGGCGAGCTGGCCGACGGGCTGGAGATCGACTTGGACGCGGTGCGCAAGAAGTACGACGGCCTGGACGGCACCGAGCTTGCCATCTCCGAGAGCCAGGAGCGGATGGCGGTGGTGGTTGCCGCCGAGGATGCGGACAAGTTTATTGCCGCCGCCGAGAAGGAAAATCTGGAGGCCTACCGGGTGGCCGTGGTCACCGAGAGCCCCCGGATGGTGATGCACTGGAAGGGCCAGACCATTGCCAATCTGTCCCGGGCGTTCCTCAACACCAACGGCGCAGTGAAGCACGCCGGGATCCGGGTGGAGGAAAAAGACTGCTCCGCCCTGGGGGAGGCCCCGTTCACAACCCTGCGGGAGATGGCCGCCAGCCTCAAGTGCGCCTCCCGGCGGGGGCTGGTGGAGCGGTTTGACAGCTCTATCGGAGCGGGCTCCGTCCTCATGCCCTTCGGCGGCAAATATCAGGCCACCCCCGCCCAGGCGATGGCCGCCCTGCTGCCCGTTCTGCCAGGGCAGGAGACCGATCAGGCCAGCGTCATGGCCTGGGGCTGCGACCCGGATACACTGAGTACCGACCCCTATATGGGGGCCTATCAGGCTGTGACCAACTCCATCGCCAAGCTGGTGGCCGCCGGCGCGGACTATAAGAAGGTGTACCTCACCCTTCAAGAGTTCTTTGAAAAGCTCCGGGACGAGCCCGCCCGCTGGGGCAAGCCCGCCGCCGCCCTTTTAGGTGCGCTGGACGCCCAGCTGGACTACGGGGCCGCCGCCATCGGCGGCAAGGACTCCATGTCCGGCTCCTTCCTGGATAAGGACGTGCCCCCCACGCTGATCTCCTTCGCTATCGCGCCCATCAAGGCGGGCGAGGTCATTACCCCCGAGTTCAAGGAGGCGGGGCACCCGGTATACCTCTTTGTGGGGGACGCCACTCCGGAGGGACAGAAAGCCGCCTGGGAGGAGTTTTATGCCCTCTGCCAGGCGGGAACGGTCAAGGCCGCCTGGGCCGCCGGGAACGGGGAAGCCGAGGCCGTGATGAAGATGTCCTTCGGCAACCGCATCGGATTTATCTCCGGCGAGACCGAATTGGCCTGGGACCTGCCCAATCCCGGCGGGATCGTAGCGGAGCTCTCCGAAGAAATTCCCGAGGGCCCCTGGGCCTTCCAGATCGGCAAAACTACCGCCGAGCCTGTCATCAAAATCGAAGCCGACTCCGCCTCCATCGACGAGCTGCTCAAGCTCAATGAGGGCGTGCTGGAGGAGGTCTACCCCACGAAGGCGGGCGGCTCTGAGGAAGTGCAGACCATCTCCTGGGAGGGGCGGTCCCCGGCAGTCTGTAAGCACAAGGCAGCCCATCCCAAGGCGGTCATCCCCGTATTCCCCGGCACCAACTGCGAGTATGACACCGCCAAGGCCTGCATCCGGGCGGGCATCGACCCGGAGATCATCGTGGTGCGCAACCTGACCACCGACTTCCTGGCCCAGTCCGCCCAGGCCCTGGAAAAAGCCATCCGCGGGGCCCAGATGGTGGTCCTGCCCGGCGGCTTCTCCGGCGGGGACGAGCCCGAGGGTTCCGGCAAGTTCATCGCCTCCTTCCTCCGCAATCCCGCCCTCAGCGACGCCATTATGGACCTGCTGAAAAACCGGGACGGCCTGATGCTGGGCATCTGCAACGGCTTCCAGGCCCTGGTCAAGCTGGGGCTGGTCCCCTTCGGAGACATCCGGCCCATGGACGACACCTGCCCCACCCTGACCTACAACCTCATCGGCCGCCACCAGAGCCGGTACGTCACCACCCGGGTGGCCTCCGTCCAGTCCCCCTGGATGCTCAAGTGCAATGTGGGCGACCTGTACACCATCCCCATCTCCCACGGCGAGGGACGCTTTGTGGCCCCGGCGGAAGTTATCGCTGAACTGACCGCCAAGGGACAGGCGGGCACCCAGTACGTGGACCTGGAGGGCCGGCCCACCATGGACGTGCTGTACAACCCCAACGGCTCCATGGAGGCCATCGAGGGGGTCTTCTCCCCCGACGGCCGGGTCTTCGGCAAGATGGGCCACCTGGAGCGCCGCGGCCCCTTCGTGGGTGTCAACATCCCCGGAAACAAGCATATGCCCCTCTTCGAGAGCGGGGCGGAATATTTTAGGTAATCAACAGCACGGCCCGGACAGAGAGAACCCCCTCCCTGTCCGGGTCTTTTCAAAGTTTTTAATTCATTAACGAAATTTGTACAAAAAATTTACATTTTTCTCCCCATTCTTTGTTATAATATTATAGACACTCAATATTCCCCTTTGAGGGTAGGGAAAACATCGAAACCGATACTTTTTATGGAAGGCTTCTTGAGAAAGGAGGCAAACACATGAAGACCGTCCCCACCTACAGCGGCACACTGCGCAGTCACCAACTGGATGTGCCCCGCTGCATCTCTGAGTGCAGCGGCATCCGGATCTTCGGCCGACGGATCAAATCTCTGGTATTTTCTACCGACGTAGCCATCATCAAAAACATCAACGCGGACGCCATTATTGCCGTCTACCCCTTTACGCCTCAGCCCGCCATCACCCAGGCCATCATCAGCGTGGCCGACGTCCCTGTCTTTGCCGGGGTGGGGGGCGGCGTGACCAACGGCGCCCGGTCCGTCCGGCTGGCGGAGTACGCCGAGCACCAGGGCGCCCACGGGGTCGTGCTCAACGCTCCCGTCGCAGACCAGACCATCAGCGAGATCAAGGCAGTGGTGGACATCCCGGTGGTGGCCACCATCGTCTCCGCCTCCCAGGATTTCGCCGGGCGGATCAAGGCCGGAGCGGACATCCTGAATGTCTCCGGCGCGGATCAGACTCCCCAGGTCGTGGCCGCTATTCGGCAGGAATTTCCTGATATCCCCATTATCGCCACCGGCGGTCCCACCGATCAGGACATCCTGCTTACCATAGCTGCCGGAGCCAACGCCATTACATACACACCGCCCACCACCGGACAGCTTTTTTCCAAAATCATGTGGGACCATCGGGCCCGTTTTTAGGCCGGCGGACAGGATGTCCGCCAACTCAAAAAATAGCTTATAAAAAATAAAATTACCTGTTGACAATTAAAGAGAAATCCGCTATACTATCCCTTGCCCTGTTCAAGGGGCACAATATGGCGGCATAGCTCAGTTGGCTAGAGCATACGGTTCATACCCGTAGTGTCCCCGGTTCAAATCCAGGTGCCGCTACCATTTTAAAAAACGGACTTCCCGTCCGTTTCCATATAAACGGCCCGGTGGTCAAGCGGTTAAGACTCCGCCCTTTCACGGCGGCAACACGGGTTCGAGTCCCGTCCGGGTCACCAACCGTTTCATATGGAGGCATAGCTCAGCCGGTAGAGCGCTCGCCTCACACGCGAGAGGTCACAGATTCGAGTTCTGTTGTCTCCACCAAGAGAAGCCCTGGAGCCGCAAGGTTTCAGGGCTTTTTCTCATTTCAGACCTGCCGCACCCGCTGTCCATTTATTACAGTGTCCAGGGGCACTCTGGAGACCGTTCGGGACATGGAACAAACAGCAGATCAATGACTTTTGCAGAACAGGTGATAGTATGGATCTGATCATAAAACATTTTAATGAACTGACCGTCAACGAGCTGCACGATATATACAAGCTGCGGGTCTCTGTCTTTGTGGTAGAGCAGAATTGCCCCTATCAGGAGGTAGACGACGCAGACAAAGCCGCCTGGCACGTGTGGCTGAAGGATGAGAGCGGCATCCAGGCCTATTTGCGGGTGCTGCCCAAGGGAGCGACCTTTGCGGATGTTTCCATTGGCAGAGTAATTGCTGTCAAACGCCGGTGCGGACTCGGCGGAAAAATCCTTGCGGCCGGGATTCAGACAGCGAAAGAAAAATTCGGCGCGGAGCGCATTGTCATTGAGGCGCAAACCTATGCCCGAAAACTCTATGAAAACGCGGGCTTTGTCCAGACCTCGGACGAATTTCTGGAGGACGGCATCCCCCATATTCAAATGACGTGGGAAGCGAGTTGTGGAACCGTACAGCGCCAAACCAGATAAATACAATAGCAGCGCTTTCCCGATTCCCTGGACCCCCAGGAGCCGCGCCTCGGATGAATTAACCGAAAAAAGCACCCTGTTCCGCCTGATTAAGGCAGACAGGGCGCTTTCTCTGTTCAGCCGCGCGCCAGCTCCTGGTAGCTGTTCCCAAAGCGCTCCATAGCGTCTAAAATCGGCTGCATGGACCTGCCCAGCTCACTAAGCGCGTATTCCACGCGGGGCGGCACCTCCGGATACACCGTGCGGGTAATCAGGCCATCGTCCTCCAGGGAGCGGAGGCTGTCGGTCAGGCTCTTCTGGCTGATCCCCGCCAAATCTTTCCGCAATTCGTTGAACCGCCACGGCCGCGTGAGGAGATTGCGGATAATGAGCAGCTTCCACTTGCTCCCGATCAGCGCGACGGTGGTGGCCACCGGACAGGCGGGCATTTCCTCTTTTGTCAGCATAGGACGAC
Organism: uncultured Bacillota bacterium; assembly: GCA_947649625.1. Lineage (GTDB taxonomy): Bacteria > Bacillota > Clostridia > Oscillospirales > Oscillospiraceae > Lawsonibacter. The sequence continues at coordinate 13,034 of CANSSJ010000043.1, read as the reverse complement.
CTCCCTGTATTACATCCATAATTTGGTGTTGTATTTTAATCATATTGTAAGACAACTGTCTTGTCAAGGAGGCAGGTTACAAAAAGGTGACCAGGTAAAAGAAAAGTGCGTACTTCACAGCGCCTCAACGGTCTGTTACGATACAGACAACGAAGGGAAACACCCCCGGCGTTCAAACCAAAAATTTATGGAGGTATACACAATGAACAAGAAAGATTTTACCACGGTCGGCCTAGCCCAGGGCGAAATGCACATCTATGATTTCGGCGGCGTGAAGCTCCACGCCTACCAGACCGGCGATCCGCTGGCAGACGAGGTATTTCTGGTGGAAAAGGCAGGAAAGTTCGTGGTCATCGAGTCCCCGTGCTTCACCGCCAGCGTAACCGCTCTGAATGAGTATCTGGCGGGTCGGGAGGTGGCCGGCGTACTGGTGGCCTACCACGGCGCCGGCGCCGCCTTCCTGCCCGAGGCGCCCAAGTACGCCACCGCCAACGCCGTGGAGTACACCCGTCAGGGGGGCGGCAAGGCCCTGATCGACCAGTTTACCGCCGCCTTTGGCAGCGCCTTTGACAGCTCCATCCATTCCATCACTCACACACTCACCGAGGGGGAGACGGTCATCGGCGGTATCCGGTTCGTCATTCACCAGACGGCGGAGGCCTTTGACGTGGAAATCCCCGAGATCAACGCGGTCTACACCCACATGCTGGGCCACGACTGCCACTCCATCGTGGCCGGGGCCGGCCACGCCGACGCCATGATAGCCCAGCTGCGGGGCTATATCCAGGCCGGCTACGACCTGATCCTCACCTCCCACTACACCCCGGAGGACCTGAAGGACGCAGAGACCAAGATCCGCTACCTGGAGGAGCTGAAGGCCATCGCCGCCTCCTGCGCCGACGGGACGTCCTTCAAGGCCGCGGTCCGGGAGCGGTATCCGGCCTACGGCGGGGAAAACTATCTGGATATGACCGCCGGATTTTTCTTCCCCTGATCTTGCCCAGGCCCTCCCTCCGGCTGACCCCTGAGGGAGGGCCGCCATAGGAGGAAATGGAATGGACCGCTTGACAGTTATCCGTAATTTAAACGATATGCTGCTGAACGAAATGCCGGAATACCGGCCTCAGGCGCGGGAATTTTCCCAGGATGCGGCCAGCCAGCGGCGGCTGCTCCGTTCCTTGATGAACGTCCGCCCGCCCACCCCGCTCCCGCCGGATTTTCTGGCGGCCCAGGACGCGCTGTTGTCCCAGGAGCGGGAGGAAAAAGGGTCGGTGGACGCTATGGCCCTGCCCGACCTCCCCGCCCACCCCGGAATCGCCCTCTGGCAGGGGGATATCACCCGGCTGAAGGCGGACGCCATCGTCAACGCCGCAAATTCCGCCCTGCTGGGGTGCTTCTGTCCCTGCCACGGCTGTATTGACAACGCCATCCACTCGGCAGCGGGGCTCCAGCTGCGGGACGAGTGCAGCCGCCTCATGGAGGTCCAGAGCTGCCCGGAGCCCACAGGCCGGGCCAAACTGACAAGGGGGTACAACCTCCCCGCCCGGTATGTCCTGCATACCGTCGGCCCCATTGTCCGGGACAGGGTGACGGCGGAGGACCGGAAGCTGCTGGCCTCCTGTTACCGCTCCTGCCTGGAACTGGCAGCGGAGCACGCGCTGGAGAGCGTGGCCTTCTGCTGCATTTCCACAGGCGAGTTCCATTTTCCCGGCCGGGAGGCCGCTGAGATCGCGGTGGGGACGGTAACGCGGTTCCTGCAGAGGCCCTCCAGTATAAAAAAGGTGATCTTCAATGTTTTTAAAGATGCAGACAAGCAAATCTACCAGAAACTGCTCGGACCAGCTCCAGGAGCTGAAACGGCGCGTTGACGAGGCCGGCACCGTCCTCATCGGAGCCGGAGCGGGGCTGTCCACCTCGGCGGGCTTTGTCTATGACGGGGAGCGGTTTGACCAAAACTTTGCCGATTTCCGGGACAAATACCACTTTGAGGACATGTATACCGGCGGCTTCTACCCCTATGCCGCCCCGGAGGAGTATTGGGCCTACTGGAGCCGGTATATCTGGATCAACCGCTATCTGGACGCCCCCGAACCGGTGTATCAGGATCTGCTGGCACTGGTGAAGCACAAGGACTACTTTGTGCTGACTACAAATGTGGACCACTGCTTTCAAAGGGCGGGCTTTGACAAGCGGCGGCTGTTCTACACCCAGGGGGACTATGGCCTGTTCCAGTGCTCGGGGCCCTGCTGCCAGGAGACATGGGACAACGAGGCCGCCGTCCGGCAGATGGTGGAGCGGCAGAGGGATATGCGCATCCCCACTGAGCTGATCCCCCGCTGTCCCCGGTGCGGAGAGCCCCTTACCATAAATCTGCGCTCCGACGATAAGTTTGTTCAGGACGAGGGCTGGTACGCCGCCGCCCGGCGGTATGAGGACTTTGTGCGGCGGCACAAGGGCGGCGCCGTGCTCTACCTGGAGCTGGGCGTGGGCTTCAACACCCCCGGCATTATCAAATATAACTTCTGGCGGCAGACGGCGCAGAATCCCAACGCCTTCTATGCCTGCATCAACACGGGGCAGGCGGCTGTGCCTCCGGAAATCTCCAAACGCGGCCTCTGCCTGAATACTGATATTAAACATGCTTTGAATGCCATAAAAATGTGATCTGCCCCGGTAACCGTCCCTGAAAAAACAGAAAGAATCACCGTCAAAACCATAGGTTTTGACGGTGATTCCTTTCTCTCACGGCCGCAAACCAGAACAGTCAGCTCGGTCTGTCCTCTAAAAATTCCGTGTACAGATCACAGGCCCGCTGGTTGAAACAGGACATGACCACAGTGAGGGCGTAATCCGGATGTTCGTCCAGCCAGGACGAGACCGTCTGTAACGCAATGGGGACGGCCTCCTCCAGGGGGTAGCCGTAGACACCGGTAGAAATAGCGGGAAAGGCGATGCTGTGTATGTCGTGGGCCCTGGCCAGATCCAGGCTGTTCCGGTAGCAGCTTGCCAGCGCCGCCGCGTCCTGCGCCGCCCCGGAAAAAACCGGGCCCACCGTGTGGATGACATAGCGGGCTTTCAGGCGGTAACCCCTGGTGATCTTGGCCTGTCCGGTCTCGCAGCCATGGAGGGTGCGGCACTCGGCCAGCAGCTCCGGTCCGGCCGCGCGGTGGATGGCTCCGTCTACACCTCCGCCGCCCAACAGGCTCCTGTTGGCCGCGTTGACGATGCAGTCCACATCCAGTTTGGTGATGTCGCCCTGTTCAATTCGGATCTTTTTCATCGTTATCCTCCTTTTAATGGATCGTTTTGGCCCTCTCCGGCCCCGGTCAGGAAGATGCGGGGCCGCCTGTCAATCCGGCATGTCCGGGCTCATTTGCCGGACCAGCCCGATAAAGTACTCCATATAGGTCGAGAGCCATTTGTTTTTGTGGTAGACGATCTGAGAGTAGTATATCTGAGGCGGGATGTCCACATCCAGCACGGAAATTTTCTGATTCTGCGAATACTCCGCCACAGAATACCGGGGCAGGAAGGAGATGCTCCGCCCATCCTGAAGCAGCTCAATGATCGCCCGTATGTTGTCCACTCCAATGGCATGATACAGGGCGACATTGTGGCTCGCGGCAATCTCATGGAGCCGCTCATAGCAGCGGCCGCTGGGTTCCGTGACGATAAAGGGCATGGACAGCGCCTCTCCCAGGGGGATAGCCCGCCGCCCGGCCAGCGCGTGCTGATAAGACGCGGTAAAGACCATCTCCTCCTTCCGCCTGTAGCAGCAGCTCAGGGCGGGATCGCCTATCAGATCATAAGAGATATATGCCAGGTCGATCTTGTTCTGCTTGAGCAGGAGGAGGATCTCATAGGCCTGCCCCAGCTTGATCTCTACATTGATATTGGGGTACTGCTCACAGAACGCGGGCAGCACCTTCAGCGTTACGCTGAAGAGCAGCGATTCCAGCACGCCGAGCCGCAGTGTGCCGTGGATCTGCTGCGGGTCCTGCCCCAGGGCGGTGACCCGCTGCATCAGCTGGAGTATCTCGATGGCGTGGGGGAGAAATTCCCGCCCCGCCGCGGTCAGATAGCTCTTGCGTCCGATGCGCTCAAAAAGCGGATAGCCCAGCTCCTGCTCCAGCCGCTGGATCTGAGCCGTCACCGTCGACTGGGCAAAGTTCAACTCTTCCGCGGCCCGGGTAAAATTTTCCAGACTGACCACCTGTAAAAAAGTCTCGATGCTCTGAATATCCATCTGGTTCCCTTTCCAATCGTATTTTCCGATCGTTCTTATTATAATAATCTATTTTACAAATCGGTTTACTGCAATTATACTAAATCAAACGGAAAGTTTCAAGGACTTTCTGATATTTTGTAAAATGGAGGATGGTCATTATGGACAAAATGGAATATCTCAAGGATATGCCCGTCGCGGTGCTGGGCGGCGGCGCTGTGGGCAAGACCTGCGCGGCCGATATGAAGCTGGCCGGCAGGGAGGTGCGCCTCTATGACGCCATGCCTTTCGCCGCCAGCTCCCTGAAGGACGTGGACAAGACCGGCATCCTGCTGGACGGCGTCCAGCGCAACAAGTACTGCTTCGAGCGCTCCGGCCGGGCCTTCTTCGACCTGGTGACCAGCGACATCGCCGCCGCCGTGAAGGGCGCGGGCCATATCGTGGTGGCGATGGGCTCCTGGGGACATGAGGCCACCTTCCGGGCGCTGATCCCCCATCTGGAGGACGGCCAGGTGGTCAACGTCTTCGCCGACAACTTCGGCTGCCTGCTCCTGCGCCGCCTGATGCGGGAGATGGGCTGCACCAGGAAGGTCATCGTGGGCGGCTGGTCCTCCGCTCCCTACGGCACCCGAATCGAGTCCATCGGCAAGTTCCAGTTCCCCCATGTCAGCGCCAAGTACCGGGCCATCACCCTGCGGGGCGCCGCTCTGCCCATGAAGGACACCGACGACTTCCTGGAGGCCTCCAAATACCTGCCCTGCATGGACGCCGTGACCCAGGGTGAGGGCCCTTCCAGGGCCAATACCATTCTGGACGTGGACTTCGCCAACGTCAACCCCGTGATCCACGTCCCCGCCACGGTGCTGGGCGTGTCCACCATGGAGAACTGGGGGGTCATCTTCTGCGGCCACGACAAGACCTCTTACTCCATGTACTCCCACGGCCTTTGCCCCTCCATCTGCGAGGTGCAGTATCAGTTCTACAACGAGGAGATCGCCCTGGCCAGGGCTATCGGCGTAGGCTGCCCCGAGTACAAGTATGAGATGTTCTTCTCCCGCCGCAGCGTGCTGACCCAGGAGTACATGGGCCTGGACGAGAACGGCAACGACAATGTGGTCTTCCCGCTGGATCAGCCCTCCACCGAGGGGAACACCGGCCCCAACACCATCCATCACCGCTACATGACCGAAGATGTGCCCATCGGCTGCAAGATCTACCACGACCTGGGCGTACAGTACGGCGTGCCCACCCCCATCATCGACTCCATGATCGTCCTGGCGGGGGCCATACACAAGAAGAGCTTCTTTGAGGACAGCCGCTACACCCTGGCCTATCTGGGCATTGACAATATGTCCAGAGAGGACCTGCTGGCCTACCTCAACGACGGCGTGTACAGCCGCTGAGCATCTGTCCGACGGATCGGGGGGTAACGATGGAATTTAACACAGACTACCGCACGGAGCGCTATATTCTGGATACCGGATGGGAAGACTTGCCGGAGAAAGCAAAGACCCATGTGCAGATGTGCGGCATCGACCTGATGACCGCCCTCATTCTGGGCAGCTATGGGAACCAGTTCAAAGCCGGTCAGAAACTGGCCCGGAGCATGGGGCTCACCGGCGGCATCGCCGTGGTCGGCTCAGACACGCGGTATAACCTTCTGGGCGCGGCTATCGCGATGGGACACAGCAGCAACTCCTTCGACATTGACGACGGCTACCGGATGATTTGCGGCCACCCGGGCACCTCCTTTGTGGCCGGGACCCTGGCGGCGGCATGGGAGCGGGACGTCAGTTACCGGGAGTATCTGACAGCCCTTTCTGTCTGCTATGAGGTCACGATCCGCTGGGCCATCGCCATGCAGGACCACTACCGGTATCTGCACAGCACCGGCTGCTATGGCGCCTTCGGCACCGCGGCCGGCGTGGGCCGGCTCCTCGGCCTGGATGAAAAGCAACTGAACAACGCGCTGTCGGTGGCCGATTTTCACGCTCCCATGACTCCGGTCATGCGTTCGGTGGAGTATCCCTCCATGAACAAAGACGGCGTCCCCTTCGGCGCGCTGGTGGGGACCATGGCCGTTCTGGAGACCCTGAACGGCACGACCGGCAAAACGCACATTCTGGAGCTCCCCGAGTACCGGCAGTATCTGGACACCCTGGGGCAGGTCTGCTACGGCACCCAGCTCTATTTCAAGCCATATACCTGCTGCCGCTGGGCCCACCAGCCCATCAGGGCCTGTCAGGATATGATGAGGGAACACGGCTTTACCCACAGGGACGTGGAGCACGTGAAGGTAAACACCTTCCAGTCGGCGGCGCGGCTGAGCAAGATTCGGCCCCACAGCACGGACGAGGCCCAGTACAACATCGCCTTCCCGGTGGCCAGCGCGCTGGTGCACGGCGACGTGACCTTCGCTCAGGTCCGTGAGGAGGCCCTGGACGACCCGGACGTACTGGACATGATGGACCGGCTGGAGTTCTCCGTTGACCCGGAGATGGACCGGCAGTTCCCGGACCGGCGGCTGGCCTGGATCGAGGTCACGCTGAAAAACGGCGCGCGGCTCCGCTCAAAGGTATACGACGCCCCCGGAGAGCCGGAGGACCCGGAGCTGGGTCTGGATTGGATCGTCAGGAAATTCAAGCGGATCACCGGACCGATGCTCGGCGGGACAGACCAGGACAGGCTGCTGGAGATGATGACCCGACGGCTGGATACGCCCGTCCGCGCGGTGGTGGAACAGGTCAACGCCGCCCTGCGCCACGATATTTGAGCCTGCTCTTCCATTTTTCAGGTGGACGGATGGAGCCCTCTGTTCCCGATGCAGGGGGCTCCCGTCCAACCTAATTTCCAGGCCCTGGCAAGAACTGATTTGATCAAACAGGGAGGTTCTTAATGAGTATCTTTAAAAAGAGAGAAGACAAAATAGTGGATGTTGACCTGCATGAGCTGGAGGTCGAGTCCGGCAACCGCCTTGAGCACCTGCCGGGCTGGACCCAGAAGCTCGTCGCGGTCACAGCCATCGCCTGGACCGTCTTCCAGGTATACACCGCGCTGATGGGGCTGTACCCGGCCATGATCCAGCGCATGACGACCCTTTCCTTCGGCCTGTTTCTCTGCTTTATCTGTTTCAAGATGAAGAAAAACGACACCAGCAAAGTGCCGCTCTACGACTGGGTGCTGGCGATCGCCTCGGTGGCCATCGACGTATATATCATCGCCACATTCGACACGCTGACCAAGCGCGGCGGCAACCCTACCCAGATGGACATTGTCTTCGGCATCATCCTGATCCTGCTGGTGCTGGAAGCCACCCGGCGCGCGGTGGGCAAGCCGCTGGTGATCGTGGCGGTGATATTCCTGCTCTACGCGTATTTCGGTCCCTATCTGCCCGGCGCTATCTCTCACCGCGGCTACAGCATCAACCGCATCGCCTCTCAGATGTTCCTGACGGCGGAGGGCATTTTCGGCACGCCCATGTCCGTTATGACCACCTTCGTTTACAGCTTTGTGGTATTCGGCTGTTTCCTGGAGGTGACCGGGGGCGCAAGTCTGTTTATCAATCTGGCCTTCGCCCTGACCGGCAAGTTTGCCGGCGGCCCGGCCAAAACGGCGGTGGTCGCCTCCGGCCTGCTGGGCACCATCTCCGGCTCCGGCCTGGCCAATGTGGTCACCACCGGCACCTTTACCATCCCTCTGATGAAAACCTGCGGCTACGACCCCACCTTCGCCGGCGGCGTAGAGGCGTCCTCTTCCTCCGCGGGACAGATCATGCCGCCGGTCATGGGAGCGGCCGCCTTTATTATGGCGGAGACCACCGGCATCCCCTACCTGCAGATCTGTATCGCGGCCGCCATCCCGGCTGTTCTGTACTACATGTGCGTCATGCTCTCCGTGGACTTTGAGGCCCGCCGCTGCCACCTGAAGACCGTGGCCCGGGAAGACGTCCCGCCCCTGCTCCCCACTCTGAAGCGGTGCTATCCTCTTCTGCTGCCCATCGCCACGCTGATCGTGATGCTGTGCATCGGCTTCACCCCTCTGAAGGCCTCCATGTACGCCACGGCGGCCATGATCCTGACCTCCTTCCTGAGCAGGGAGACCCGGCTCAACGGCAAGCGGACCTTTGAGGCGCTGACCAAGTCCGCCTACAACTCCATTACCGTCTGCGTGGCCTGCGCCGTGTGCGGCATCGTCACCGGCGTCATTACCCTGACCGGCCTCGGCCTGAAGCTCTCCGACCTGATCCTGACGGCCTCCGGCGGCAATCTGTTCCTCACCCTCCTGCTGACAATGATCGCGTCTATCATCCTGGGCATGGGCCTGCCCACAACGGCGAAATATATCGTTCTGTCCGCCATTGCGGCCCCCGCCCTGGTCAAGCTGGGCGTGCCCCTGGTGGGAGCGCATCTGTTCATCCTGTACTTCGGCGTGATCGCCGAGGTCACCCCTCCTGTGGCCCTCACCTCTTACGCGGCGGCCGCGGTGGCGAAGGCTCCGGGCGTCAAGACGGCGCTCCAGGGCCTGAAGATCTCCATCGGCGCTTTCTTCATCCCCTTCATGTTCTGCTACTATCCGTCTCTGCTGTTTGTGGACGTCACCCCTGCGGGGCTGATCGCCGGCTTCTACAGCGCATTTATCGGCATGATCTGCCTGTGCGGCTGTTCCATCGGTTATTTCTTCGGCCCGCTGAAAACCTGGAAGCGGCTCTTCATGTTCCTTGGAGTGGCCCTGCTGATGCACCCCAGTACAGTGACCGACATCCTGGGCTCGGTGGTGGTCGTGGCCATGTTCCTGATCCAGAGATACTCCGCCAAAAACGGCCCCAGTACTGCTTCAACCGGGGCGTGAACCGGTTGTTCAGAAATATACAACTTATTTAAGGAGGAATCGTAATGAAAAGGATCCTTTCCCTCGCGCTCGCGGCCGCCATGGCGCTGTCTCTGACCGCCTGCGGAAACAGCGGCAGTCCGGGCGGCACGTCCGGAGCCGGGAACAACTCCGGTGCGACCCCGCCTAGTTCCGGCAAGGACACCTACCTGTCGCTGGGCACCGGCGGCGTGACCGGCACCTACTACCCTCTGGGCGGCGCCTTCGCCAACATGATCACCAACAACATCAGCGGCTATACCTGCACCGCCGAGTCCACCGGCGGCGCGGTGGAGAATGCCTGGATGCTGGCCCGCGGCGAGATCGATATCGGCTTTGTGGACGCCTCCTCCGCGTACCAGGCCCAGAAGTCCGAGGGCGATTTCTCCGACGGCAAGGCCTCCGGCATCAAAGCCATCGTATCCATCTACAACGAGCTGGTCCAGCTGGTGTCCTGCGATCCCAACATCACCTCCATCGCCGACCTCAAGGGCAAGAAGGTAGCGGTGGGCTCCGCCGGCTCCGGCACCGAGGTGATGGCCCGCCAGCTGCTGGCCCTCTACGATATGAGCTATGACGATATCGAGGAGGACTTCCTGGGCTTTGGCGACGCCTCCACCGGCCTGAAAGACAAAACTCTGGACGCCGCCATCATCTGGGCCGGCGCGCCGACTTCCGGCCTGCTGGAGCTGGGTGCGCAGAACGATTTCTATATGATCGACATCCCCAGCGACAAGATTGCCAAGCTGAAGGAGAGCCAGCCCTTCTGCGTTGAGGTGACCATCGACAGCAATATGTACTCCGGCATGAAGAACACCGCCACCACCATCGGCGTTCCGGCTACCCTGTGCGTCCGTGAGGACCTGGACGAGGATCTGGTGTATGATTTCCTGACCTACTGCTTCGATCACCTGGACCAGGTCGCGGACGCCCACGCCCAGGGCGCGAACCTGTCCCTGGAGACGGCTCTGCTCGGCCTTGAGAACACCCAGCTGCATCCCGGCGCTGAGAAGTTCTACAAAGAGAAAGGGATCCTGTAAGGGAGAAAGGGCGGGCGGAGGATATCCGCCCGCCCGGTTTCTTAACCACACCCGAACTGTTATTGAGAAAGGCGGGCGGCAGAATGGACGCGGTCGATCTGAATTTCAAGGTGACCCTCTCTGACTTCAGGGAGGCCAGCTATTATGGGCTCTTTTTACGCAGGCGGAACACCTTCCGGGCGGCGGCCGCGGTGCTGCTGGCCTGCTTTGTGTGCGCGGTGCTCTGGTCCCACCGGCTGCTCCCGGCACAGCCGGTCGTGCTGTTTATCGGGTGCGCCTATCTGGTCTGGGTGCTGTTTCTGCTGGGCGGCACGGAGCGCCAGATCCTGCGGTACGCCAAATCGCCTGATACGCTGATCGGCGCGGAATACCGGGCCCGCTTTGGCGGCGGCTCGTTCTCCATAGAGATCCCCGGGCGCGGCTTCCACGTCTCCGGCGGCGTTTCCCAGCTGACCTGCGCCTTTGAGCTTTCGCGGTGCTTTCTGCTCTACGCCACCCGGCAGCAGCTGTTCATCGTACCCATCCGTCAGATGTCCCAGGCGGAGATCATGGCGCTGCGCCAGATCCTTCGCGAGGGACTGAACGACCGCTTTTCCACCCCCTTTGGCAGAAGAAAACGCTGATCTTGAAAAAGGAGAAGGTATTATGAGCTTGAAATTCTTGTATCTGGACGAGCCTGATATGATAAAGGCCGGCGTGCTTGACATGAAAAAGTGCGTGCGATCCATCGACGACATGTTCTGCACCATGGGCAGCGGCGACTATCTGATGGGCAGCCCCAGCGAAAACCACCACGGCATGATGCTGTGGTTCCCGGAGTCCCCCCGGGCTGGCAGGATGCCCGTGGCCGGTCCGGACCGCAGGTTTATGGCCATGCCCGCCTATCTGGGCGGACGGTTCTATGTGTGCGGCAATAAGTGGTACGGTTCCAACGTTAAAAATACAGAGAAGGGCCTGCCCAGAAGCATCCTGACCGTCATGCTCAACGATGTGGACACCGGCGCTCCCCTGGCGCTGATGAGCGCGAATCTGCTCAGCTCCATGCGCACCGGGGCCGTGCCCGGTGTGGCTACCAAATACCTTCAGGCAAGCGGAGCCTCTGAGATCGGCATCATTGGCGCGGGGGTCATCAGCCGCCCCTGCCTGCTGGGGATCGCCGAGACCATCGCCGCCAAAGGGCGGGTCAAGGTCTACGATCTGAACCCCCAAAAGGCGGAGGCCTTCTGCCGGGAGATGGGTGAGCGCACCGGTCTGGAACTGGTCCCGGCCGCCTCTTTGGAGGAGGCCGTGCGGGGCAGCGACGTGGTCAGCGTCGCCGTATCCGGAATCGCTCCCGTCAACATTCAGGACGAGTGGCTGAAACCCGGGGCCATCGTCCTGGCCACCGGCACGGCAAACTTCTCCGACGAGGCGTACCGCAAATACCGCGTCGTCTTTGACAACTGGAAGATGCACAAGGACTGGCTGGACGAGCTGCGGGACGACCCGGAGCGCCTGCTGAGCGTAAACGCGGGGCACCCCTCGGCAAAATTCCTGCTCAAAGTGGCCGCGGGCGGGGTGGACCCGGCCAATATGGTGAGCCTGGGCGATATTATCGCCGATCCGTCCATGGGGCGGCAGAGTGATAAGGACATATTCCTGTTCCTCACGGCGGGCATGGGCACCGAGGACGTCGCCTGGGGCTATGACGTTTACCAGGAGGCGCTGCGCCTCGGCCTGGGCAAGGAGCTGGCGCTGTGGGAGAAGCCCTATTGGGCATGATCCCGGCCCCCGCGGGAAAAACCTTTCTCCAGCCGGCCGCCCTCCAGACAGTCCTGAACATAAGCGTCTCCCTCCTGAGGAACAGCCCGGTGACCTTAACGGCCACCGGGCTGTTTTTCTCATTCGCCCCGGCGCTTCACCGCCGCGGCCACAAACTCCCGAAACAGGGGATGCGCCCGGTTGGGCCGGGATTTCAGCTCCGGGTGGAACTGCACCCCCACGAACCAGGGGTGGCCGGACAGCTCCACCATCTCTACCAGCGTCCCGTCGGGAGACAGACCGGTCAGGACAAGGCCGGCGGAGGTCAGAATCTCCCGGAACCCGTTGTTGAACTCGTAGCGGTGGCGGTGGCGCTCGGCGATCTCGTCTGTGCCGTAGGCCGCGAACGCCCTGCTGTCCCGGCCGGTGAGCCGGCAGGGGCACGAACCCAGCCGCATGGTGCCCCCCTTGTCCACCACCCCCCGCTGGCCCGCCATCAGGTCGATGACCGGGTGGGCGGTGGTCCGGGAGAACTCGCTGGAGTGGGCGTCCTCCATCCCGCAGACATGGCGGGCGAACTCCACCACCGCCATCTGCATCCCCAGACAGATACCGAAGAAGGGGACTCCGTTCTCCCTGGCGTACCGGACGGCGGATATCTTGCCCTCGATCCCCCGGTCGCCGAAGCCGCCGGGGACCAGGACGCCGTCCGCCCCGGCCAGAAGGTTGGCGGTATTTTCGTCGGTGACGGTCTCGCTGTCCACCCAGCGGATGTTCACCTTCACCTGGTTCTCGATCCCGGCGTGGGTGAGGGCCTCGGCCACCGACAGGTAGGCGTCGTGGAGGGCCACATACTTGCCCACCAGGGCGACGGTCGCCTCCCCCCTGGGGTTTTTGGCCCGGTGGACCATGGTGGCCCACTCGGTGAGGTCGGGCATGTGGCAGATCAGCCCCAGACGGCGGACCACCGCGTCGGCCAGCCCCTCCCGCTCCAGCATGAGGGGGACCTCATAGAGCAGGTCCGCCGTCAGGTTGGGGATGGCGTTCTCCCGGGGGATGTTGCAGAACAGGGCGATCTTGTCCAGGATGTCCCCGGGGACGGGGGCGTCGCTGCGGCAGACGATGACGTCCGGCTGGATGCCCAGGGAGAGCAGCTCCTTGGC
>CANSSJ010000042.1 GCA_947649625.1 uncultured Bacillota bacterium | reverse complement strand
CGGCGGCTACCTCAAGCTGGCCTGCCAGTTCCCCGAGTTCATCGACTACGTGGAGTCGGTCTGCAACGAGTTCCGGGAGCTGTACGACAACATCAAGGGCACCACCCCCTACTGCGTGAAGACGGTGGCCGTCCTCAACGCCTGGGGCCGTGCCCGGTCCTGGGGCTGCCACATGGTCCACCACGCCCTGTACCAAAAGCAGAACTACTCCTACGCCGGGGTCATTGAGGCCCTGTCCGGTGCCCCTTACAGCGTCCGATTCATCAGCTTTGACGACGTGAAAGCCGACCCCGACCTCCTGGACGACATCGACGTGCTCCTCAACGTGGGGGACGGAGACACCGCCCACACCGGCGGGGCTGTCTGGGAGGAACCGGCTGTCTCCGCAGCGGTGAAGCGGTTTGTCTACAACGGCGGCGGCCTCATCGGCGTAGGCGAGCCCTCCGGCCACCAGTACCAAGGCCGGTATCTCCAGCTGGCCGGCGTGCTGGGCGTGGAGAAGGAGACCGGCTTTACCCTGGGCTATGACAAATACAACTGGGAGGAGCACCGGGACCACTTCATCCTGGCCGACTGCCAGGGAGAGGTGGACTTCGGCGAGGGGAAAAAGAGCATCTACGCCCTGGAGGGGGCCCAGGTTCTAATCCAGCGGGACAAGGAGGTCCAGCTGGCGGTGAACGAGTTCGGCAAGGGCCGGGCGGTGTATCTCTCCGGCCTGCCCTACTCCTTTGAAAACAGCCGACTGCTCCACCGGGCTGTCCTCTGGTCTGCCCACAGCGAGGAGGAACTGAATCTGTGGTTGTCCTCCAACTGCAACGTGGACGTCCACGCCTATGTAAAGAACGGCAAGTTCTGCGTGGTCAACAACACCTACGAGCCCCAGTCCACCACCGTTTACCGGGGAGACGGCTCCTCTTCCTCCCTGGAGCTGGCCGCCAACGAGATCCGCTGGTACGAAATCTGACCAATGCCTCACCGGGCCCCTGCGGGGGCCCGGTGAGCTGCAAATAATCTAAAATATGGAGGGAAGCCTCATTATGCAAGCTTCTTTTCAGGAAATCATCTCCCAGGAGTTTCTCCAGCAGGAGCTGGAATTCTGCCGGGGAAAAATAGCGGCCATGCTCCCCCGGTTCCAAGACTGCTTCCCCGCCGCCAACACCGAGGGGCTTGTCTACCCGGCGGAGCGGGAGAATTTTGAGTGGACCACCTCCTTCTTTGCCGGGATGCTCTGGCTGCTCTATGAGCACACCGGGGACGAGGCCTATCTGCCCGTCCTGGAAAAGCACCTGGACAGCTTCTATCACCGGGTGGAGGACCCAGGCTATCTGGACACCCACGACCTGGGCTTCCTCTACTCCCTCTCCTGCTACCCGGCGATCCTGCTGCGGAGAGACCGCCGGGCGGAGGAGTGCTTCCTCAAGGCCGCCCAGTCCCTACACCGCCGGTACTTCCCCCAGGCGGGGATCATCCAGGCCTGGGGCGACCTGGACGACCCCAAAAACCGGGGCCGGATGATCATCGACTGCCTGCTCAATCTGCCTCTGCTCTATCAGGCCGCCCGGCTCACCGGGGACCGCTCCTATTGGGAGATGGCCTACAGCCACGCCAAACAGGCCCAGAAGTACCTGGTCCGCCCGGACCACACCACCTACCACACCTTCTACATGGACGTGGACACCGGCGCCCCCCGCTTCGGCCGCACCGCCCAGGGCTACAGTGACGACTCCTGCTGGGCCCGGGGCCAGGCATGGGGGGTGTACGGCTTCGCCCTCAGCTACCGGCACACCGGGGATCGGAGCTTCCTGGACACCTCCTGCCAGCTGCTGGACTACTACCTGGAGCGCCTGCCCCAGGACGGGGTGTGCTACTGGGACCTGTACTTTACCCAGGGGGATGAACCCCGGGACAGCTCCGCCGCCGCCATCATCTGCTGCGGCATCCTGGAGCTGCTCCAGCACCTACCCCTGACCCACCCCCGGCGGGAGGCCTACGAGGCCGCCCTGTCCTGTACCGTCCGGGCCCTGTCGGAGGGCTACACCACCCGGGACCTGCCCCGGGCCGACGGCCTGCTCCTCCACGGGGTCTACTCCAAGCCGGACGGCCGGGGGGTGGACGAGTGTACCATTTGGGGGGACTACTACTATATGGAAACCCTGTTCCGCCTGCTCCACGGCAGCTGCGGCTACTGGTACTAAGGCCATGGAGCCCCTGTCTCAAAATCCCCTCCGCACCCGGGCCGACGCGGAGCGGGCCCTTCTCCAAATTCTGGAGCCGGTAAAGGACCGCTTTACCCAGGGGAATGCCGGCCTCCACCTGGGGGACTTCGCCGCCCACTACGGGGAGGCCTCCGCCCATATGGAAGCCTTCTCCAGGATGCTGTGGGGCCTGGCCCCCCTGTGGAGTCAGAGGGGCGGCGGG
This sequence comes from uncultured Bacillota bacterium, assembly GCA_947649625.1. GTDB lineage: Bacteria > Bacillota > Clostridia > Oscillospirales > Oscillospiraceae > Lawsonibacter. The sequence continues at coordinate 15,840 of CANSSJ010000042.1, read as the reverse complement.
AAGTATCTGCCCCTGTTCCGCCAAGGACTGGTCAACGGGACCGACCCGGACCACCCGGCCTATTGGGGAACGGTCACCGACTACGACCAGAAGATTGTGGAGATGGCCTCCATCGCCCTGACCCTGATGCTCTGCGGGGACCGTTTGGACCTCTCCCCCCATGAGGCCCAAAACCTCCGCCGCTGGCTGGCCGGGGTGGAGGGGAAGGCCCTACCCCAGAACAACTGGCTCTTTTTCCGGGCGCTGGTCCAGGCCGCCTTCCGGCGCATGGGCTGGCCCTGGAATCGGGAACAGCTGGAGGAGGATTTGTCCAAGCTGGAGGGCTGGTATCTGGGGGAGGGCTGGTACTGCGACGGCCAGCCCTCCCAGGTGGACTACTACGTCCCCTTCGGCATGCACTACTACGGCCTGATCTACGCCCGGTTCATGGCGGAGGAGGACCCGGTCTCCAGCAGCCGGTTCCGGGAGCGGACGGCACGGTTTGCCCGGGACTACCTCTACTGGTTTGAGGACGGCGGGCGGGCGGTGCCCTTCGGGCGGAGCCTGACCTACCGCTTCGGCCAGTGCGCCTTCTTCTCCGCCCTGGCCTTCGCCGGGGTGGAGGCCCTGCCCTGGGGGGTAGTGAAGTCCCGGGTGCTGGGCAACCTCCGGGACTGGTTTGCCCAGCCCATTTTTTCCTCTCGTTGAATACGCAAGGAGGAATACAATATGGACACGCCCAAGGGCGGAGAACTGCGTATTTTTATCACCGGCTCGGAGGGCCAGGTCAAGGCCCAGGCCGCTGGGACGGACCGGGTAACCCTGGTATATGACGCCCCCTATGAGGAGGGGGACATGATCCGCGTGACCGGCGGCCCCGGCTACGTAGTGGCCCTGCTGGAGGACAGCATGGGGGAGGCCTTCGGCTACTTATCCGGGGAATTTTGTCTGGCCATCCCCTTCGAAGAGAAGAAAATCAGCTACTCCCCCAAATCCTTCACCGGGGACCGGCATCTGCTCTGGGTCCGCCGGGCGGAGGAGGAAGAGATTTCCGCCCGCCGCAACCTGGCCCGGAACGTGCTGGACAGCCACGACAACCAGGGCCTGTTCCCCCACGCCAGCGCCAACGTGGAGACCCGGGGGGAGTCAGTCTTCGCCGCCCGGAACGCCATCGACGGCTGCTATGCCAACGACTGCCACGGGCGATGGCCCTATCAGAGCTGGGGCATCAACCGGGACCCGGAGACCGCCCTCCACTTGGACTTCGGCCGCCCCGTTCGGCTGGACCGGCTGGTGTTCACCCTCCGGGCAGACTTCCCCCACGACAGCTGGTGGACGGGCTGCACCGCCCGCTTTTCCGACGGCTCCGAGGTGAAACCGTCCTTTGTTAAGACGGGGGAGCGCCAGATCGTGGACATCCAGCCCCGTACAGTGGACTGGCTCATCGTGGAACGGCTCATCAAGGCCCCGGACGACCCCTCTCCCTTCCCGGCCCTGACTCAGCTGGAGGCCTGGGGCACGGAGGTCCTGTAAATCTGTTTTTGACTGTAATCAGGAGGTTTTGTTATGGATATTCGCTATTCCGCTCATCCCAAGGATGTGAAGCACTACACCACCCAGGATCTGCGGGATGAGTTTTTGATTGAGAACCTGTACCGGCCCGACCAGGTGGTGGCGGTCTACAGCCACGTGGACCGGATGGTCACCCTGGGCTGTATGCCCGTAGAGGAGACCGTCCCCATCGACAAGGGAATTGACGTGTGGGCCAGCTTCGGCACCCACTACTTCCTGGAGCGCCGGGAGGTAGGCATGTTCAACATCGGCGGCACCGGCACCGTCACCGTGGACGGCACCGTCTACGAGCTGGACTATAAGGATTGCCTCTACATCACCATGGGGGCAAAGGAGGTCCACTTTGCCAGCGCGGACAGCGCCAAGCCCGCCAAGTTCTACATGGTGTCCGCCCCCGCCCACCGCAGCTATGAGACCAAGCTCCTTAAAATCGCCGACGCAGCCAAGAAGCCCCTGGGCGACGCCGCCACCTCCAACAAGCGGGTCATCAACCAGTTTATCCACCCCGACGTGCTGCAAACCTGCCAGCTTTCCATGGGCATGACCGTTCTGGAGGAGGGCAGCGTGTGGAACACCATGCCCGCCCACACCCACGAGCGGAGGATGGAGGTCTACATGTACTTCGAGGTGCCGGAGGACCAGGTGGTGTTTCACATGATGGGCCAGGGCCAGGAGACAAGGCACATTGTCATGCGCAACGAACAGGCCGTGATCTCCCCCTCCTGGTCCATCCACGCCGGGGCGGGCACCGCCAGCTACACCTTTATCTGGGCCATGGGCGGGGAGAATCAGGCCTTTGACGACATGGATGTCATCCCCACCGCCCAACTGAAATAAACGCCGGAGGGCCGCCTTCGGCGGCCCTTTTGTGAAAGGAGTAATCCGTATGGACATACAGAAGATGTTCTCCCTGGAGGGAAAGACCGCCCTTGTCACCGGCGGGGCCTACGGCATCGGTTTCGCCATCGCGGAGGCGCTGGCGGCCGCAGGGGCGAGGATCGCCTTCAACTGCCGCTCCCAGTCCAACCTGGACAAGGCCCTGGCAGACTACGCCGCTAAGGGCATCGACGCCCGGGGCTATATCGCCGACGTCACCGATGAGACCCAGGTCACCGACCTGATTGGCAAAATCGAGGCCGACCTGGGCGGGGTGGACATCCTGGTGAACAACGCCGGCGTCATCAGGCGCATCCCCATGATCGAGATGAGCGCGGAGGACTTCCGCCAGGTGGTGGACATCGACCTGGTGGGCCCCTTTATCTGTGCCAAGGCGGTCATCCCCGGAATGCTGAAGAAGGGCCACGGCAAGATCATCAACATCTGCTCCATGATGAGCGAGCTGGGCCGGGAGACCGTCTCCGCCTACGCCGCCGCCAAGGGCGGGCTGAAGATGCTCACCCGGAACATCTGCTCGGAGTACGGCGGGGCCAACATCCAGTGCAACGGCATCGGCCCGGGCTACATCGCCACCCCCCAGACCGCCCCCCTCCGGGAGCGGCAGGCCGACGGCAGCCGGCACCCCTTCGATCAGTTCATTGTCTCCAAGACCCCGGCGGGCCGCTGGGGGGACCCGGAGGACCTGATGGGCCCGGCGGTGTTCCTGGCCTCCGACGCCTCCAATTTTGTCAACGGTCACATCCTCTATGTGGACGGCGGCATCCTGGCCTACATCGGAAAGCAGCCATAAGGAGGAAATTCGCGCTATGAATTCATTCAATCAGGCCATTTCAGATATCGGCGTAGTGCCGGTCATCAAGCTGAGCCACCCGGAGTGGGACGCCGCCCCCCTGGCCAAGGCCCTGTGCGCCGGCGAGGTCACCTTCCGGGCCGCCGGGGCCGACAAGGCCATCCGGATCATGCGGGAGACCTGCCCGGAGATAATCGTGGGGGCGGGTACTTATCTGGAACAGCCTTTGAATATGGATATTTGTGCAGCACAGGCCAGGGCACTAATGCAGTTATATCTTGATGCGGATATGGATCATGACCATCACCGTCCCATTGTTCACGGATCAGAATTGATCATCAGTCCGCACTACCGGCAAGTGATAGTCGACGGGAAGCCAGTGGAACTAACCAGAAAGGGATTTGATTTGCTACATTATCTGACTAGTTATCCAGAACAGGTCTTTAGCAGTGATCAGCCATACAGACAGGTTTGGAATGAGGAACCACCTGTGAGTGGGAACGATACAGTGAAAGTCCACATAGGAAATCTTCGTAAAAAAATTTCGGACATTGGGAGGGAATGTATTCATATGGTTTGGGGTGTGTGGTATAAATTCTCTTTAGGGCCACAGCCTAATGCAGTGGTCTAGATATATAGGGGCAGCGATTTCAAAAATCGCTGCCCCTGTTTTGTCATGTTTAGTCAAAAAAGAAAGAATTGGCCTTTTCTTTCCGAAGTCTTTCTTTGGATTTGAAGTATTTAATGGGTTACAAGACTTATGCTGCAGCGGTTTGTGAGTGCTCTGTTAAAGTGATATTTTGACCGCCCAGAGCATCTTTCTTGCTCTGGGCGGTCTTTCATGAGTCCTTTAACCACCGCTCAAATTCTTCCAGCGTGATATTCCCATTCTCACACTCCATCTTTTTCTCTCTGGCCTTCTCACTCCAGGAGTAGAACTCGTCTTTTGCGATTCTGCCAGCCCTAATCCAGGCGAATCGTTTCTTATACTCCCGGCGGTAAACCTTGAAAACCTCGTCCTCACTTTTGCTCTTTTCCCAAACCCGGAATGCGCCAATCTCCTTGCAGGTGCGGCCCTTCTCGTCGAAAGGCCGGTCACAGTACTCGGTACCTCCGTGCCCTGTCACCGCAAACAGCCGCCCGCAGTTTTTGCATACCCGCATTTTAATCTCTCGCTTCAGGCACTCACGAAGGTGGTAGTCAATCAAATCATATACCGTCTCCGGGCACGAGACTTCCGCGAAGGTCTCCCGATACAGTAACTCGTAGCTCATCCGTTGCGGCTGAAAACGAAACAACTCTTTCCCCGTCTGCTCCGCCTCAAGGTAGCAGACGGTCATTTTTTCGTCCACGGTTCTATCACTGGTGTCCGTAACCCAGATCTGAGTGAGCAAGTCCAACGCCTGCCGCTGAAGCGCCAAAAGTCTGTCCAGCATCTCGTCCAAGTACTCCACCTGCAAAAAATTCTGCGGAAACTCGTAGCCCATATACCGCGCACGATCCAGCCGGAACTTCCAGTCCAGGCGAAGCAGCTCAAAGTAGACATGGTAGTCTGCCAGCTCACAAAAGAGTCCGTAGACCTGCTCGGATTCCTCTCTGCTTTTTTCTGTGATGACCCTGCGCACTCCATCCGACAAACGCTGAAAGATCAGTCTCAGTTGCTCAACATCCAAGTACAGAAAGGAAAGCAGACTCTCCGGAAACGCCTCAGTTCTTGTAGACATCCGGCGGTCGTTCAGTTCTTCCTCAACAAACGCATAAAGCTCTCTGCCGTTCGTGATGCAGGTCTTGAATTGATAGCGAAGCATGGTAGCCCCCCAATTAGACACAGTAATATTTATTTTAAGATAGGACTTGACAGACGAGCATGGCAATGTTACACTACAAGCAAGAAAGACATATTGTCTGTCTGTTTTTATTCAGTCTACACCATGAATGTTTGAAAGTCAAGTGCAGTTTGAAGGAGGATCAAAATGAAAGAGTCAGTTTACAAGACCTATGAGGAACTGCCGCTGTTCCTCAACGCGGAAACAGTGGCAAAGGTGCTGGGCATTGCGCCGTCCAGCAGCTACGAATTGATGCACGAAGGTGACTTCCCAGTTCTGAAAGTCGGCAGCAGGATGGTGGTGCCCAAGGAGAAGTTCATTCAGTGGGTGGAGGAGCACACCCAGGGAGGTACAGAGTGAGTAAATTTCAAAAGGACTATTTTCCCACGCCCAACGAAATTTTTTCTCTGGGCTTATCCCCTGGTGAGTTCGCGGTGTACGCCTATCTGCTCCGCTGCGCAAACCGACGCACACACCAGTGCTGGCCCAGCTACAAAACGATTGGCGCGGCGACACAGATGAGCGTCAACACGGTGCGCAAGCACGTCTGCTCTCTGGCTGACAAAGGTCTCATCAGCACAGAGGACACCACAGTCTTCACCAAGACCGGCCTCAAGCACAACGGCAGTCTGTTCTATACCATCTGCCCATTTCAGGAAGTGCTGGAGTCTCATCATCAGAGTGAATTGCACCGACTGGAGGTAGAAAGAGCAAGATGGGAGTACACAAAAACTGTGTCGCTGTAAACAAGAAAAGCCCCCTGTGGCGGCCTGTCGCCCCCGTGTGGCCTCAGTCGGGCCGGGGGAGGGGTGTGTACCCCGAAACCGCAGAGGGCCCCGGTGGGGCGAAAACCTACCTCTTGGTAGGGCAAGCATAGCGTCCGGCTATACGCCGGCCGCATTCGCCGGGGCAGAGCCCCTGCACCCCCTGCCCCTGAAGGGGAGTTAGGAGAACGGAATGCAGAAGAAGAAAACCGCAATCGCAACCATAAGGATGACACCAAAGGTAAAAGAGCAACTCCAGCAGCGTGCTCAGGATGCCAACATGACCCTCACAGACTACCTGTGCATCTGCGGCCTGGGAAAAGAAATCATGCAGGTAAACGGTCTGGACGATGTCCTCTCTGAGTTGAAAGCCCAAGGCCGCAACCTCAACCAGCTCACCACGCTAGCCAACATGGGGCGGATCACTGTCCTGCGGAGCGATGAGCTCATCGACAGGTACACTGACCTCTGTCAGAAGCTGGCCCACATCAGCCGGGAGGTAAAATGATGGCAACCTTCACCGCAGTGAAAAACAAAACGCAGACCGCCAGTGCGATGGCCAACGTGATGGAATACGTCACCCAAAGAAAGAAGACGATGCTGGGCGACAGGTGGCTGGTCACCGGGAGCAACTGCGTCGCTCAGTCCTCGTACCTGGAGATGGTCACCACCAAGCAGCGCTTCAAGAAAACAGACGGCAGACAGTTCTATCATTTTGTCCAGTCGTTCTCCGAAGACGATAATCTGACACCGGAGGAAGTCAACACCATCGGTGTGGAGTTCGCCCAAAAGCAGTTCCCGGACTTCGAGGTGCTGGTCGCCACCCACATCGACACCGACCATCTGCACAACCACCTGGTGGTCAACAGCGTCAGCTGTGTCAACGGCAGGAAGCTCCACCAAAACGCTGACGACCTCCAGCAGCACAGAAAGGTCAACGATGAGATTTGCATCGCCCACGGTCTCAGTGTGTTGGAGCCTCCGCAGAAGCGTTCCCGCAAAAAGCAGATGCGGCCCGGTGAGTATCAAGCTGGTCTGCGGGGCGACAGTTGGAAGCTGGATCTGATCCACACAATCAATGAAGCGCTGGAGTACGTCGATGACCGGGAGAGCTTCATCGAGTTCATGGGGAACGAAGGATACCAGGTGATCTGGGCAGACAACCGAAAGCACATCACCTTCACCTGTCCCAACGGTAGCAAGTGCCGGGACAGCAGTCTCCACGACGAGACCTTCCTCAAGGAAAATCTGGAGACGCTGTTCATCTACCGCCAAGCCACAGGATTCTGTCCCAGGACACTGGAGCCCAACGAGGGCTGGATGAGCGAAGCAGTGAATGGACTGGTGAGGCTGGGCAGGTCGCTGGAAAACAGCGCGGACCTTCCCCCTCTGCCTTCACCTCCCACATGGACGGACAGCAAGCAGCGCCGGCGGGAGACCATCAAGAAGCTGGCAATGGGGCAGAAGCTTAGCGGTGACCAGAAGCAAAACTGGCAGCCGACGATGTGGTAGCTCTATCAGAATCTGCTACGCAGTAAACAAAGGAGAGACCTATTAAATTTTTGATAACTCTCCCAAATCCAGTAGCTATCCCCGCCCGGTTGTGGTATCGTGTGTCACTGCAAAGGAGGCGGAACAGATGCGAAAAATCCTCGAAGATTTTTACTACGGCAATCTTACACCCTGCGAAAAAATAATGCAACCCGGTTCAGGACTCCAGCAAACGGTAAATATCGCCGCCCAGTGCGAAAACCAACTTGCGGAGATGCTTGATGAAGTTGGTCGCGGACTCCTCACCAGGCTGGTCAAGGCACAGCATGAAATCGACAGCATCACAGCAACCAAGAATTTTATCTTGGGTTTCCGTCTGGGTGTCCGGCTGATGGCTGAGTGCATGGACGAAGATGACGGTGACATCAGAAATGGAGGTGGATAACGATGGCAAAGAAACGGGCAAACGGTGAGGGCAACATCCGCAAGCGCAAGGACGGTCGCTGGGAAGGACGCTACACCGCCGGCTATGATCCCGAGACCGGCAAGCGAATCATCAAGAACGTCCTCGGTAAGACCCAGTCCGAGGCGAAAGAGAAACTAACCCAGGCACAGCAGGAATCCGCTGGTCTGGATGTGGGCCGCAGCGAGGACTACACAGTAGCCACCTGGCTCCGCAGCTGGTACGAGCTCTATGCCAAGCCCAACGTCAGACCGGCGACGGCGGACCGCTACCAGCTCATCATTGAAACCTACACCATCCCCCGCATCGGAAAAATCAAACTCAAGAAGCTGACCTCCCGTGATCTCCAAAAGCTCTATAAAGACCTGATGGAGAAAGGGAGAGTCCAAAAGCACAGCGGCAAGGGCAACCCCGGTCTGAGCAGTACCACAGTCCGTAGCGTCCATCTCACCCTGCACTGTGCATTCGAGAGAGCGGTGAAGGAGAGGCTGATCCCACGCAACCCAACCGATGACTGCATCGCCCCGAAAGTACAGAAGGTAGAAATGAAGACGCTCCTCCCTGAACACCTCAAGTCCTATCTGGACGCCGCTAACTCCAGAGACGTCCTGCCCATGTTCTACCTGGAGCTGGTCAGCGGACTGAGAAAAGGTGAACTGGTGGCGCTCCTCTGGTCAGACCTGAATGTCGACCAAAAGACCGTCTCCGTCAGCAAGCAATACGTCCGCAATCCCAGCGGAGAGGTGATGCTCTCCAGGCCCAAGACGGAAACCTCGGTGCGGCAGGTGTCAATCCCGCAGGATGCGGTGGACCTGCTGATCCAGGAGCACGGCAAGCACCCAGATAACCAGTACATGTTCCCCTCGCCGATCACCGGAGAGATGTACCACCCGGACTCGGTGGTAAAGCTCCACGAGAAAATACTGAAGGATGCAGGGCTGGAGCACATCCGCTTCCATGACCTAAGACACACCTTCGCGACCCTGGCTCTCCAGAACGGCGTGGATGTGAAAACGGTCAGCAGTATGCTGGGCCACTACGACGCTGGCTTCACCCTCCGCACCTACACCCACGCCACCAGGCAGCAGCAGAATCGAGCGGCGGAGACGATGGGAAATTTTATGGCACAGGTCATGTAAACCTACCGCGGAGGGCGCAAAAAAGCCAGACAGGAAGACGGAATTTCCTGTCTGGCGCTCTCTGTCCCTCTCCGGACATTTCCGCGTGTGGGTCATGGTGTGGGTCAACGAAAAACCGCAAAAATAAACCAGCCGAAAAAGTTGCAGAAACAAGAAAAATCCCGCCAGAATCAAGCGATTCTAGCGGGATTTTGGAGCTGATACCCAGATTTGAACTGGGGACCTCATCCTTACCAACTGCCATAGCAATATTTTTTACATATTTTCCGCTTGTTTATAGCCATTTTTGTTCCATTTCATTTGCTTTCCAACACTCTTTGAAAACAGAATCTCCATGTGTTCCACGCCTGTCTGTGGCTGGTTATGTGGTCAGAAACCCTTGCGGCACTTGAGGTTCTAAACCAGGAGCAATATTATTCCAGCTCAAGGAAGTGGTCAAATTTGAATCAGACTGCCTTAAACCGGCAGTCAACTCAGAGGAAGTATCAAGCGATGAATTGCACCTCCGTCTACAATGATAAGCAGATTTCTTAAAGTCCTATCACACAAGGACGCTGTGTAATTTGCCTGCTTTTCACCTCTGTATTTCTCCGTTTATCCCAATCGACTTCTGTCTCCTATTTCGGTATTGTGTTGCTTGCGAAAACCCCACAAAATACTGAAATTAGGAGGAAAAAATATGACCAGTGTAAAAAAGCATATTGCCACCACATTAACAGCAGCCATCCTCGTAGCCACTCTCGCCATCCCCGCCACGGCAGAGGAGACCCCGGCCATCCGCGTGAGCAGCTACAAGGGCAGTACCTTGGAAGTCGGAGAGCGCAGTGGCCTCATCATCGGCCCAAGCGGCACGGACTACACCGTCACCTCCAGCGACCCAGACACGGTGGCGGTGGAGCAGGTGCTGACCTTCTGGGTGGCTGTCGCCAAGGCGGAGGGGAGCGCGGAGATCACCGCCTCCAACGGTGCCGGAGAACGTGGGACCGTAATACTGACGGTTGGCTCCGCAGCCCCCGCTGCGCCGGAAGCACCTGCCAGCGGGGACAACACTGGCCTGACAGACAACATGGAGATTCGGCAGGAGATGATCCGCCTCATCAACCAGACCAGAAAGGCCAATGGAGTGTCAGAGTTGCCGGTCAATGAGGCTCTGATGAACGCCGCGCAAGTCTGCTCCAACCAGCGCTACACCTGGCACCACGCCCCGGAGGAGGGTCAGGCCGCTGCCGAGGCCGGATATCCCTACGGCTTCGGTGACAACCTCACCGTGTTCACCGGCACAGCTGATGCCGCCCGGCACGCCGTCGACAACTGGATCAACTCTCCCGGTCACTTCGAAACCATGATCGACCCGAGATGTGACTGCATCGGCGTAGGCGTGACCCAGTACGACGGAATCACATACTGCTATATGTTCGTCGGCATACCCAACAGCATCAACTTCTATGCGTAAGCAAATAGTATCCAGAAAGGACTGTTCAGGAGACTGGACGGTCTTTTCTGATAATACCAGAAAGATAGGTCCCCTGTTCAAATATTGCATAACAGATTCCAAAGAGGTCTGTAAAGATTTTTTAGACAAATTCTGATAGTTTATAGCCGTTTCTACTCCTTTTCATTTACTCTCCGGCACTCTTTGAAAACAGTGTTTCCACGTGTTCCACATCTGTCTGTGGCTGTTTATGTGGTCAGGAGGATTGACGCTCCGGAAGAGGCACCCTACAAACACAACGAAGCACTGTATAATTCGCTTGCTTTTCACTTCTGTATTTCTCCGTTTATCCCTATCGACTTTCGCCTCCTATTTCGGTATCGTGTTGCTTGCGAAAGCCCTACAAAATACAGAAATCAGGAGGAAAGCAAATGACCAGTATCAAAAAGCGCACCACTGCGGCACTGACGGCAGCAATCCTCGCAACAAACCTTGCTATCCCCGCCACAGCAGCGGGGGCCCCAACCATCCGGATGAGTAGCTACAAGGGTAGCATCCTGGAAGTGGGAGAGCGCAGTGGCCTCATCATTGGCCCAAGCGGTACGGACTACACCGTCACCTCCAGCGACCCGGACACGGTGGCGGTGGAGCAGGTGCTGACCTTCTGGGTCGCTGTCGCCAAGGCGGAGGGAACTGCGGAGATTACCGCCTCCAACAGCACCGGGGAGTGCGGGAGCATGACACTCACGGTCAGCTCTGCTGACTCCGCCCCACTGGAGGTCCCCGCCAGCGGGGACAGCGCCGGCCTGACAGACAACATGGAGATACGGCAGGAGATGATCCGCCTCATCAACCAGACCAGAAAGGCCAATGGAGTGTCAGAGTTGCCGGTCAATGAGGCTCTGATGAACGCCGCGCAAGTCTGCTCCAACCAGCGCTACACCTGGCACCACGCCCCGGAGGAGGGTCAGGCCGCTGCCGAGGCCGGATATCCCTACGGCTTCGGTGACAACCTCACCGTGTTCACCGGCACAGCTGATGCCGCCCGGCACGCCGTCGACAACTGGATCAACTCTCCCGGTCACTTCGAAACCATGATCGACCCGAGATGTGACTGCATCGGCGTGGGCGTGACCCAATATGACGGCATCACCTACTGCTATATGTTTGTCGGAATACCCAACAGCGTCAACTTCTACGCATAACCAAACAGTAACCAAGGAGGGCCGTCCAGGAAATTGGATGGTCCTTCCTCGTGGCGTCACAGAGTATAGATAGGAAAATACTACACCGGGGAGCAGATTTACTGCTCAGATATTGCGTACCAGTAAACAAGGAATTAACCCCCTTTATCAGCCCCAAAGGAGTGTATCGTAAAGGAACGGGGACACCCCGAAAACAACAGGCAGTCAGGCCGCAGGCGGCACAGGGGCGCGGGAAAGGACGCGCCGAGGTGATTTTGACGGTAGTATATCACAGACAACCGAATATGGAAAGGGGGCTAATCCTATGCCGGCAGTAACAGCAGACAGGACGATTGAACGCACCGACAAGCCGCTGCACATCACAAAGCGGATTGGCTCCACGACCTACAAGGTGAGCGTTCATTTCAGCAGGACGAGCAGGGAAACCATGAGCGATAAGCTGGTACGCCTGATTGAAAGGGACGCGGTGAAACAGTGAAAACGACACCGAGAACCGCCGCGCCGGACAGCCGGAAAGAGGGAACCATGAACGACAACAAGCTGACTATCCTTTACGAGAGATTAAGCCATGAGGACGGGCGGGAAAACGAATCCCTGTCCATTGAGCATCAAAAGGAGTACCTGGAGGAATACGCGGCCCGGAACGGCCTCACTAACATTGTCCATCGGACGGATGACGGGTGGAGCGGCACACGCTGGGACAGGCCCGGATTTTTGCAGATTATGGAGGACATCGAGCGCGGCAATGTGGGGCAAATCCTGATTAAAGACATGAGCAGATTGGGCCGCGACCACTTGCGCGTGGGGCTGTTTCTGGAGCAGTTGCGGGAGCGGGGCGTCAGGCTGATCGCCGTGGCCGAGGGCATCGACACCGCCAAGGGCGAGGACGATTTCATGCCCTTCCGAAACATCTTTGCGGAGTGGCACGCAAGAGATACCAGCCGGAAGATACGGGCGATTTTCGGCGCGAGGACGGCGGCGGGGAAGCACGTCACCGGCGCACTCCCCTACGGCTATCTGCACGACCCGGACGACCGCCAGAAGTGGATTTTGGACGAGGAAGCCGCCCCCGTTGTGAAGCGCATCTTCCAGGGCGTTATCGAGGGCAAGCCCATCGCCAGAATTGCGGAGGAATTGACCGCCGAGCGGATACTCACCCCCGCCGCCCATTGGAGGGCCATCGGGGAGCGGGTGAGCATGGGCGCATCGGGCGCAGACCCCTACAAATGGGCCACCGCCACCCTTATCCAAATCCTCAAAAAAGAAGAATATATGGGCTGGACAGTCCTCAACAAGACCGCCACGGAAAGCTACAAATCCAAGAAGCGGGAGGCCACCCCGCAGGAAAACCGGCTGATTTTCAAGGACACCCACCCCGCCATCGTTGACGAGGAAACATGGAATGTCGTTCAGCGTCTGCGGGAAACCAAGCGTGTCCGGGAGCGCATCGGCGGCGAGCCGAACCCGCTGACCGGCGTTCTGTACTGCGCCGACTGCGGACAGAAGATGTACCACAAGCAGGGCAGCACCGGCAGGCCCGACCAGCCCCACCATGAGTATGTCTGTTCCAGCTACCGCCACTATTCCCGAAGCTGCACCTGTCACTATATCCGCGTCAGCGTTGTGGAAAGTCTGGTGCTGGAAGCCATACGGCGGGTCAGCGGATATGTGCGGGAGAACGAGGCGGAGTTTATCGAGCGTGTCCGGGAGAAATCGGAGTTACAGCAGGAGGCGGCGGTAAAGGAGAGCCGCAAAAAGCTGTCAAAGGCCAAGCGGCGGCGGGAGGAAATCAGCGGCTTGATAAAGAAACTTTATGAAGCCTACGCCACGGGGAAGATACCCGAAAACCACTTTTCCGAACTGCTGACCGGCTACGACACCGAGCAGAAAACCCTTGACGGGGAAATCGAGAGGTTACAGGCCGAAATCGACCGCTACAACACCGACAGCGTGAGGGCTGACAAGTTTATCGAACTGGTGAAGCGGCACACCGAGTTTACCGAGTTTTCCGCGTCCCTGCTGAATGAATTTGTGGAGAAGATAATCGTCCATGAGGCTGCCAAAGTGAACGGAGTGCGGGAGCAGGAGGTTGAAATCTATCTGAACTTTATCGGCAAATTCGACCTGCCCGAACAGGAGGAACAGCCGGAGGAAACGCCGGTAAGAAAGAGCAGGAAAAAGCGCCGCCACGAAATGACGGAGGAACAGCGGGCGGCTTTGCGTGAGCGGGACAAGGTACGCTATGCCCGAAAGGTAGCCGCCAAGAAAGCCGCCGAGGAAGCACAGCGGGCGGCAATTCTGAAAGGCACAGCCTACGAAATCAGGCCGCAGGAAACCGGAGCCGCCCATGCCGCCATCTGAACCCCCACCGAGCCGCCATGCTGAAAAAGAGCGTGGCGGCTTTTCCATTCCTATCCATTCCAGACCGAAAAAATGAAAGGAGATTTTGACAAATGGCAAAGACCAAAATTGAGAAAATCGCAAGCATCGAGGAAGAAATCAAGCAGCTTGAAAACAAGAAAAAGCGGCTTATCCAGGAGCAGAAAGAGCAGGAGCGCAAGGACAGGACGAGCCGCCTCTGCAAGCGCATGGGATTTATCGAGAAGCTGCTGCCCGGCACCATCCCGCTGACCGAGGAGCAGTTCAAGACCTTTGTGGAGCAGACCATCGCCACCGAACACAGCCGCCGCATTCTGGACGGATTGACCGCCCGGAACGCCGCCACAGCCCCCACACAGGGCGCGGAAACGGCGGCAAGGGGCAACACCCAGCCCGCCGCCAAAGCCACCCAGACAGCGCAGGAGGACAGTGCAGACGGGAGCGCAGCGCAAGGGTAACGGGATTGCGGGGCGGGGCCGGGAGGAAGTGCTACACTTCCCCCGGCCTTGTTAGCCGTTATTGCTCAATACCAGTGGAAATCTTCTCTTGTGTATGCTATAATGAAGTCACAGTAGAGGAAGCTGATTAAATAAGCAATTGTGCCATGATGGAGGAAAAGCAAATGTGGAATATGTTGAAAGGTATTAAGAAATTTACGCCGAAATCAGAACTGGACAAAACTATTGGCGCACCACTCTTTCAACTTGAGGAACGTCCAGCTTACTACTACGGCGCAGGAATTGTTGTATATTATACTTCCAAATGTTTCAGAGTGGAGGGAATACAACGGGTCGAGTATGGTGTGCCGGGAGAATATGCGGTTGGGATATATCATTTTTCTAATGCTGCTGCACTAAAAGCAGGATTAGGATTAAATGTCTTTGACGCAGATGATGTTGCTCCGTTAAAGGACGATATTATTGACGGTGCAGTCTCTTATCGCTCAACTTATAATGAGATATGGAAATGGGCGCAAAAGAACCGCTCCGATTATCAAACTGAGGGAGTAACTCAGGAATTAGTGAATGGAAAAATGGTATTCAAATATTCATTCATTACATATGGACAATTCGATTTTTTCTTTTATGAAAAATCGAAACGGACAAAACTCACAGGTTTTCAATTTGTATTTAGCGAATAATCGCAATATGGTACGCTCCTGCCAAATCGGCAGGAGCGTTTTTCGTTGCAACCGCTACCAAACCTGCCTATCCAGCACAGGAGGGCGGCGCAGGTGGGAGCCGGAACGGGGGCGGGGCGCAAGGGTAACGGGCTTGCGCCCCGTCCCCTGCCCCCGGCAAGGGCGCACTTATATACCACATGAATGTGGTATGTGCGGTCTTGCAGACGGCGTTTTGTGCCTCTCGGCACAAAAGGACGGGGGAACGACCCGCAGAAAGGAGGACAGCCCGTGGCAATCTACCATTGCAGTATCAAAATCATATCCCGCGGCAAGGGCAAGTCCGCCGTTGCCGCCGCCGCTTACCGGGCGGGGGAGAAACTCACCAACGACTTTGACGGGGAAACCCACGACTACACCCACAAGGGCGGCGTTGTCCATACCGAGATTTTACTCCCCGGCCACGCCCCCGCCGCCTTTTCTGACCGGGCGGTTTTGTGGAACGCGGTGGAGAAAATCGAGAAAGCGAAAAACGCCCAGCTTGCAAGAGAAATTGAAATTGCCCTGCCCCGTGAATTGACAAGGGAGCAGGGCATTTCTCTTGTCCGCGAGTATGTGAAAGAGCAGTTTGTCAATGCGGGAATGTGCGCCGACTTTGCCATCCACGACACGGGCGGCGGCAATCCCCACGCCCATATCATGCTGACAATGCGCCCCATCCAGCAGGACGGCGCATGGGGAGCGAAGCAGAAAAAGGAGTACATTCTTGACCCGCAGGGAAAG
>CANSSJ010000041.1 GCA_947649625.1 uncultured Bacillota bacterium | reverse complement strand
AATGAAATAGCTCGTCAGTTTATCGGGAACAGGGTCCGGCATGGCCGTTTCCTGTGTCATTCCTGCATCGATCGTAAGATAGCCGGACCGGAAGTTACGCCTTCCGGTCCGGCTTAAAACGCTTGGGGACTGGAAAAGGGCAACCAGCGGCAAAAGAGCACATTACCTGCTATAGCCTGGAGAGGGATGTGCGGTATAATATAATTGTAACATTGACAGGAGGGTTTCCACCATGAAATACGGACATTTTGACCAGAAGAAACGAGAGTATGTCATCGACCGGGTGGATGTGCCCGCGTCCTGGACCAACTACCTGGGGGTAGAGGACCTCTGCGCCGTGGTCAACCACACCGCCGGGGGATACCTCTTTTACAAAAGCCCGGAGCACCACCGGATCACCCGGTTCCGGCCCAACGGCGTCCCCATGGACCGCCCCGGCCACTATATCTACCTCCGGGACGACGACACAGGGGAGTACTGGTCGGTGTCCTGGCAGCCCTGCGGGGGGGCGCTGGAGGACTACCGCTGCCGCCACGGGCTGAGCTACTCGGTCTATGAATGTACCCGAAACGAGATGAACGCCGCCCAGACCCTGTTTATCCCCCGGGGGGAGAACGTGGAGCTGTGGGACCTGGCGCTGGAGAATATCTCCGGACGGGAGCGGCGGCTGAACGTGTACTCCTACGCCGAGTTCTCCTACCACCAGATCCCCATCGACAACCAGAACTTCCAGATGTCCCTCTACTGCGCCGGGAGCCGGTACGAGGACGGAATCATCGACTATGAGCTGTTCTATGAGGGGGCCCACCAGTTCATGGCGGCCTCTTTCGACCCAGACGGCTTCGACTGCCTCCGGGACAGCTTTCTCGGCCCCTACCGCACGGAGACCAATCCCCTGGCGGTGGAGCGGGGGGCGTGCTCGGGCTCCTTCGAGAAGGGGAATAACCACTGCGCTGTGCTGCAAAAGCGGCTGACTCTGGCCCCCGGCGAAAAGGTCCGTCTGACCTGGATGCTGGGGGAGGGCGGTATGGACGAGGGCCGGCGCGTCCGGGCAAAATACAGCGATTTTGCCGCCGTGGACGGGGCCTTGGCCGATCTGGCGGACTTCTGGGAAGAGAAGCTGTCCCGGCTTCAGGTGTCCACCCCGGACGGGGACATGGACACCATGCTCAACACCTGGAACCTGTATCAGAGCGAGGTCAACGTGATGTTCTCCCGCTTTGCCTCCTTTATCGAGGTGGGGGGGCGCACGGGGCTGGGCTACCGGGATACCGCTCAGGACGCCATGACCATCCCCCACTCCAACCCGGCCGGCTGCAAGAAGCGGATCATGCAGCTCATGCAGGGGTTGACCTCCTCGGGCTACGGCCTCCACCTCTTCGACCCGGCTTGGTTCGGGCCCCAGCCCGAGAAGCCCGCCTTCAAGTCCCCCACCGTCATCCCCACCCCGGACAAAGACACCATCGTCCACGGCCTGGACGACGCCTGCGCCGACGACGCCCTGTGGCTGGTGGCCGCCGTGGTGGAGTACGTTCGGGAGACGGGGGAGCTGTCCCTCTTTGACGAGACCGCGGGTTACGCCGACGGGGGCGAGGGGACGGTCTATGAGCACCTGAGACGCATTTTGGACTTCTCCGCCCGGCAGGTGGGGAGCCACGGTATCTGCAAGGGACTGCGGGCCGACTGGAACGACTGCCTGAACCTGGGGGGCGGGGAGAGCGCTATGGTGTCCTTCCTCCACGTGTGGGCCCTGGGACACTTTGTGGACGCGGCCCGGGCCCTGGGGCGGGGGGAGGACGCCTCCTTCTATGAGGCCATGCGCCGGACCGTCATTCAAACCTGCCAGCGGGAGCTGTGGGACGGAGACTGGTATCTCCGGGGCATCACCGCCGACGGGCGGAAGATCGGTACACACACCGACGCGGAGGGCCGGGTTCACCTGGAGAGCAACGTCTGGGCAGTCCTCTCCGGTGCGGCGGACCGGGAGCGGGGTGTTCGGGCCATGGACGCGGTGGACGAATATCTCTACACCGAATACGGCTTGAAGCTCAACGCCCCCTGCTACACCAAGCCGGACGACGCCATCGGCTTTATTACCCGGGTCTATCCCGGAATCAAGGAAAACGGTTCCATCTTCTCCCACTCCAACCCCTGGGCCTGGTGCGCCGAGGCGGCGCTGGGCCGGGGAGGCCGGGCCATGAAATTCTATAAGGCCTTGTGTCCGGCGGCCCAAAATGATAAAATAGAGGTGCGGCAGAGCGAGCCCTACTCCTACTGCCAGTTTGTCATGGGCCCCGACCACTCCGCCTTCGGCCGGGCCCGGCACCCCTTTATGACGGGCTCCGGCGGCTGGAGCTACTACGCCGCCACCCGGTATATCCTGGGGGTGCGGCCCCAGTTCGACGGGCTGCTCATCGACCCCTGCGTCCCGGCGGACTGGAAGCGGTTTGAGGTCACCCGGGCCTGGCGGGGGGCTGTCTATCACATCACGGTGGAAAATCCGGAGGGCGTGGAGAAGGGGGTGGCCTCCATTACCTGCAACGGGCAGGCTGTGGACAGGCTGGTTCCCGTTCAGGAGGCGGGGAGCGTCAACGAGATTACGGTCACCATGGGAAGGAGCGAGGTACTATGAGCGATATCAAATTCGGCACCGGCGGCTGGCGGGCCATTATTGGGGACGGCTTTACCAAGGCCAACGTCCAGCTGCTCACCGCGGCCCTGGCCAGGAAGATGAAGGAGGAGGGCGCGGCCCAGCGGGGGTTCCTCATCGGCTATGACCGGCGGTTCCTCTCCCAGGAGGCCGCCCACTGGGCCGCCGGGGTGATGGCCGGGGCGGGGGTGCCCTGTATGGTGGTGGAGCGGGAGGCCCCCACGCCCCTCATCATGTTCGCCGTGAAGTACTACGAGCTGGCCTACGGCATGGCGGTCACCGCCAGCCACAACCCCGCCCTGTACAACGGGGTGAAGGTGTTTGTCAAGGGGGGGCGGGACGCGGACGAGCTGGTCACCGCCGACATTGAGGCCCACATCGCCGCCCTGGAGGGGCAGGAGATCCCCACCGTCCCCTATGAGGAGGGGGTGCGCACGGGGCAGATTCAGATCATCGACCCCATGAACCCCTATATCGACTCCATCATCCGGTCCGTGAACATGGACGCCATCCGGTCCCGGGGGCTGAAGGTGGTGCTGGACCCCATGTTCGGGGTGTCCAAGACCGCTCTCCAGACCATCCTCATCACCGCCCGGTGCGACGTGGACGTGATTCACGAGCGGCGGGACGCCCTCTTTGGGGGCCGGCTCCCCGCGCCCAACAGCAAGACCCTGATCGGATTGCAGAATTTTGTACTGGAGAACGGCTGTGACATCGGCATCGCCACCGATGGGGACGCGGACCGGCTGGGTATTATTGACGACCGGGGGGAGTTTCTCCACCCCAACAAGATTCTGGTGCTGCTGTACTACTACCTGCTGAAATATAAGGGCTGGCACGGGGCGGCGGTGCGCAATCTGGCCACCACCCACCTGCTGGACGCCATCGCGGAGCGGTTCGGCGAGAAGTGTTACGAGGTCCCGGTGGGCTTTAAGCACGTATCCGGCAAAATGCTGGAGACGGGGGCGGTCATCGGCGGCGAGAGCTCCGGGGGCCTCACCGTCCGGGGGCACATCCAGGGCAAGGACGGCATCTACGCCGCCGCCCTGCTGGTGGAGATGATGGCTACCACCGGGCGGAGCCTGTCCGAGCTGTACCGGGAGATCACAGAGCAGTGCGGCTCCTTCGAGATGGTGGAGCGGGGCTACCGCTTCTCTCAGGAGGAGAAGGCGCGCATCAATCAGACTCTGATGGAGGACAAGCTGCTGCCCGATTTCGGCGTGGGGATCGAGAAGGTGAGCTACGCCGACGGCTGCAAGGTGTGTTTCCAGGGCGGCGGCTGGGTGGTCAGCCGGTTTTCGGGCACCGAGCCCCTGCTGCGGGTGTTCTGTGAGATGGACACCGCGCCGCGGGCGGCGGAGACCGCGGCCTGTATGGAGCGGTTCCTGGGCCTGGAGGGCCGGAACATCGAATAAACCATGCCCCGCCTTCCCGGCGGGGTATTTTGAAGTCTGGAGGCGCTCCACATGAAGAAAAACACCCCCTCCCTGCGGCGGCAGATGTCCTGGATTATTCTGCTGTGCTGGCTGCTGCCCATGGTCATCGCCGCCACGGTGGTGGGCTGGTATCTGCTGTCCGGGGCGGGGCGGCAGAGGGAACAGGCCATGCGGCAGCAGTTTCAGCTCAACCTCCAGCTGGGGGCCGACCGGGTGAACAGCGCGGTGGAGGCCTCACGCCTGCCCTCCTACGACCCGGAGTTCCGGGAGGGCTGGAACCAGTACCGGCAGGATGAGAGCTACGCCATGCTGTATCGGAGGTTCTCCGCCCTGTTCAGCCGCCTGTACCAGTCGGACAGCCGGTTTTTCTACGGGGTGTTCTGCTTCGCCGGAGACCCGGAAAACAGGACCATCACGGTGGTCAACGGCAGCTCCGGCCTGCTCCACAACCAGGCCAGGGAGCTGTGGCGGCTGGACGCGGAGCCCGTTCGGGAGCTGGCGGCGGGGCTGGACACCAATGTGGGCTTCTGCCAGCGGGAGGGGAGGGTCTATCTGGTGCGCAACCTGATGGACGCCTCCTACCGGCCCATCGGGGTGCTGGCCCTGGCCCTGGACCCGGACTACTTTTTCGGAGACCTGGCCCTGCTGCCCTGGGCCTCGGCGGTGTCGGTGTCGCTGGGGCCGGAGGTGGTCCTCACCCTGAAGGGGGACGGGCCGCCCCAGCCGGGGGGCCGGACCCTGGAGCACACCATTCAGGACCGGGACTATGTCCTGCGGGGAGGGGCCGCGGTGGACTACGCCGCCCTGCTCACCGGGGCGGAGAGCTACCGGTGGCTGCTGCCCGCCATGGGGTTTTCCTTGCTGCTCCTGCTGGGGTTCACCTTCCGCTTCTTCCGCCAGAAGATCTCCCGGCCCATCCAGGTGCTGATGGAGGGGGCGGCCCGGATCCGTCAGGGGGAGCTGGGCTGTCAGATCGACGGGGGGACGGGCAGCCTGGAGTTTCAGTACCTCACCGACTCCTTCAATCAGATGTCGGGCCAGCTGCGCCGCCAGTTTGACCGGCTCTATCAGGAGGAGCTGGCCCGGCGGGACGCCCAGATCAAGGCCCTCCAGGCTCACATCAACCCCCACTTCCTCAACAACACCCTGGAGATCATCAACTGGCAGGCCAGGATGAGCGGGGACGTGAAGGCCTCCAAGATGATCGAGGCCCTGTCCACCGTGCTGGACGCCGCCCTGGACCGGAGGGGCAGCCCCCAGGTGCGGCTGGCCGAGGAGATGACCTATGTGAACGCCTACCTCTATATTGTCAAGGAGCGCTACGGCAAGCGTCTGGAGGTGGATGTGGACCTGCCGGACGGGCTGATGGACTGCCTGGTCCCCCGGCTCATCCTCCAGCCGGTGATCGAGAACGCGGTGGAGCACGGCATCGGCCCCAGCGGGCAGGGGCAGGTGAGCCTGCGGGGCTTCCGAGAGGGGGAGCGGCTCGTTCTGGAGATCGAGAACAACGGCGGGCTGTCCCCCCGGGACGAGGAACACATCGCCCGCCTCCTCTCCCCGGAGTACGACACGCAGAACGAGCCCTCGGGCAATATCGGCATCGCCAACGTGAACCAGCGCCTGCGCATCCTCTACGGCCCGGACTGCGGACTGACCATCACCCGGGGGGAGGGGAGCCAGGTCATCGCCCGGCTCACGGTGGCCGTCCGGTCATGACGGCCGTTGTTTGCAACAAACAACAACGGACAACAAATGGCAAGTTTGGTTATTTGCTCCTGCCTCCCAAAGGTGTATGATAAGATTGCACAAAGAAAAAGCGGCTGCACCAATAAAATATGGAGGTTTTATTATGAAAAAGAATCGACTTCTTGCATTGGCACTTGCCGGCGCCCTGACCATGGGCCTGTTGGCCGGCTGCGGCGGCGGAGGAGGGGGCGGCCAGACCGGCGGCTCCGGAACTCCCGGCGGCGGCGATAAGAGCAATTCCGGCGGACAGCCCTCCGCCAGCGTGGAGCTGAACGTCGTCACCTCCTACGGCGGCGACGACGGCAACCGGAAACAGTATGAGGCAGCCGTGGCCTCCTACGAGGCCGCTACCGGCAACAAGATCATGGACGCCTCCGCCACCTCCAACGAGGAGTGGAAGGCCAAGGTGCTCACCGACTTCCAGACCGGCACCGAGCCCGACGTCCTGTTCTTCTTCACCAACGCCGACGCCGAGCCCTTCGTCTCCGCGGGCAAAGTGGTGGACATCGCCACCATCCGGGCATCCTACCCCGACTACGCCGATAACATGCGGGACTCCATGCTGGCCGTGGCCCAGGACGGCAAGAACTACGCCGTTCCCTCCTCCGGCTTCTGGGAGAACATGTTCGTCAACACCAAGGTCCTGGCCGACTGCGGCGTGGCCGTCCCCGGCCCCGACTACACCTGGGACCAGTTCCTGGCCGACTGCGAGACCATCAAGGCCAAGGGCTACGCCCCCATCGCCTGCTCCCTGTTTGAGGTCCCCCACTACTGGTTCGAGTTCTGCGTGATGAACAACGGCACCCTGGAAGGCCAGCTGGACATCCCCGCCTCCGCCGACGACGCCGTGGGCCAGAAGTGGGCCGCCGGCCTGAACGACATCAAGGACCTGTATGAGAAGGGCTACTTCCCCGTGAACACTCTCACCGCCACCGACGCCGAGACCGTCGATCTCTTCGCCGTGGGCGAGGCCGCCTTCCTCATCGACGGCTCCTGGAAGGTCAACTACTTTGTGGACAACTTCGGCGACCAGCTCAGCGACTACGCCATCTCCTACGTCCCCGCCAAGGGCCAGCGCAAGGCCAGCGAGGCCATCGGCGGCATCTCCATGGGCTACTTCATCACCAAAAAGGCCTGGGACGACCCCGCCAAGCAGAAGGCCGCCGTGGAGTTCGTCCAGCACATGACCTCTGACGACGTGATGAGCACCTTTGTCACCACCGAGGTCACCGCCCTGAAGAACGGCGCCTCCCCCTCCGGCCTGAATCCCCTCCAGCAGGCGGCCGCCGACGCCAACGCCAACATTACCGGCGTCATCGGCGCCGTGCAGGACACCATCACCGGCGAGGCCAAGGCTGACCTGTTCGCCAACGTGCAGAACGTGGTCACCGGCAAGATGTCCGCAGAGGACGCCGTCGCCTCCGCCATCGCGCTGAATTGATCTGACCGGGAAGGCCCCGCCCGCCGGGCGGGGCCTTCCTTTTAAAGGAGGGAGTGTCTATGGGCCCCACGCTGTATCGAAAAAAAGCGCCGCTGGTCGCCTTTCTGCTTCCGGCGTTCGTATTCCTGATTCTGTTCCTGTACTACCCCTTTGTTCAGAATATCATTAACAGCTTCTCCCACATTAACGGCCTGGGGGCCCCGGCCCAGGGCCTGAACGACCCCTGGTACGTCAACTACGCCACCCTGTTCGCTGACCCCAAGCTGCGCACCGCCCTGGGCAACACGGTGCTGCTCACCCTGTGTACCGTGGTCTTTCAGGTGGGCATCGCCCTCATCCTGGCCCTGCTGGTGGACTCCATCCGGGTGGGGGCCCAGTTGTTCCGCACCCTGTACTTCTTCCCCATCGTCATTTCCGCCACCGCCTTAGGGCTCATGTTCAACCTGATTTTCCTCTACAACGGCGGTATGCTCAACCAGCTGCTGGTCAACCTGGGGATCGCGGCGGAGAACATCGACTGGAAGGACCCGGACCACTTCCTGTTCACCATGTTCGCCCCGGTGATGTGGCAGTATGTGGGCTTCTACTTCGTCATTCTGGTGACAGGGCTGAACAACATCTCCCAGGACCTCTACGAGGCCGCCGCCCTGGACGGGTGCACCGGCTTCAAGCGGGTGCGGTACGTCACCCTGCCCCTGCTGCGCAACGTGCTGTGCACCTGCCTGGTGCTGGCCATCACCGGGGCGCTGAAGGTCTTCGACCTGCCCTGGGTCATGTTCGGGGCGGGGATGCCCCAGGACCAGGGCTGGCTCACCGGCACCTACATGTATGACCAGACCTTCAACCGGGGCAACGTGGACTACGGCTCCACCATCGCCATTCTCATCGTGGTGCTGGGGGTGTTGTTCTCCAACATCGCCAACCGGGTCTTCAAGCCCCGGGACGACATTTGAGAGGGGAGGCCGCCATGAAAAAGATCACTCCCGCCAAGGCGGGCACCTACACGGTCCTCACCTTCTGGGCCCTGACCACCCTGTACCCCTTCGTCTGGGTCATCCTCAACTCCTTCCGGGAGCGGGGCCTCATCCGCAAGGATTCCTTCTCCGTCCCCCTGCCGGGCAGCGGCTTCACCATGGGTAACTATGAGAAGGCCATGGAGCGGTTTGACTTCGGCAACGCCTACGCCAACAGCCTGATCGTCTCCATCGCCGTCACCATCGCGGTGGTGCTCATCGCCGGCTTCGCCGCCTACGGGTTGGTCCGCTTCCGCTTTAGGCTGCGGGGGCTGTGCTACAGCCTCATCATGGCGGGGATGATGTTCCCGGTGTTCTCCACCATCATCCCCGTCTTCCGCATGGAGGCCGCCTGGGGCATCGCCAGCAGCGGCAACCGCTGGCTCAGCCTGCTGGCCGTCATCCTGCCCCAGATCGCCGGAAACCTGTGCTTCGCCATTATCGTGCTCATGGGCTTTATCGAGTCGGTGCCCATGGAGCTGGAGGAGAGCGCCTACATGGATGGCTGCAACGTGTTCCAGGTGTATTTCCACATCATCATGCCGGCGGCCAAGTCCTCCTTTGCCACGGTGGCCATCTTCTCCTTCCTGTGGAGCTACAACGACCTGTTCACCCAGAACTTCTTCCTCCGGGTCCCTCGGGAGAAGACCATCACCCTGCTGCTCAACGAGATCAGCTCTCAGGCGGGGGTGGATTACGGCCTGATGGCCGCCTCAGTGGTGCTCATCGTGGTGCCGGTGCTCTTCGTCTACGTCGCCCTCCAGAAGCACATTATCAAGGGGCTGACGGCGGGGGCTGTCAAGGGGTAGATGGGGCGCCGGGTCGTCGCCCGCTACAACGATATGTTGTACACTGTAGGGCGGGACGACCCGGCCCGCCGCTCTTCCGTTGCAATTTCCCAGCCCTTTGTGTATCATAGGGAGGAAGAGGTGAACTCAAATGTACAAGGTCGTACTGATCGACGACGAGGCCATCATTACAGAGGGCCTGGAGAAGGTGGTGGACTGGTCCGCCCACAACTGCCAGGTGGCGGCTCTGGCCCAGGACGCCGCCTCCGGCGCCCAGGCCATCCGGACCCACCGGCCGGATATCCTCTTTACCGATATCAAAATGCCGGGGGAGGACGGGCTGACCATGCTGGCCGGGCTGAAGGGGGAGTTCCCCCGGATGCAGATCGCCGTCCTCACCGGCTACCGGGATTTTGAATACGCCCAGCGGGCCATCCGCCTGGGCGTAGCCCGGTTTTTGCTCAAGCCCTCCAAGATGGACGAGCTGAACGAGGCCCTGGCGTACATGACCGGCGTGCTGGACCGGCTCCCTCCCCAGGCGGAGCCGGAGCCCCAGCCGGACAGCGAGGACCCAAACAGCTTTCTGGTCCGGCAGGCCCAGGCCTACATTGCGGAGCACTGCGCCCAGCGACTCTCCCTCCAGGACGTGGCCGACCACTGCTACGTCAGCCAGTGGCACCTGTCCAAGCTGCTCAACAAACACCTGAATCAGTCTTTCTACGACCTGCTCAACGCGGTGCGGGTCCGGCAGGCCAAACAGCTGATGGATGACCCGGCCCTGCGCATCAGCGAGGTGGCTGAGCGGGTGGGCTACACCGACACCGCCCACTTCTCCCGGGTGTTCAAAAAGCTGGAGGGGGTCTCCGCCGGCGAGTGGCGCAACCTCCACTGCGGCAGGAACTGACTGAGCCCTCCGCCCGGCCCGCTTTGCGCGGGCCGGGCGGTTCCTTATTTTTTGCACCCGGTCTGCCGATAACTATATAAACAGGACAGAGTGTCCGAAATATGGCTGGGGGGTTTGAAAATGGGTGAGCTGACCATCCGCACAGACAGGCGGTTCCCGGCCGTCCGCAGTCAGGCGGCGGCCAAAGGGGAGAAATCGGCGGGCAGCAGCGCGGGCCGAAGCGTGACCAGAACCACGCTCGCGGCGTCGGACACGCTGCAGCAGCTTGCGCGTGCCGGCAGCCGGACAGTCCGCCAGGCCAGAGAGGCCCTGCGGTCCCTCCAGCGGGGAGAGGGCGCGCTGGACGAGCTTCGGGACAGCCTGGAGCGGCTGGGGGAGCTGGCCCAAAAGGCTGCCTCCGGCGGGGACGCCGACCGGGAGGCCCTCCAGACGGAGCTGGAGCGGCTCCAAAAGGAGGTGGAGCGGATCCTGGATACCGGGGTGTCTCTCTTTCCGGAGAGCGGCGGGGATATGGGGGCCGGGGACCGGCTGGCTGTCCTCTACCTGGGAGCGGTCATCATGGGCGGCGGCACTCCGCCGAAGGAGATCAGCCCGGAGCAGGCCCTGGAGGGGCTGAAGCTGCTGCTGGAAAAGGTGGCGGACGGCGTCGATCCCGATCAGGCGGTGACCCTTCTGACCAATGGCCGCTTTTCCGGCCTGGCGGACTTTCAGGCCCGGTTTGCCGGCGGCGACATCACGGGGATGCAGACCCTGCTGGACGGCCTGCTCTCCCCCGAGTCCCTGCCCTCCGCTCTGCCCGATCTCTCCGCCCTGCTCCCCCTGCTGGAGCTGGGAGGGACGGACCAGGGCCTGATGGCCCAGGTGCTGACCGCACTGCGGAGCATCCAGGCGGGACCGGAAGCGGCGCAGGCCGGAGGCGGAGAGGGGAGCAGCCCCAGCTCGGCCCAGGTGATGGAGGCCGGGGACTTCCAGGCGGCAGGAAAGGACCTGTCGAGCCTGTCCTTCCGGGAGAATGGCGGCCAAACGGCGGTGACGGCAGGCGGAACAGAGGATGTGACCCTCCGGGGGACGGGGAAGGAGGCCGGCGCGATCACAGTGACCGGCTCCGGGACGGTGACCCTCCGGGACGTGAGAGCCGCCTCCCTGACAGCCAGCGCTCCGGCGGTCCGGCTCTTCGCTGCGGGTGAGGCGGTGCTGGGAGAGCTCCGGCTGGCGGAGGGGACCGTCCTCACGGTGGACGGGATCGGCCCGCTGCGGGTGAGCGCCTTCCACGCCGGGAAGACCGGCCTTCTCCGGCTGGCGGAGGGGGCAGCGGTCATGCCCGGGCGCGGGGAGGAGGGCCTGCCCGTCCTGACGGCGCCCGTGGTTCTGGAGGGGACGGCCTCGCTGGCGGCCGCGGCCCAGGCCGGGGTGCGCAGTGCCGACGGAAAGACACTGGACCCCTTTGACGTGGTGTGGAACGCACTGCTCCCGGGGTGGAGCTCCATCACTTCCGCGGCGGTGGACGGCAAACAGGCCCGAATGGCCCTGCTGCGAGGGGACCCGGTGCGGCTGTGGCTGGCAAAGGGGGACCCCTCCCACGGCTGCGACATCCACGACCTGGTGCTCCAGGGGCGGGATGAGGCCGGCCGTCCCCAGACCCGGTACGCCTACCTGATCTGGAACCGAAAAAGAGGAGCTTTTGAGGAAATATCCCTGGAGGAAAACCCCTTCTCCGTCACCGGCGGCGAGCCGGGAGAGGACTGGATCTATGAGGAGGAGACCCGCACCCTGCGCATCCTGTCCAACCGGGTGACCGCCGTTTCCGGCGGCTCCGGCGAGGAGGGTGGGGAATTCTCCTTCGGCGGACGGATCGCTCTGGCCGACGGGATCGGCCCCATAGCGCTGACCCTGGAGGGGGTGGTCTGCCGGGCCGCGGCGGGCAGCGCCTTCGACCTGGGCCGGGACAACGATGTGACGCTGATCCTGCGGGACGGGACGGACAGCCGGTTTGAGAGCGGGCCGGGGTGCGCCGGAATATCCCTGGGAGAGGGCGCCTGCCTGCGGGTGGACCGGGCCGGCCTGGGAGAGGACGGACGGGGCGTCGAGGGAGCCCTCACCGCCACCGGCGGTACGGGCGGCGCGGGAATCGGCCGGGACGGCGGCGGGAGCCGGGACCGGACCAGCAGCATCCTGATCCTCGGGGGATTTGTCACGGCTGCCGGAGGCGTCTCCGCCGCCGGGATCGGGGCCGGACAGCACAGTGCCATAGGGTCTATCACCATTGCCGGCGGCACGGTGGCCGCCTCCGGCGGGACCGGCGGCGGCGCGGGGATTGGCGGGGCGCTGGACGCCCCGGCCGGGGATATTCAGATCCGGGGAGGCAGGATCACCGCTCATGCCGCCGGCCATGCCGCCGCCATCGGCTCGGGGGTCCAGGGGGCGTGCGGCGATATTCTGATCACCGGCACGGCCAGGATCGTAAAGGCCCCTGAGATCGGGACCTGCCCCCTGGGCGGTTGCGGAAGGGTGACAGTGTCCGGCGGAGCGGAGATCGGAGAGGCCCGGCTCAGGACCCGGGCGGATATCTCTCCAGAGGGAGAGGAGACGCCGCCCCGGTTTTTCCTCACCATGGAGGGCCTGGGGCTGGACCGGCTGCGGGTGCAGACCCGGGAGGAGGCGCTGAGAGCCGTGCCCGCGGTGGACAAGGCCCTGCGGCGGCTGGCCGCCCTCCGGCGGATATACGGCGAGATGTACGTCCGCATGGAACGCGGCGGCAGCCAGGGAATTGTCTGGCCAACCGCCGGGGAGATGGTGCGGGACACCGGAGCGGCGGGAGAGCTGCTGGACGGCCTGAAACGGGCGGCCCCCCAGGCCCTGCGGGCCCACGGCCGGCCGGAGGAGGCGGGACAGCTCCTCTTCCAGAACGGACAGAGCTCATGATCCGCGAACATAGCAGCAGCCGCCTGGAGCTTCCAGGCGGCTGCTGTCGTTTATGTACGGGCCCACAGCTTGGGCAGTCTGGCGTAAAAATCTCCCCTGTCCTCCCAGACGAGGATCAGACTGCCCCGCTCCACGCGGACGGAGGCCTCCTGCCCCAGGAACTGGTTGCTCACCCCCAGAGGAAAGTCGCCGGTGAGGGTGTACCGCTCCAGCGGATATTTCAGACCGGTGAGGTCCACCCCCTCCGCCGTGCCGCTGTTGCAGAATACCGACAGGTAGCCCGACATGGAGGGGGGAAAGGTCACCGCCATTTTGTCCCGGATGCAGGTGGCGGCGGTCTTTTCTCCGGCCAGAAAGCCCTGGGCCCCATGGAGGGTCAGCCAGTCCAGGAGCTGGAGGTTGCCCAGGGTGTGTTCCAGCCGGCCGCCCACGCCCCCCAGCAGGACAAAGCGGCGGTAGCCCAGCTCCAGCCCCTTGCGGATGGCGTAGACCATGTCGGTGTCGTCCTTCTCGGCGGGGAGCTGGATGACGTTGGGGTGGCTGGGCCGGTGGCCCAGAGAGTCGAAGTCGCCTACCGCCAGATCGGGGTTAACGCCGTAGGCCATCAGGGAGTCGAACCCCCGGTCGGCGGCGATGACGTAGTCCCCCAGGACGGGGTAGGGGCGCAGGGCCGGGGTGAGGGACATGGCCCCCACGATATAGCAGATATTGGAAGCGGGGTTCAAAAGGATCACCTCCGTCAGTCCTGAAATTTCTGCTTCCATTATATACAAGAAACTTCCATTTGACAAGTGTAAATGGGTATTGACTTTCGCCGGTGAACAGCATAGAATAGCCGATACTGACTGGAAATTTGGGAGGTGGGCACCGTGCTCCACTACTTGGACAACGCCGCCACCACGCCGGTGCGGCCCGAGGCCGCCCAGGCGGCGCTGGAGGCCATGACAGCGGGCTGGGGGAACCCCTCCTCCCAGTACGCCCTGGGGAAACAGGCGGCGGAACAGGTGAAGGGCTGGCGGGCCGATTTGGCCGGGGCGCTGGGCTGTGAGCCCGGGGAGGTCTTTTTCACCTCCTGCGGCTCGGAGAGCGACAACTGGGCCATTTATGGGGCGCTGGAGCTCAACCGGCGGGCGGGAAAGCACATTATTACCACCGCCATCGAGCACGCCGCCGTGCTGGAGCCCATTAAGGCGCTGGAGGGGCAGGGCTATGAGGTGACGTATCTTCAGCCCGACCGGCGGGGGAATATCGACCCCGCTCAAGCTGCCGCCGCCCTCCGGCCGGACACGGCGCTGGTGTCCATGATGCTGGTGAACAACGAGCTGGGGACCATCCTCCCTGTGAGGGAGACCGCCCGGGTCATCAAACAGGCGGGCTGTCCCGCCCTGCTCCACTGTGACGCGGTGCAGGGCTTTTTAAAGGTGCCCTTTACCCCAAAAGAGCTGGGGGTGGACCTGCTGTCGGTGAGCGGGCACAAGATCCACGCCCCAAAGGGGGTGGGGGCGCTGTATGTGCGCAGAGGACTGAAACTGCCCCCCCTCATTCGGGGCGGTGGACAGGAGGGCGGCTACCGCTCGGGCACCGAGGCCACCTCTCAGATCGCCGCCTTCGCCGCCGCCGCCCGGCTGGGGTCCGCTTCCTTCCGGGAGGACGCCGCCCATATGGCCGAGTTGAAGTCCTACGCTCTGGAGCGGCTGGCCCGGAAGGTCCCGGAGGCGGAGATCCTGACCCAGGAGGGCGCGCCCCACATCCTGCCCGTCTCCCTGCCCGGCTACAAGAGCGAGGTGGTGGTGCGGTTCCTCAGCGATCGGGGGGTGTATCTCTCCTCCGGCTCCGCCTGCCACAGGGGGAAGCCCAGCCACGTCTTCGCCGCCTTGAAGCTGCCCAAGCCGGCGCTGGATGGGGCGCTGCGGGTCAGCTTCTCCTGCGACACCGTCCGGGAGGACGTGGACGCGCTGATCGAGGGACTGAAGGCGGCGAAGGAGCAGCTTTTTACCACGCTATCTTGAAGAAGGAGCAATTTCCCATGTTCGCGTTTATGAGGCAAAAGCCCGGATTTTACAGGCAGGTGGTCCTGCTGGCCCTGCCTATCGTACTGCAAAACCTGATTACCAGCGCCCTGGGCATGGCGGACACCTTTATGGTGGGGATGCTGGGGGAGGTCCCCATGGCGGCGGTGACCCTGGCCAACATCCCCCTGTTTGCCCTGCAGATGTTCATTTTTGGTGTCCAGAGCGGTGCCTCCGTGCTGGTGAGCCAGTACTGGGGCAGGCAGGAGATGGAGTCCATCAACCGGGTGCTGGGGGTGGCCCTGTGGGTGGTGCTGGCGGTGTCCGCCCTCTTCGCCGGGGTGCTGCTGGTGTGCCCCGTGGAGTTTTTGAGCCTGTTCGGCAACGAGCCGGAGGTGATCGCCCTGGCGGCGCAGTACGGCTCCATCGCCGGGTTCTCCTATGTGTGCAACGCCTTTACCATGATGTATGTGGCCGCCTACCGCAGCATGGAGCGGCCCCAGCTGGGGCTGTATATCCTGGTGGCCTCCATGGCGGCGAATACCTTCCTCAACTGGGTGTTTATCTTTGGCAAGCTGGGGGCCCCCGCCATGGGAGTCCGGGGCGCGGCCATCGCGACCCTGACGGCCCGGCTGCTGGAAATTGCCATTGTTGTGATCCACATGATGAAAAACCGGTTTTTCCGGGTCCACCTCCATCTGCTGCTCCGGCCCGGGGTGGACATGACCCGCCGCTTTCTGAAATACGGCGGACTGGTGGTATGCAACGAGACCATGTGGGGGCTGGGCACCTCCGTCTTCCCCACCATCATGGGCCATATGGCGGGCAGCACCGAGATCCTGGCCGCCTACACCATCGCCGGCAACATGGAGAAGATCACCATGGTGGTATCCTTCGGGCTGGCCTCCACCGCCTCCATCATCATCGGGCGGGAGATCGGCGCGGGCCGGCCCGACAAGGTGCTGGACGTGGGCAAGGCGCTGAATACCCTGGCGGTGGCCGGGGGCGCGGTCCTGGGGGCCCTGCTGCTGCTCTTTGTCCGGTTTGCCGCCCCGGCCTGGGTGTATCCCCTGTTCAAGCTGTCGCCGGGGGCGGCCTCGGTGGCCTCCATGATGATGACCCTGATGGCCCTGGCCATGCCCGTCAAGGACTTCAACAGTGTGAATATCACCGGCGTGCTCCGGGGCGGGGGCGACGTGAAAGCGGCCACCCTCATCGACATCGGCCCCCTGTGGGGGGTGGCCATCCCCTACGCCGCCCTGTGCGGGCTGGCGCTGAAAACCTCTGTGTTCTGGGTCTATCTGGCCTTCCCTCTGGAACAGACCGTGAAATTCTTCGTGGGTATCCGCCGCCTGCGCTCCGGGCGCTGGGTCCGGGATCTGACGAGAGCATGATATAAGGAGGCGTTCCCTGTGAAAGTTACCGTTCTGATGGAAAATACCGCGCTGGAGGGCTGCGGCCTGACCCCGGAGCACGGCCTGTCCCTGTATATCGAGTACCGGGGGCGGAAGCTGCTGCTGGACGCCGGGTTCTCCGGGAAATTCGCCGACAACGCTCAGGCCCTGGGGGTGGACCTGGCCGGGGTGGAGCTGGCCGCCCTGTCCCACGGCCACTACGACCACGCCGACGGCCTGCGCCGGTTTTTCCAGGTCAACGACCGGGCCGGGGTGTACCTCCGCCCCGGGGCGGCGGGGCCCTACTTTGCTAAAGATCCGGATGCCTACCGGTTCATCGGCATCGGCCGGGATATCTGGGAGAATACCCGGGACCGGTTTGTGGAGGTGGAGGGGGTGTACCCTCTGACCGAGGGAGGCTGGCTGGTTCCCGGGACTGTCCGGGACCCCGCCTTTGCCGGTCAGGCCGCCGACCTGCTGTTCAAGCGGGGGGAGGACGACTTTATCCCCGACGACTACCGCCACGAGCAGTCCCTGGTGCTGGAGGGGGAGAAGGGGCTGGTTGTATTCAACTCGTGCAGCCACGGGGGGATCGTCAATATCGTCCGGGGCGTGCTGGAGCAGTTCCCCGGAAAGAGGGCCTTTGCCGTGGTGGGCGGATTCCACATGTTCAGCCGGGGCAAGAGCGGTATGAACTGCGATTCGGGGTATGTCTTCCGGGTGGCCGACGCCCTGAAAGAGCTGGGGGTGGAGGAGATCTACACCGGCCACTGCACCGGGGATGTGGCCCTGGGACTGCTCCGGGAGCGCTTTGGCCCCGGCTGCCATGCCCTGTCCACCGGACAGGTGCTGAGTTTTTAAAAAACAGTTGCAAAGAGCTGAAATTTTCGGTATAATAAATATATAATCTATAATTAGGAGGTAGCTGTATGGGCCAGACTGACAAGCAATTCAACGGTTTTCTGCGAATGGTTATCAGGGATTTAAAAGAAGGTCTTGCAGAAGATGACCCGGCAAAGCTGCGTGAGAAAATAGAGATTCTTTTGGTTGACCTGCAAACCACATTGGAAGACTGACCAAACAAAGCTGACCGCCTGTCATTTCGACAGACGGTCAGTCTTCTTTTTCGCGCTGGGCGACATACTGTAATAAGATTGTTTCGACCATGTTGGCAAAATTGCGGTTTTCCAGTTGGCCGTATTGCCTGATTTTTTCCGCAAGCTCTTCATTGAGACGTAAACTATATACTTTTCTTTCAACACCCATTGTATCACCTTGTAATAATTTTAAATACGTTATATTACATTTGCAAAGTTTTTGTTGTAGTATTTCGTCGGTTGATGTATACTATTCGCGAGGTGATAAATATGCCAGATTATGAAAAAATGTATTTTATTATGTTTCGAGCCTGTGAGGAAGCGATGGACATTTTGATCGCCGCCCAACGAAAATGCGAGGAGCTGTATCTTGCTGCAGGGGAAGCAGGGGAAAAGAATAATTAGCACAGCCCCGGCCATTCTGCAAGGAATGGCCGGGGATATTTTGTTTATAATAAATTCATAAAGTGCCTATTGACAATTTCCGGGGGGAGTGG
This sequence comes from uncultured Bacillota bacterium, assembly GCA_947649625.1. Classification (GTDB taxonomy): domain Bacteria; phylum Bacillota; class Clostridia; order Oscillospirales; family Oscillospiraceae; genus Lawsonibacter. Next base: position 383 of record CANSSJ010000041.1, on the reverse strand, counting down.
TACATTATCTTTAGCACTCGGGGAATATGAGTGCTAAACCGATGAAAACGAAAGGCGGTGAGTGCCGTGGCGCTGTCGGACCGGAAAAAGCGCATACTCCGCGCCATTGTGGAGACCTACATCGCCACCGCCGAGCCGGTGGGCTCCAAGGCCGTGGCCCAGCTGGCCGGGCTGGACGTGTCCACCGCCACCATCCGCAACGAGATGGCCGACCTCACCGAGCAGGGCTATCTGGAGCAGCCCCACACCTCCGCCGGGCGCGTGCCCTCCGCCGCCGGCTACCGGCTCTATGTCAACGAGCTGATGGACCGCCAGCAGCTCACCCTTCAGGAGACCCAGCGCATCAACGACGCGCTCAACCTGAAAATGGAGGAGCTGGACCG
>CANSSJ010000040.1 GCA_947649625.1 uncultured Bacillota bacterium | reverse complement strand
CATCCCCGGCGTGGGCGGTCTCCCCGGCGTGGGCAATGTCCAGCTGGCCAGCGGCTCGGGCGCTTCCATGCTGGTCGTCCGGCTGGGCGATTAAGCGCGCCGCAGTCCCTTTTTCCCGAACAGAATGGAGCTCCCGCCGGTTTTACCGGCGGGAGCTCCTCAGCAAATCTATGTAATCAAAGGAGGCCGCGATATGGCCAGCGTCAGCTTGTGCATGATTGTAAAAAACGAGGAGGATGTGCTGGAGCGCTGTCTGAACAGCGCGGCGGAGCTGGTGGATGAGATTGTCATCGTGGACACCGGCTCCACCGACCGGACAAAGGAGATCGCCGCCCGCTTTACCGATCAAGTCTATGACTTCCCCTGGCGGGACGACTTTGCCGCCGCCCGGAACGAGTCCTTCTCCCATGCGTCCATGGACTACTGCATGTGGCTGGACGCCGACGACGTGATTCTGGAGGAGGACCAGAGGGCCTTTCTGGCCCTGAAGGAGAACCTGGACCCCGCCGTCTCGGTGGTCATGGCCCCCTACCACACCGGGTTTGACGAGAGCGGCCGGGTGACCTTCTCCTACTACCGGGAGCGGCTTATTAAAAATCACATAGGGATGCGCTGGACGGGGGCCGTCCACGAGGTGGTCACACCGGTCGGGAAGGTGCTTTACGGGGATTTTGCCGTCACCCACCGGAAGACCCGCCCCTCCGACCCGGACCGGAACCTGCGCATCTATCAGGCCCAGCTGGACGCGGGAAAGGTGCTGGAGCCCCGCCAGCAGTTCTACTATGGCCGGGAGCTCTACTACCACCGCCGCTGGGAGGAGGCGCTGGCCGTTTTCGAGGACTTTCTGGAGGAGGGCCGGGGGTGGGTGGAGAACAACATCGACGCCTGCTGCCACTGCGCCTACTGCCATAGGGAGCTGGGCCACGACCAGGAGGTGCTGGCGGCGCTGCTGCGCACATTCACCTACGACCGGCCCCGGGCGGAGGTCTGCTGCGACATCGGCCGCTGGTTTTTCCGGCGGGAGGAATACCGGCAGGCCGCCTACTGGTACGCCCTGGCCCTGACCTGCGTCCGGGACGACCGCCGGGGCGGCTTCGTCTCCCCGGACTGCTACGGCTACCTCCCCTGTATCCAGCTGTGCGTCTGCTACAGCTGCCTGGGTGACCGGAAGAGGGCGGAGACCTTCAACGAGCTGGCCGCCGCCTGCAAGCCGGATTCCCCGGCGGTCCGGCACAACCGGGAAATCTTTCAGGCCCTGCCGGAACAGACGGCGTAACTGGAATCGAAATCTTTTTTGTGCGGAAAGAAGATGAGCGTCGATCCAACAAACCGTTGTGGCACAACGGATATGGGCCTGCATTTTTTTGGCGGCACATAACAAAGCAGATAAAACCTGTGTGTAACGGCGGTGACACACAGGTTTTGTCTTTATTTTATAAAATTGCTTTGAAATTGATACCTGAAACCAACTACGGTTCAAATTGAGATTTTCAGGAAGCGGGCATGAAACTCCACTGTTTCCTGGTTTGTGAAGGGCAGGGGACAGGTGGAAGATTCGGTGCGAGGGCAAGGAAAATCAGATAAGGTCCCGCAGCTCGGGGACGATGAATTTGGGGGTGCGGCCGGAGAAATAGTCGTCGATGGCCTGGGCGCAGGCCACAGAGGACCGGGTGGAGGCCTCCTTTGTCGCGCCGCCAATGTGGGGGGCGACCAGAACGTTCTCCATGTTCAGCAGGGGGTTGTTCAGATCGAAGGGCTCCTGCTCCACAGTGTCCAGACCGGCTCCGGCGATCTTTTTGGCCTCCAGGGCCCGGATCAGGGCGGCCTCATCCACGATGGCCCCCCGGGCGGTGTTGATGAGGAAGGCGGTCTCCTTCATCATGTCAAACTCCCGGTCGCTCACCGAGTGGGTGGTCTCCTTGGTGGCGGGAACGTGGAGGGAGACGTAGTCGCTCTCCTTGAAGATGATGTCCCGGTCCTCCACCAGCTGGATGTACTCGGGGACCTCCTTGGCAAAGGGGTCGTAGGCCAGCACCTTCATGTCGAAGCCATAGGCCGCCTTTTTGGCCACCAGCTTGCCGATGTTGCCGGTCCCGATCAGCCCTAAGGTCTTGCCCTCCAGCTCGGTCTTTTGGATGCCCATCTTGGCGTAGCGGTAGTCCTCTTTGCAGTGGGCCATGACAGCCTTGAAGCGGCGGGAGCAGTAGAGCATGTAGAAGACAGCCAGCTCCGCTACCGAGATGGCATTGGCCCCGCCGGCGGTGGTGACCAGCACCTTGTTCCGCCGGGCCCCCTCCAGGTCCACGCCGTCGTACCCTGCCCCGTGGCGAGCGATGATCTTCAGCTTGGGGGCGGCGTCCAGGATCTTGCCGGTGATTTTGGCGGTGCGGACGATCATGGCGTCGCAGTCGGGGATATCGGCCAGGATATCGTCCTCGGTGAAGCCCCGGCCGTCCACAATCTCGTAGCCGTGGTCCCGGAGATAGGCGTAGCCCTCGGGCAGGATGGGCTGGGGCAGCAGTACTTTATAGCTCATTTTATACACTCCTTTTCAGAACGTAACGCTTCGGTAGACCATATCTCCGTCCTTCAGGGTCAGGACCGGCTCATAGATCGTTTCCCCCATGATATGTTTTTGGTTTTCGTCTCCATAGGGGCGGTCGCCGAAAATATTTTCCCGGTGCAGGGGACGGAACACCGCCACGTCGGCGGCGTGGCCCACCGTCAGGGAACCGATGGTATCCAGCATCCCCATGTGGGCTGCTGGGGCCTGGGTACACAGCTGAATCAGGGTGGGGAAGGGAATGCCCAGCGCCTTATACTTGGACAGCTGCATGGCCATATTGAAAGCGGTGGGCCGCAGGTGCATACTCAGTGCGGTCAGGTCGCTGGCCAGGATATCGGGCCAGAAGCCCGCCCCGATGGCGGTCTGGGCCACGTCCAGGCCAAAGTGGGCCCGGGCGTCGGCGGCCTCGAAGATCACCCCACGCTCCCGCGCCCGGAGGACGCAGTCCTTCACCACCCTGCTCTCCACAATAGAGGAGCCCTGGTTCATGTACATGTGGGTCATCACGTCGCCGGGGCGGAGGATGCTCAGCAGCTGGCTCATTTCCCCCGGCGGGTTGGTGCAGTGGACCATGACGGACACACCCAGCCGCTCCGCCAACTCCACCGTTTTCCGGAGAGGCTCATACCCCAGCTCCTTCACGATAGGGGCGCTGGTGCGCAGCTTCAAGCCCAGCAGCTCATCTCCGTACCGGTCAAAACAGGCCTTGACGGCCCCCTCGTCCCAGTGGGCGGGGTCCACATCCTCCAGAACGGGCAGGCTGGACAGGCCGGCAGAGCACACGTTGAGGTAGGCCTTGATTCCCAGCTTGGAGCCTTGGATAAAGGGGCGGTGCTCCGGATAGGTGGCGCAGCCGGTGCTCCCCGCGTCCACCGCGGTGGTGACGCCCGAGGCGAAGCACACCGCCTCCGCCGGCAGGCCGATTTTCGCCAGGGGGTACAGGTGGCAGTGGTGGTCGATGAGGCCGGGGGTCACATAGCAGCCCGCGGCGTCGATGGTGTTGTCTGCCTGCTCCTCCACGTGACCCACCCGGGCAATTTTGCCGTCCTGAATCAGCAGGTCCGCCACTTGGTCAATCTGGTTACAGGGGTCAATCACATGACCGTTTTTCAATAAAAGCATAGTGCAGCCTCCTAAAAACGTGGGTTCAGCCCTCCTCCTCGGCGGTGTCAAAGGCCTCGCCCTTGGCCTCGGCGGCCTTTTTCTCCTTCAGGTTCTTGCGGACGGTGAGGGTGCAGAACACCACAGCCACCACCAGGAACACGCAGGAGATGGGGTGGGTGACGAATGTGGTCCAGTCGCCGTGGCTGGCCATCAGGGCCCGGCGCAGGTTCTCCTCGAACATGGGGCCCAGGATGAAGCCGATGATCAGCGGGGTGCTGGGCAGCTTGAAGGTCTTGAACAGCAGGCCCACCATGGCAAAGGCCAGCACGCACATCACGTCGAAGGCCCGGCTGTCGCTGGAGAAGGCGCCCACGCAGCACATGACCATGATGATGGGCAGCAGGATATGCTTGGGGATGTCCAGCAGCTTGGTGAAGATGGGCAGGCCCAGCCGCTCGAAGATGACCATGAAGATGGTGGACACGATAAGGGCCAGATAGATGCCGTAGACGTACTCGCCGGAGTTCTGGAAGATCAGGGGGCCGGGGCTGATGCCGTGGACCAGCAGGCCGCCCAGGAAGATAGCGGCCACGGTGTTGCCCGGGATGCCCATGCACAGCAGGGGGACCATGGAGCCGCCGATGACCGCGTTGTTGGCCGTCTCGGAGGCAATGACGCCGTCAATGATGCCGGTGCCGAATTTTTCAGGGTACTTGGAGCGGCTCTTCTCCGCCGTGTAGGCCAGCAGGCCGCCGGTGGAGCCGCCGATGCCGGGCAGGATGCCGATGACAATGCCGATCACCGAGGAGATGATGAAGTTGGGGATCTGGGTGATGAACTCCTTTACCGACAGGCCGTAGCCCTTGAGATGGTAAGTCTTCTTCTCAAAGCCGTCAGCCAGGTGTCTGCGGCCGATGCCCGCCTGGACAATGTCGGTGACGGCGAACACGCCGATGAGCAGCACGGTGATGTCAAAGCCGGACAGCAGCTGATAGTTGCCGAAGGTGAAGCGGCTCATGGCGTCCACCGGGGCCATGCCCACCATGGACAGGGCCAGGCCGAACAGGCCGGCCAGCAGGCCTTTGAGCATGTCCTTGCCCGACAGGGCGGCGATGATGGTCAGGGAGAAGACGGCCACGGCGAAGTACTCGGTGGCGCCGAAGAGCAGACAGACCTTGGCCAGCAGGGGGGAGATGAAGATCAGGGCGACGATACCGATAATGGAGCCCACGCCTAAAGCCCGGCCGGCCTCACCCCGCTCCGCCATAGGCCCGCCGTCAAAGACGGTGGAGATGGAGGAGGGCGTGCCGGGTATCTTCAGCAGGATAGCGGAGATCAGGCCGCCGGAGATGCCGCCCATGTACAGGCCTACCAGCAGGGCCAGGCCCATGGTGGGCTCCATGCCGAAGGTGAGGGGCAGGAACAGGACTACCGCCATGGTGGCGGACAGGCCGGGGATGGAGCCGAAGACGATGCCCAGCATGGTTCCGCCCCAGATGAGGAACAGGCACATAGGGTTAAAGACGTTGCCGATGGCAGTTGTAAACATTTCCATATCATTTCCCCCTCTCAGAAGCCCAGAATGCCCACAGGCAGGGGCATCTTGATAACGTAGGCGAACAGCAGAGCGATGCCCAGGGGCAGGGCCACGCTGATAACGGCGAAGAGGACAGGCTTGCGGTTTTCGCTGTTGCTCATCAGCAGGATCTGGGCAAAGAGGTAGACCATGCTGGACAGCAGGAAGCCCACAGGCTCAAAGGCGATGACGTACAGCAGCATCAGACCCACGGTGCCCAGGCCGCCCACCAGGTCGCTTTCGCTCTTGGTGGCCGCCTTGGCCGGCTTCTTGTCCAGCAGAGTGAGCACCAGCTTGGCCCCGGCGGTAATCAGGATGCAGATGGAGAGGAAGATGGGCACATAGCCCGAGCCCACGTCGGTGGGGATAATGTGCCGGATAGACAGGGAGAATTTGAGCATCACACCGCCAAAGACCAGAAAGATGGCGGAGCAGAGCATATCCAGCTGCTTACTGTTCATAACAATTCCTCCTTCTTTCTCAGTCAAAGGCCAGCCCAGCCTCCAGCATCTCCACCTCGGCGGGGTCCTCGGTGTTCATGGCGGCGGCGTCCCGGTAGAGGGGCTGGGCGTAGTAGGTGGCCAGCAGGTCGATGAACTCCTGGTCCTCGGTGACCTGCTTGCAGGCGCCGGCCAGCTTATCGACGATGAGCTGATCTACCCCCTTGGGGAACTTGATCTCATACTTCTTGGCGGTGACCACGTTGGGGCAGCCCTGCTCCACAAAGGATGGGAAGTCGATGCCCTCCACCCGCTCGGCGGCCATGATGCCCAGGCAGACCAGGTCGCCGTTCTCGATGTAGTCCCGGACGTTCATGAAATTGGCGGCCATCAGGTCCACCTGGCCGCCCAGCAGGGCGGTCATGCGGCTGGCGGAGTCGCTGCCCACGTCCAGGTTGTCGAAGGAGACGCCCGCGTCCCGCTCCAGCATCTGGCCCACGTACTGGGTGGTGGAGCCGAAGACGGTGGAGTACCGGATTTTCCCCGGGTTGGCCTTGGCGTCCTCGATCATCCCCTCCAGGTCGGTCCAGCCCCGGCTGTACTGGCCGTACTGGCCGTTGGGGTCCACGGCCACCAGAGCGTAGGTCTCGTCGATGGCCACGGTACACACGTTGGTGAAGTCGTCGGTGTAGGAGAACTCCACCATTCCGGTGGCCTCCTGCACCAGGGCGGCGCCGGTGTGGCAGAACAGCAGGGTGTAGCCGTCCGGCTTCTGGCTCATCACGTTCATGGAGGCCACCATGCCGGAGCCGCCGGTCTGGTTGGTGATGACGAAGGTGATGCCCAGAATCTTACCTACCCGGTCAAAGAGGGCGCGGCAGTAGGTATCGGTGTCGCCGCCGGGGCTGTATGGGACCACCACGGAGACAGTGGTGGTGGCCCAGTCCTCGGGGGCCTCGGTCTTGCCGCCGGCGCAGCCGGACAGCAGCAGGGCGCAGACCATGGTCAGGGTCAGGACCCGGAGTATGTACTTTTTCATCAGCGTCCCTCTCCTTCCGCTCAGCCGGGGTACACGCCGTCGATGATTTCATAGCCTTTCTCGGCCAGAGACTTCTCCACCCAGGCCCGGTTGGCGGTGCCGTCCTTGGCGGCGGCCAGCTTCTTCTCGTCGGCGGCCTGGAACTTCTTGGCGTCCTCCAGGATGACGGCGGCGTCCAGCCGGGGGATGACGATGATGCCGTCGGGGTCGGCCAGGATGATGTCGCCGGGGTTGACGCTGATTCCGCCGCAGGAGATGGGCACGTTGATCTCGCCGGGACCTTCCTTGTAGGGGCCGCCGGGGGTGGTGCCGGTGCAGTAGACGGGGAAGTCCCACTGGCCGATCTCGTCGATGTCGCGGATGGGGCCGTCCAGAATGATGCCGGCGATCTTCTTGGTATACCGCAGGTAGGCCATCATCACCTCGCCCATCAGGGCTCGGGTGTCGTCCTCCTCGTTGGAGACCACCAGCACGTCCCCCTCCTGGCACAGGTTCAGGGCGGCGTGGAGGGTCAGGTTGTCGCCGGCACGACACTTGACGGTGTAGGCGGGACCCACCATCATCTGGTCCTTGGGCTTGCTCACCAGGCGGATGCGGGGGTTCATGGCGCAGCTGCGGTTCATCACGTCGGCGGTGTTGGAGGCGGGGATGGTCTTGAACTGGGCCATGACCTCGGGGTCGGGCATCTCGCGCTTCAGATAGATTCTCTTTCCTACGGACATCTGGAACTCCTCCTCAAATATTTGTTGGGTTTGCTTGAAAGCCCTTGTGCTTTTGGTGGTTTCATAGTAATATAAAACAAGCCAAAAGTAAAACAGTGAATATTTAAGTTTCCAACAAAGAAATTTTGTGGAGGTGGTTCTGTGGATCTCACCAGCCTGTACTATTTTTCCGAGCTGGCCAAGGATCTGCACATGACCCGCACGGCCAACCGTCTGTTTATCTCCCAGCAGACCCTGAGCAACCACATCCAGCGGCTGGAGGACTACTACGGGACAAAGCTGTTCCACCGCAAGCCCGTCCTATCCCTGACCACCGCCGGGGAGTTCGTGCTGGACTTTGCCGACGTGGTGAATAAGGAGCAGGTGAATCTGAAAGACATCCTGTCTGACATCGCCCGGCAGGAGCGGGGCGTCCTCCGGTTCGGGGCCAGCGCCCTGCGGCTGAACATGTGTCTGCCCGCGATCCTGCCCAAATTTACGGCCCGCTACCCCAATGTGGAGCTGCACATTACCGACACGGTCACCGCCCGGCTGGAGCCTCTGGTGCTGGACGGGACGCTGGACTTTGCCGTCACCCTCAACGGGGAGGAGCACCCCAGGCTGGTTACCCACCAGCTGATGGACGATCAGGTCTATCTCTGCGTGGCGGAGAGCCTTCTTCAAAGCTGCTACGGCGACGCCGCTCAGGAATTAAAGGAAAAATCAATTGCGGGCGCGGATGTGAAAGATTTCTCCAAACTGCCCTTCTGTATTTTCGAGAACCGCATGGGGCGTCAGATCAATCAGTGCTTCGAGGCGGCCAACATCGTCCCACGGGCCTATATCACCAGCACCTATACCCAGGTGGGAACCACCGTCTGCTTCCAGCGGCTGGCCGCCTGTTTTATCTCCCAGATGAGTCTGGTCAGCCAGCAGAGAGATATCCCGGCTGATGTCAATATTTTCCCCCTGTATTACAAAGGACAGCCCCTGACCCAGAGGCTGTCCCTGATCCGGATGAAGGACCGCTACCTGTCCCACTACTCCAAATTCTTTCTGGAGCAGCTGTTTCAATATTTCGACGATGTGGAGCGGGTTCGCATGGAGCGGATAATGTCATGTCGAGTGGAAGAGAAGGCCATGAGTTGCAAGGACTGATACTCGCCTGTCCGATCAAATGCGGAAGCGGCTGATCAGGCTGTTCAGGGTGTGCGCCTGTTGGGACAGCAGCACAGTGTCCTCCGGGTTCTGGAGCAGCGTCATGCCGGCCAGGGTGATAACAGACAGAGTCAGGGGAAACGGCGGCTCCCGTGGAAAGACAGAGAAATTTTACGGTTGCCAGAACCTGTTTTTATATAAAACTCATCTTGTAAATTGGCTGAAAAGCGTTATGATAACCGTGTGTTTATTTCGTGTATGCTAGGAGGAACCACAGGTGTCTTATCACTATTTGCTGGATCTGGCTTTGATTTTACTGAGTACCAAACTGTTGGGGATTGCGACAGGAAAATTCCAGATGCCCCGGGTGGTGGGCGCTCTGCTGGCTGGACTGGTCCTGGGACCTGCGGTGTTGAACGTACTTTCGGAGACTGCGTTTCTCTCTCAGTTAAGCGAACTGGGCGTGATCGTGATTCTTTTCACCGCCGGAATGGGTACTGATCTACGGGAACTGCGGGGTGCCGGGAAAGCCGGTTTTCTGGTGGCACTGTGCGGTGTGATGGTGCCTATGCTGATGGGGGCGGGCTTTGGCTGGCTGGCGGGAAAGATTGGCTGGCTCCCGAACAATACGCTGCTGGAGAATGTCTTCCTGGGCACTGTACTTACCGCCACTTCGGTAAGCATCACGGTAGAAACGCTCAAAGAACTGGGGCACCTGGATACCCACGTTGGCAGCACGATCCTGGCCGCCGCCCTCATTGATGACGTATTGGGGCTGGTAGCCCTGACAGTGGTGTCCAGCATGGCGGGAGACGGAAGCGGCCTTCTGCTGGTGCTGCTGAAAATCACGCTGTTTTTTGCTTTTGCTGTGGCTGCCGCGTGTGGAGGCATCTGGCTGTTCCGTCAGATGATCGCGCGCGCTCACCAGAAGAACCTCCGGCGCTACCCGGTTTTCGCCTTTGTGCTCTGTCTGCTGCTGGCCTACTGCGCGGAGGAGTTTTTCGGCGTGGCCGATATTATCGGGGCCTTTGCAGCCGGGCTGGTGGTGGCCTGCACTCCCAAGGCCGATTACATCCGCTCAAAATTTGAACCTCTGAGCTACCTGCTGCTGACGCCGGTGTTTTTCGCGGGGATCGGCATCAAGGTGGAACTGCCCCGGCTGAATGGAAGTCTGGTCGCGTTCTCCCTGCTGCTCCTGGCTGTGGCGATCCTGTCCAAAGTGATCGGCTGCGGCCTTGGGGCCAGACTGTGCGGTTTTGACAGGGCGGAGTGCCTCCAGGTGGGGGCCGGTATGGCCTGCCGCGGCGAGGTGGCCCTGATCGTAGCCAACCGGGGGCTGTCTATGGGGGTGCTCAGTCAGGCTATGATGACCCCTGTCGTCATTACCGTGGTGGGCTGTGCGGTGCTGACGCCGGTCCTGCTGAAGCTGTGCTTCAGCGGGCGGGAAAAAGGAGCGGCAGCCAGCGGGACCCTTGCCGATCGCTACCACAGGGCGGAGCAATTGGAGCTGATGTCTGACGAGATGCTGGGCAAAAAGAACAGCGCTAAAGGTCAAAATGCCAGATGAGGTCCGCCCCTCTCTTCGCGGAATGATTTCAGCGCCGGAGGCTTTTGGCCTCCGGCGCTGGATATTTATTTGCCGGGATCGGGTCTGGCTGTTCCACAGAGTCAGGACAGCGCTTCGTCAAACACCCTCAGAAGCTGCTCCTGATGAAACGGCTTATCAATAAACCCCTTGGCCCCGATTGTCCTGGCCCGTTCAAACGTATCGTCATATGCCAGAGATGAAATCATGACGATCTTTGCGTCAGGATGATTTTTTATAATGACTTCTGCGGCATCCAGTCCGTCCATGCCCTGCATGATAATATCCATCGTTACCAGATCAGGCTTCACCGCGGCGTACTGCTCAATGGCGTCCTCCCCGCTGCGGCAGTATGCCGAGACCACATAGTCAGTCCCTTTCAGCGTATCCTCCAACTGGACTCTGACCAGCCGGGAATCGTCCACTACCATAATTCGTTTACTCATCTGATATGCCTCCTTCTGTCAGGCCTCGTCCGAAGCGGCCCCGTCCCTCTGGGAACAGGGCACGTGGTGGATCAACTGCGCGCCCTCACTGTGCTCGTCGGAATAGGTAAGGATAAACTGTATCTCCTGCCCCTCCGGCTCATAGCGCCCACGGTAAAACGTGGGCTGTCCGAAATGGGCCGGTATCTGAGTCGCCCGATACATTGCCCCCGTCACCTTGCCGCAGAGCACATTGAGATACTCCTTGCTGAACTCCTCCACATCCTCCGGCGTCACGGCCTCCTCATGAAAGGAGTTGCGGGCCATCCGGGCCAGCAGGCTCTTGTCGGCGCAGAGGGTAAGGCTGGTGCTGAACCCTTTATCAAAGGTGATATGGACCGTGCACAGATCCTCCCCCGGCGGCTGGTCACCCTGACGCAGGCGCACACCGGCGGTCTGTTCCGTTACGTCCTGAAGGGCCTGATCCAGGATTTGTTCAAGGTCCTCCCTGGTCATGGCAGTGTTCATAAATCAAGACTCCTCCGCCCGATTCGGCTGTATTCCGCTCTGTCCGCCGGACCCCAGCGCCCGCTGGATCCGCTCCAACAGATCGTCAGGGAAAAAGGGCTTCAGGATATAGTCGCAAATCCCCAGCTTGATGCCCTCCATGACGGACTTCTTGTCCTCCATGCCAGTGAGCATGATCACAGGGATATCGGCCCGGTCTTCCATATCCCGAATTTCCCGCAGGGTCTCAAAGCCGTCCTTAGGCATCATGCGGATGTCCAGCAGGATCAGGTCCGGCTTGTTTTTTTCCAGATATCTCAGAGCCCGTGCGCCGGAGTTTACCGTAACTACATCATAATACTCCTCCAGGGCGTCGGTGATCCTCAACAGGATGATTGCCGCGTCATCTACCGCTAAAATACACTTTTTAGCGGTTTCATTCTCCGGTCTTATCATTTACGCCTTCCTCCTTTTTAAGTTTGCTCAATAGCTGATTCAGAAGCTCTTCCGCGTTATCATCCTCGTACAGCTTTAGCTGCCCCTGGATCTCTTTGAGACTGTCCGCCGTGTCCTGGGACAGCTCGTGGCGCAGGATATCCGCTACCATGCCGGCGCACTCCTGCGACCTGAAATCCTCTAATTCCTTCAGGGCCGCCCCCACTTGTTCCTTCAACTCCGTTATGGACAGGGGGGGAAGTTTCTCCTCCTGGGCGTCATTTTGCCGGTGTTCCTCCAGAAAGAGTCCAATATTCATCAGGAGCGCCTCGTATGCCTCCATCATTGAGGGGAAGTGATCAGCGATAAATGCCCTCTCCCCTTGGGCGGCGGCGTTCTCCTGGGCACGGGCCATGTCAGAGACCTCCAGCGCCCCGATGTTGGCCGAGGCGCTCTTGAGGCCGTGCACCTCCACACAATAGCTGGAGATATCCGACTCAGCAAGCTCACGCAAAAGCGCTCCCTTGCGCTGTCCGTCCTGACAGTAGAGTTCCAGAAGTTCCAGGAATCCAGCTTCGTCACCGCCACAGTAGCGGGAGGCGGCCTCCATGTCGATCCCCTCAATGTGGAAGGCGCTCAGGTCCGCGGCCGGCCCGTCGGCCGCCGCCGCCCCTTTTGCCTGCCGACGCTCCTCGGGGACCCAGCGTACCAGCAGCTGGCCCAGCTCCTTCCGGTCCAGGGGCTTGGCAATAAAATCCTGAAAGCCCCGGTCCAGAAACCGCTCCCTCATACCCTCCATGGCGTTGGCGGTGAGGGCGATGATCGCGGGGGAGGTTCCGTTTTCGCCGCAGTCCCGGCGGATGATCTCCGCCGCTTCAATGCCGTCCATCATGGGCATCATATGATCCATGAAGATGATATCATACCGGTTTTTGCGCACCAGCTCGATGGCCTCCGGTCCGCTCTCGGCCTCGGACAGATCGAAGGCGTAGTTCTTTAAAAAGCCTCTGGCCACCTTGCGGTTGATCATGTTGTCATCTACGATGAGCACCTTCACGTCGGGGGCGGTGAAAGCAGAGACAGCGTCCTGTTCCGCCTGAGGCATCTCGGGCAGCTCCGCGATGGTGCGCCGGTCCACAATCTTCTGAGGTATGGTGATGGTGAAGGCGGTGCCCTCGCCGTAGACGCTCTCCACGTCAATGGTGCCCCCCATCAGCTCCACCAGGTGCTTGACGATGGCCAGCCCCAAACCGGTGCCCTCCACGCTCCGGTTGCGCTTGGAGTCCACCTGACGGAAATCCTCGAATATTTTGCTCAAGTCCTCTTCCTTAATGCCGCAGCCGGTGTCCTCTATTCGGAAAGAGAGGATCTCCTCATCCGCGGTTTTGCCGGGCCAGCCTTTGACGAAGGCCCGCACATAGCCCTCCCGGGTAAACTTGATGGCGTTGTTGAGGATGTTGATAAGGATCTGCTTGATGCGCCCTTCGTCGCCGTTGTAGCGGCAGGGAAGCGTCTCGTCGCACTCATATTTCATAATCAGCCCGCGTTTGGAGGCGGCCATGTCCATCATGCCTACCACCTCGTCCACCAGGGTCTTCAGGTGATAGTCAGTATACACCAGCTCCATCTTGCCCGCCTCCACCTTGGACAGGTCCAGGATGTCGTTGATGATGGCCAGCAGATTTTTGGCCGCGGACTGCACATCTTTGGCGTGGGCATAGACCTGAGGGTCCGGGCACTCCTCCATGATGATGTCATTCAGGCCGATGATGGCGTTCATGGGGGTGCGGATCTCGTGGGACATGTTGGCCAGAAATTCGCTCTTGGCAATGTTTGCCTTCTCTGCCTGCTGCCGTACCCGTTTGATTTCGTTGATGTAGGCCTTGATGTCGGTCATATCTAAGACCAGGATAACGCAGCCCTGCTTTTTACCGTTTTCATCTGTGATCTGTTTGCTGTGGCATTCGTAGTGCTGGCCGCTGATGGAGAAGCTCCAGGGAACGTGCTCATTGAGCATCTCTTCCCGGAAGTCCTCCACCACCCGGATATTTTCCCCCAGCTTGTGGGCGGGCAGGCTGGTGAAGATGTGGGCGGCGGCCCGGTTGTAGCTGATCAGCCTGTCGTGATCGTCCAGGGCGATCACCCCGTCTCCCAGGCTTTCCAGCACCTTTTCCGCCGCTAGGTGGCGGAAATCGTAGTTGCGCCGGCTCCACACCACGATCACCACCATAGACATGGCGATCGCCATGGTCACCGGAGTAAGGTCGAACACGGCGGTAAACTTGAACACATAAGCGATGAGCACAAACACAGGCAGGGAGGAGATCCAGAAGATGGTCCAGTACTGTCGGTTGATCTCCCGGTCTGAGCGCTGGCGTATTGCCCGCACAAGAGTGACCATGCACAGAAAATAGGGAATCAGAATGCGGCTCAGCATAAAAACAACGTACAGCGGGCCGTAAGTAATACTGATGTAATGGAAGCCATCTGGGGCGGTCAGCCATTGAAACTCCCGGTAAAACAGGCCGTTCCAATTAAAAAACACCGTAGGCAGGACAAAAAAACTGATGCCGGTCAGGGTCCGCAGGAGGACCTTCGGCGGGGTTGCATAGCAGTAAATATAGATAAACCAGCAATAGCAAAGCGGAGCAAATGCCGAGCCCACATTTTCCACCGTCACCGCCGTCACGGCAGCCTCCAGCGTGGGGGCGGTCAACTCGAGCAGATAGCCTATGTTCTGCACCAGCGAGCCGCACATAATGAAGATCAGCAACTTCTGCTCCCGGGCTCCGTCTCCGTTCAGCAGCAGGATCAGGGCTACGAAAGTTAAACAGATAGCAAAGCACTCCAGCCCAATAACAAAGTTTGCCATCTCGGTCGTTCACCTACTTGTATCGTTTTCCGGTCTATTCCATGTCGGGAGCAAAAGAGCACTGCAATTTATTAAAATAACAATAGTATATTTTTACCGCAATGTCAAGTTGTTTAGGCGAGGCAGATCCGTCATCTCTAGGGAGGATTCATGAATATTTACAAAAAACCTCCTTTCATATTGAGCCTCTGCGCGAAAGTTAGTATAATCTAACTAAAAAGAAAAATTTTCTTCAAAGTGTCTTGACAACGAAAGTTAGTGGTAGTAAACTAAAACCGATTTTGGGGTTAGAAAGCACTAACTATACTGTAGAGGGAGGCGAGGAAATGATACCGCTGACAATGGCAAAGGCCGGAGAAACTGTCACGGTCCGAAAAATCTCCGGCAGAGGCGAGGTGCGCCGGCACCTGACAGAGCTGGGCTTTGTGGTGGACAGCGATGTGACAGTGGTCAATGAGATGGTCGGAAACCTGATTGTGCAGGTGAAGGACAGCCGCATCGCGCTGGACAAGACGATGGCAAACCGTATCCAGATATAAGGGAGGAATTTGTGTGAAAACGCTGGAAGATGTAAAAGTTGGCGAGACCGTCACTGTGGCAAAGCTCCACGGGGAAGGCCCGGTGAAACGCCGGATCATGGACATGGGGATCACCAAAGGCGTGGAGATTTTCGTCCGCAAGGTGGCCCCCTTGGGCGACCCCATGGAGCTGAATGTCCGGGGCTACGAGCTGTCCGTCCGCAAGGGCGATGCAGGGATGATCGAGGTAAGTTAAATTTTTTTGGCTACAAGTTAGCCATATCTAACAACCGAGAGGAGAGAATTATAATGAACATTAAGATTGCCCTGGCAGGCAACCCCAACTGCGGCAAAACCACCCTGTTCAACGCCCTCACCGGCTCCAGCCAGTATGTGGGCAACTGGCCCGGCGTCACTGTGGAGAAGAAGGAGGGCCGGCTAAAAGGCCGCAGAGACGTGGTCATTCAGGACCTGCCCGGTATCTACTCCCTGTCCCCCTATACCCTGGAGGAAGTGGTGGCTCGGAGCTATCTGGTGAACGAGAAGCCGGACGCCATTCTCAACATCGTGGACGGGACCAACATCGAGCGGAACCTCTACCTCACCACACAACTGATCGAGCTGGGCCTGCCCGTGGTGGTGGCGGTGAATATGATCGACCTGGTGCGGAAAAACGGCGACACCATTGACCTTGTCAAGCTGGGGGAGGACCTGGGCTGTCAGGTGGTGGAGGTCTCCGCCCTGAAAAACCAGGGATTGGAGGAGTTGGTGGAAGCAGTGCTTTCCGCCGCCCGGGGGCCTGCGCCCAAGGGCTATTCCACCTTCCAGGTGGACGAGGCGGCGTTGGAGGAGGGGGAGGACCTGGAGAGTGCCATTGCCGCCGCCCGGTACGATTTTATCTGCGGCGCGGTGTCCAAATCGGTGAAGAAGCGGGCCGCCAAAGGCAGCCTGTCCGTCTCTGACAGGATCGACCGGATCGTTACCAACCGTATCCTGGCCCTGCCCATCTTCGCCGTGGTCATGTTCTGCATCTATGCCATTGCCATGGGCGGCTGGGCCATCTCCATCGGCACCATGGGCACCGACTGGGCCAATGATGTCCTCTTTGGCCAGTGGGTCCCTGGCCTGTTTGACACCATCCTGGACGTTCTGGGGGTGGCCGAGGGCGGCTGGCTCTATGGACTGATCCAGAACGGCATCGTGGCCGGCGTGGGGGCCGTGCTGGGCTTCGTGCCCCAGATGCTGGTGCTGTTCTTCCTGCTGGCTATTCTGGAGGACGTGGGCTACATGGCCCGTGTGGCGTTCATCATGGACCGGCTGTTCCGCCGCTTCGGTCTCTCCGGTAAGAGCTTCATCCCCATGCTGGTCGCCACCGGCTGCGGTGTTCCCGGCATCATGGCCTCCCGGACCATCGAACAGGACCGGGACCGAAAAATGACCATCATGACCACCGGCTTTATCCCCTGCGGGGCCAAGATGCCCATTATCGGCCTGTTCGCCGGAGCGGTGTTCGGGGATTCCCCCTGGGTGGCCGCCTCCGCCTTCTTCATCGGCATTGCTGCGGTCATTATCTCCGGCATTATGCTGAAGAAGTTCAAGGCCTTTGCCGGGGAGCCCGCCCCCTTTGTCATGGAGCTGCCCGCCTACCACGCGCCCTCCATGGGGAATGTGCTCCGGGCCACCTGGGAGCGGGGCTGGTCCTTCATCAAGCGGGCCGGGACCATCATCCTCCTGAGCTCCATCGTCCTCTGGTTCCTCATGGGCTACGGCGTTGTGGACGGGGTGTTCCAGTCCGTGGAGGATAACAATTACTCCCTGCTGGCCGCCATTGGCGGCGGAGTCGCCGTCATCTTCGCCCCGCTGGGCTGGGTGGGCGATATGGCCTGGAAGGCCGCCACCGCCACCTTCACCGGCCTGATCGCCAAGGAGGAGGTGGTCAACTTCTTCGGCGTAGCCTACCACTACGCCGGGGAGGCGGATCTGATGGAGGATGCCAGCGGCATTTATGCCGCAGTGGGCGCGGACTTCGGCGCGATGGCCGCCTACTCCTTCATGATCTTCAACCTGCTGTGTGCCCCCTGCTTCGCCGCCATGGGCGCGATCAGGCGGGAGATGAACAACGCCAAGTGGACGGCGGCGGCAATTGGATACATGTGCGGTTTTGCCTATGTGGTAAGCCTCATTGTGTTCCAGCTGGGCGGGCTTGTCACCGGCGAGGCGGTGTTCGGACTTGGGACCGTCGTGGCCCTGGTCCTTCTGGCGGGAGTTTTGTACCTGCTGTTCCGCAGGGGATATCAGGGGGAGGAGCGGTCCCGCCGCCTGACCTCTGTGGCTGCCGCCGCACAGTGAGGAGGGACGAGACATGACACCTGGAGAAATGCTTGTCCTGCTGGCACTTGCGGGAGTGGTGGCACTGGCCGTCCGATCCCTTTGGAAGTCCCACAGATCCTGCGGAGGCTGTAATGGAGACTGCGGCAGCTGCCGCGGCTGTCATAGGGGCTGCTGTGGCGGCAGAGCTGCACAAAGAAAAACCATGATGTAAAAGCGGCACACTTTTTTAACTTTGTCATCAGAGATCCTTTGTCAAAGGTAAATTTCAAAATGCAGGCCACCTGTCTTAACAAGGACAGATGGCCTGCATTATCTGAGTCAAGTCAAATAATTACTTATTCCATTACTCCAACTGCTTCTATGTGTCTGTGCGATTTCAATTCCCGTTTTCTGAAACAGCGAGTCACCAAACAGTCGGAATGGAGATGAGAGGGGAGACTGATTATGAGCTCTCCCGCTAGGTTGGCGGTGGAAATACTGCTGCGACCAGCAAGCGGATGTGTCTTTGTCATACAGGCGTAAATATCTCATCCAGCGGGACCCGATATTTCAGCCCTCCCAGAGAAAACACCCTTGACTATCGCGTAGTTACCTGAAAGCTGTCCAGTATGCTATGGGGGTGGCCAACGTAATAGTTTTCTTGCCGGATAACATAGTCTGGATGCTGTTTGCCAAGCCCACGGACAATATGGGATTACAAAATTGAGTTATGTATTGCCTGTATGGAATGTGATATGGCGAAATTAAGTATTAAAATTTAGCAGAAAAACGGCGAAGTAGGATAAAGAGTAAGAGAAAAAGCGTGCCGTAAAAAGCAGCACACTTTTTTCAATATTGCTCCAAAAAAATTCACTAATAAAGTTGCTTGCCTGGCCCTCTCCACTCATATTCTTTAAATCCAATCTGTTTGGCGTCCTTACAACAAAGTTTTCAGAGATTCATAAAAGACTCTTTACATTTGAAAAAAATCTGTTATAATTAAGAAGCTGTCCGGAAAATGTTTGGACATCTGGGCCTGTAGCTCAGCTGGGAGAGCGCACGGTTCGCATCCATAGTGAGACACAT
>CANSSJ010000039.1 GCA_947649625.1 uncultured Bacillota bacterium | reverse complement strand
CCCCCATCCGGTCCGCCACGGCGATGAGGATGGCCTCCTTGGAGGCGAAGTGGTGATAGATGGCCCCCTTGGACAGGTGGGTGGCGTCGATGATGTCCTGGAGGGTGGTCTTGTCGTAGCCCTTCTCCAGAAAGAGCTTGGCCGCGGTGTCCAGGATGCGCTGAACGGTCTGTTCGGGGTGCTTGTTCTGGGCCATGGGGGACCCTCCTTCCAGATACAGACCGGCGGTCTGTATTATTTTAACATGGGAAATGACGGTTGTCAAGAGAATGCGGGATAGGACCCGGTGTAGATATGATATATTTGTGCGGCCATATAGTCTTCCAATGATTTTTCATCTTCCGAGAGCAGAGCGCCTGCTTCACAGTATCGGGACAATACATCCAAATGGTCGGGCCGCTGTTCAAATGCCCGCAGGCTGTTGCAGTGTTTTTTGACTGCCTCATAGCCCATCTCCATTGTATTGTAAGCATATATATCACACATAAACGGGTAATCGAGCACAGTCAGAAGCAGCGCGTCGGTGGTCATGTTCTGTATGATCTCGTCCGGGACCTGACACGCCTTTCTTCTGGCCCTTACATCGCCCAGGTCGATCCACTCCTGCGTGCCCGGTACGATAGGATATTCGTAGGGGGTGTCGATGGTATAGAGCGGCGCGGGCGGCTTGGAGGCGGCCACCGCCCACAGGGCCAGGACGCTGGCCACAAGAAATATTGCCGTGAAAATTTTGCTGCGCATATGGCCACTCCTTTTCTCCGGCTGGCTTATACGTTCAGGCTTGCCACAAACTGCCTTGCCACCCTGGGCGTCCGCCCCGCGTGGCGGATCTCCCAGGTCATAGCCTGGGCGTGGAGGCGGTCGGCGGGGATGTCCACCCCCGCCTGGGCGGCCAGGTGGTCCACCAGGGCCAGATAGTCCGCCTTGTTCATGGTCAGATAAGGGATGCGCAGGCCGAAGCGCTCGGCCAGGGCGGTCTTCTCGGAGATGGTCTCGAAGGTGTCCACCTCGTCCCCCGCCCGGTCGGAGAAGGTTTGGCGCACCAGGTGCCGCCGGTTGGAGGTGGCGCAGATGCACACATTGACGGGCCGCTTCTCCAAGGTGCCCTCCAGAATGGTCTTCAGGGCGGAGTAGGTCTTGTCATCCTGGTCGAAGGCCAGGTCGTCGATGAACAGGATGAACTTCTGCCGCCGGCCGGCCAAGGAGCGGATGAGCTCGGGCATACCGGTGAGGTTCTCCTTCTCCACCTCGATGAGGCGCAGGTCCTCCATGCCGGGCAGGTAGAGCATGGACTTCACCGTGGCCGACTTGCCGGTGCCCCCGTCGCCAAAGAGGAGGACGTTGTTGGCCTGCCGCCCCGCCAGCATCAGCCGGGTGTTCTGCTCCACCTTGCCCCGCTGGTGCTCATAGCCCAGCAGGTCCTCGGGCCGGGGACAGTCCGGGTCGGCCACCGGGACCAGATTGCCGTCCTCCCACAGGAAGGCCCGGTATTTGGCGAACAGCCCCGCCCCGTGGTCCCGGTAGAATTGGGTCAGGGAGTCGAAGTCGAAGGGGGCGGCCGCCCGCCACCGGGGCAGCCCGGCCAGGGTAGCGGCGTACTCGCTGCCCAGCAGGGGCTTCATGGCGTCGATGAAGCGGTCGCAGTCGGTCTCGGCCAGCAGGACCAGGGTGTCCACGTCCCGCCGGGCGGCGTTTTCCAGGGCGGGGTCGGATTTCCCCTGGTCGATGAGCCGGGAGTACAGCGTCTCGTTGTACCGCAAATAGTCCCACAGCCAGTCGCCCAGGCCCTCACAGCCCTCCTGGCGCAGGGCATAGAACAGACGGATGTAAAAATTCATCGCGTGCTCGCCGTTCCCGTGCTTCAAGAAAAACAGCAGACGCTCGGTGTGCTCCATCACCTTGACTTCTGGATTGCCGGTCTCTCCTGCCAACTCACGGTGGGCGGAGAGGCCCATCAAAGCGGCGTATAAGGCGTTCAGTTCCATGGATTTGTCTCCTTTTGCGGTTTTTTTCATTTTACCGGGTGAAAGCGGCCTTGTCAACATGGAAAGGACATGATACAATGAGGAAACTTATGTAGGGGGCGACGACCCGGCGCCCCGTTCGTCAAAGTTTGCGATCCAGCGGCGCGCCGAGGTCGTCGCGCCCTACACAATGCGAGGGATATAGACGTGATAATCGGAGGAATCACAATCGAAACGCCCCTGGCCCTGGGACCCATGGCCGGGGTGACGGACATGGCCTTCCGCACTATCTGCCGGGAGCAGGGGGCGGGGCTGACCTGCACCGAGATGGTCAGCGCCAAGGCCCTGTGCTACCAGGACAGGAAGTCCATCCCCCTCTTGCAGATGGGGGAGAACGAGACCCCCGCCGCCGCCCAAATCTTCGGCAGCGACCCCGTCTGCATGGAGGAGGGGGCGGCCATCGCCCATGAGGTCTCCGGGGCGGACATCATCGACATCAACATGGGCTGTCCCGTCCCCAAGGTGGCCAACTCCGGGGACGGCTCCGGGCTGATGCGAAACCCGGATTTGGCCGTCAGGGTGGCGGAGGCCGTCATAAGAGGGGCAAAGTGCCCGGTGACAGTAAAGTTCCGCCTGGGCTGGGACAAGGGTTCCATCAACTGCGTGGAGTTCGCAAAAGCGATGGAGGAGGCCGGGGTGGCGGCGGTGGCCGTCCACGGCCGGACCAAGGTGCAGATGTACGCCGGGACCGCCAACTGGGACTGGATCAGGGAAGTAAAGAAAGCTGTAAAAATTCCCGTCATTGCCAACGGGGATGTGTTCAAGGGAACCGATGCCCCCCGCATCCTGAAATATACCGGGGCGGACATGGCCATGATTGGCCGGGGGGTGTTCGGCAACCCCTGGATTTTTGCCCAGTGCAGGGCTGCTTTGAACGGGGAGCCCATCCCCGACCTGCCTC
This sequence comes from uncultured Bacillota bacterium, assembly GCA_947649625.1. GTDB lineage: Bacteria > Bacillota > Clostridia > Oscillospirales > Oscillospiraceae > Lawsonibacter. The sequence goes on along the minus strand of CANSSJ010000039.1, from coordinate 16,253 downwards.
CGCTGTCGGAGCGGTGCGACACCGCCGTGCGGCAATTCGAGATGGCTGCTAAAAACAAGGGGGAAAAAATCGCCTGCCTGGAGGCCAGGAAACAGTACGCCTGGTACTTGAAGGGCATCCCCCACGCGGGGTATTATAAGGAGCAGATCGTGAAGATCACAACCCTGGAGGACGTGTACCGGGTGACAAAAGGGATTAAACGGGATTTGTGCTGAAAAAGCCTCCCTTCGCAAAGGGAGGTGGCATTTGCGAAGCAAATGACGGAGGGTTTTCCCCAAGGCGTCGTTTGTTTTTACGAGGAAAACCCTCAGTCAGCCTGCGGCTGACAGCCCCCTTTGCGAAGGGGGCCTTTGCCGCCTGCGGGCGGGACGGGAGAACGAAGGAGGTGAACCGCCGTGACCGACCGGGAGTTGGTGGAGAGGGCCAAAAGGGGCGATCAGGAGGCCTTTGAGCAGCTGGTGCTGGATAATCAGAATAAGGTATACGCCCTGGCTCTCCGTCTGGTGAACGACCGGGAGGAGGCGGCGGACCTGGCCCAGGAGGCCTTTGTCAAGGCGTGGCAGGGCTTGGCCTCCTTCCAGGGGGAGAGCAGCTTTTCCACCTGGGTGTATCGGTTGACCACCAACCTGTGTATTGATTATATCCGAAAACAGAAGCGCCGGGAGGGGGTGGCGGCTTCGGTCTCGCTGGATGACGAAACCTCCGGCTGGGCCGAGCCCGCCGACCGGGACAGCGACCCCCAGCTGGTGCTGGAGAAGTCGGAGCGGGGCGCAGCCCTGGCCCGGGGGCTGGCGAAGCTGCCCGACTGGCAGCGGCGGGCGCTGGTGCTCCGGGAGCTGTCCGGGCTGAGCTACCAGGAGATCGGCGAGGCCCTGGATATCGACCTGGGGACGGTCAAATCCCGCATCGCCCGGGCCCGGCTGAATTTAAGAAAAATTTTGCTGGAAGACGGGAACTTTTTCGGGTATGAGTCGTCTAAACCATCGAAGGATAAAAAGGGAGGGGGTGACGCCCGTGACCTGTGACAAATATATGGAGATGCTCTCCGCCCGGCTGGACGGCGCTTTGACCGAGGCCGAGGAGGGGGATCTGGAGGCCCATCTGGCCGTCTGCCCGGACTGCCGGGCAGTTGGAGCGCAGCTGGCCGCGCTCCGAGGGGCTTTCGATGAGCTGGAAGGAGTGGAAGCCCCCGAGGGCTTCGCCCAGGGCGTGATGGAGCGGATAAGAGCAGAGGAAAAGCCAAAGGTTATTCCCCTGTTCAAGCGCCCTCAGTTCCGGGTTTTGGCCGGGCTGGCCGCCTGTCTGGTGCTGGCGGTGGGGCTGTACGGCGCTTCCCGCCCCCGGCATTGGGACGAGACAGTAAAAATAGATATGGCAGTCCGCAGCTTCAACCGGGACGCCCTGATCGAGGAGGCGGACGGTATAGCATTGGGCTCCGCGGAGGCGGATGTCCCGATGGTCTCCGCCTATGCCGCATCAGAGCCCGCGGATAACTCTGCCGGGACGGCGGGGATGGAGAAGTCTGCGCCCGACGCTGTGGAGAACGGCCCCGGTGATCGGCCCCTGATGGAGGGCACCACGTCCTTGGAGCGCATGCCCGAGGGGGCGGCGGAGCTGATTCCCCCGGAGACGGCGGTAATGTCCACAGACGACCGGCGGGGAAGTATCTATTTGGACCTGCCGCTGGAGGTTCTGGAGCAGATTGAGCGCCTGGCCCAGGAACAGGGCATCGGCATCACCGCTGAGCGATGCTCCAATCCAGAGGCGGAGGTCCGGTACAACCTGGAAATTTTACAGCAGGATCATTGATATAAAGGCTCTCCGCAAGGTGCGGAGAGCCTTTTTCCATTCCAACCAAAATCCCTCAAAAAAACAGTTGTCACAGAAGGGAATTTAGTGTATAATGACAAACAGCGTGTAACGCCCGATGACCGGTCTCTCCCAATGAAAGATCGGATTCCCGCCCGGAGGGCGGGAATCCGGGGGAATTTGGGGGCGGGAATTTGTCCGGGGCGATACCAAACGATAAGGAGTGGAACCAACTATGAGCTATTCTGTACAAAACATCCGCAACGTGGCCCTCATCGGACATGGCGGCAGCGGCAAGACCGCTCTGGCCGAGAGCCTGCTCTACATGACCAAGGCCATCGACCGCATGGGCCGGGCCGCCGACGGCAACACCGTGTGCGACTATGACCCCGAGGAGGTCAAGCGCCAGATTTCCATTTCCCTGGCCGTGGCCCCCGTGGAGTTCAAGGGCTGCAAGATCAACGTGCTGGACACCCCGGGCGGCTTTGACTTCTCCGGCGAGGTGATGGAGGCCCTCCGGGCCGCCGACGCCGCCATTATCGTCTGCTCCGCCAAGGACGGTATCTCCGTGGGCCTGGAGAAGGCCTGGAAGTACTGCGAGGAGCGGAATATGCCCCGGTTCATCTATATCTCCAAGACCGACGAGGACAACTCCGACTACAACGCCACCTTCGAGGCCCTGCGGGAGAAGTACGGCAACAAGATCGCTCCCCTGGTGGTGCCCATCTGGGACGACAACAAGAAGGTCACCGGCATTATCGACGTGCTCAACAAGCGGGCCTATGAGATGCAGAAACTCCAGCGGGTGGAGATTCAGCTGCCTGAGAGCAAGGCGGGCGTCATCGACGAGTTCTACGACTCTTTGAAGGAGTCCGTTGCCGAGACCAGCGAGGAGTTCATGAACAAGTTCTTCGACGGGGAGGACTTCACCTACGCCGAGATGATTCAGGGCCTGCGCCAGGGCGTGCGTGAGCTCAGCCTGTTCCCCGTGCTGTGCGGCTCCGCCGTGAACTGCATGGGCTCCCTGATGCTGATGGACTACATCGTGGAGCTGCTGCCTACCCCCATGGAGGGCAACTACCACAAGGCCACCAAGTCCGACGGCGAGACCGAGGAGTTCGTGGTCTCCCCCGGCGGCGTGCCCACCGCATTCGTGTTCAAGACGGTCTCCGACCAGTACGGCAAGTACTCCTTTATCAAGGTCATGTCGGGCCACATCACCTCCGACCTCACCCTGGTCAACTCCCGCACCGGCGCCACCGAGAAGCTGGGACGGCTGTATGTGATGAAGGGCAAGCGGGCCGAGGAGGTCAAGGATCTGTCCTGCGGCGACATCGGCGCCATCGGCAAGATGGACAAGGTGAAGACGGGCGATACCCTGTGCGACAGCCGCAAGGTGGTGGCCCTGAAGCAGATCCCCTTCGCCGAGCCCTGCTACTCGGTGGCCATCGCCCCCAAGACCCGGGGCCAGGAGGACAAGGTGGCCCAGGGCCTGAACCGTCTCAACGAGGAGGACCCCTCCTTCACCCTGGTGAACAACGGCGAGACCCACCAGATGGTGCTCACCGGCTCCGGCGACATCCAGGTGGACGTGCTGGTGGCCAAGCTCAAGAGCCGCTTCAACGTGGAGGCCGAGCTCAGCGAGACCCGGGTGCCCTACCGGGAGAAGATTCGCAAGACCGTCCAGAAGCAGGGGCGGCATAAGAAGCAGACCGGCGGCTCCGGCCAGTTCGGCGACGTGTGGATCCGCTTCGAGCCCAACCTGGAGGAGGAAGAGATGGTCTTTGCCGAGGAGGTCTTCGGCGGGTCCGTGCCCAAGAACTTCTTCCCCGCTGTGGAGAAGGGCCTGCGCGAGGCCTGCGTCCACGGCCCCCTGGCCGGCTACCCCGTGGTCAACCTGAAGGCCGTGCTGTACGACGGAAGCTACCACCCGGTGGACTCCTCCGAAATCGCCTTCAAGACCGCCGCCCAGCTGGCCTACAAGGCCGCCATGCCCGAGGCCAACCCCGTGCTGCTGGAGCCTGTGGGCGAGTTGAAAGTCACCGTGCCCGATAGCTACATGGGCGACGTCATCGGCGATCTGAACAAGCGCCGGGGCCGCGTCATGGGCATGAACCCCACCGGCGACGGCGACCAGGTGATTGAGGCCGAGGTGCCCATGGCCGAGATGACCAGTTACGCTATCGACCTGCGGGCCATGACCCAGTCCCGCGGTTCCTACACCTTCCACTTTGTCCGCTATGAGGACTGTCCCCCTGCCGCCCAGGAGAAGGCCATCGCCGCCGCCAAGGCCATGCAGGAGGAATAAGATATCAGAGCTCCCGCCCCGCTGGGGCGGGAGCTTTTGCCAGTGGGGGAAATTGCCTTTTCCCGGGAAATGTGTTATACTGAGCCCAACGATTTTGATAAGGAGGCCATCTCATGAGCGAGGTATTTGGAAAGCTCTTCGGCGTGACAAAAAACGGGGAGGAGGTGCGGGAGCTGACGCTGGACAACGGCGTGCTCTCCTGTAAGATCATTACCTTCGGTGCTGCTTTGCGCACCCTGGTCGTCCCCGGGAAGGACGGGCCGGTGGATGTGGTGCTGGGCTACGACAGCCTGGAGCAGTATGAGACTGAGGGTGGCTTCTTCGGCGCCGTGGTGGGCCGCTATGCCAACCGCATCGCCGGGGGAAAATTCACCCTCGACGGCCGGGAGTACGTCCTGGCCCGGAACGACGGCCCCAACCACCTCCACGGCGGGGCGGTGGGCTGGTCCCACCGGGTCTGGACGGTGGAGGCGGCGGACGCTGCCCGGGCCATCCTCACCCTGGACAGCCCCGACGGGGAGGAGGGCTACCCCGGACACGTTCAGGCAAAGGTGACCTACACCCTGGAGGGAGAGGCCCTGTCCATCCGCTATGAGGCCTCCGGCGACCGGGACACCCCCTGTAACCTCACCAATCACAGCTATTTCAACCTGGCGGGGCAGGGGAGCGGACCGGTGCTGGACCAGGAGCTGAAGCTCTACGCCTCAGCCTATACCCCTGCCGACGACACCAGTATCCCCCTGGGACAGGTCGAGCCGGTGGAGGGCACCCCTATGGACCTGCGGACCTCCGGGCCTATCGGCGCCCGCATTGACGAGCCCTTCCAGCAGCTGGTCTGGGGCCACGGCTACGACCACAACTTTGTGGTGGACGGCCGGCCCGGCACTCTGCGTCCGGCGGCCAGGGCTTACAGCCGGACCACCGGCGTGGTCATGGAGGTGGAGACCACCAGCCCGGGCGTCCAGCTCTACACCGCCAACTATGTGGAGGAGGGCCGGAGGGGCAAGGGCGGGGCCGTCTACGGCTTCCGGCACGCCTTCTGCCTGGAGACCCAGCACTTCCCTGACAGCCCCAATCAGCCCGCCTTCCCCTCCGCCATCCTGCGGGCCGGGGAGCGGTATGACCAGCGGACCAGGTTCCGTTTTTTACTGGAAAAGCGGTAATTTCGGCCCGCCAAAAAAAGTTGAAAATACCCCTTGACAATTTCTGAGCTTTTGCTATAATAACATTCGTCCCTGCCAGAGCAGGGCCGATAGCGGGATTGTGTAAGGGTAGCACGACAGACTCTGACTCTGTTTGTGAGGGTTCGAATCCTTCTCCCGCTGCCATATGAATGAGCCCCGCTTTTCGAACGATTTTATCGAAAAGCGGGGCTCATTATATCTGGAAGGCCGAGCAATACGGGACTTTCCGCTTTTTATATTGGGACAGTTTTTCCAAAACACTCAAAACGCAAAATTAATATTTTTATGAAAAGCGGCTATTTAGGCACCACTTTTCGATAAAACAGACTTATAGTTATCCTCAAATGCCTGTGGCGTCTTGAGGTAGACCCATTAGCTTCTGATCTTAAAGTATGTAATGCCGCTGACCCATATCTGATTGGGATGATCTGCTGAAAACTTCCGTTTCGGCAGATTTTATTTTGCATATTGCTGCCTGCGCTTAAACCGCTTTTCGCATTTGCCCGGACACTGTGCAGGCCCAATTTCGACAAAATTTTCTCAAAATATTTCCAAAAAGATATTTTAGGCGTATAAATATCTAAAGGCTGTTCAACTATTCTGCCAAATTGGTAAAATATCACCAAAAAGGGTAATGGCGGTGATATAATGCCTAAAAGGAATAATCCTCTGGCGGCACAGATAGGGAGACGCATCTACAAAAAGCGCAAGGACCTGGGCTTGACACAGGAGGAGCTGGCAGATCGTTCGGGTTTATCCCAGTCGTTCCTTACCTGTATAGAACGGGGAGAAAAAGGCCCCGGCTTTGACAGTATTATCCGCATTAGTCGTGCGCTTGAAACCAGTACAGATTATTTGTTGATGGGTGTCATGCCGCAGGAGGAGTCGAATGATATTCTCTCACTTTTCGAACCTATGGACGAAACCCAAAGGAAGCTGGCTATAGAAATTTTGAAAGGAATCCTACTTATTAGCGGACACACTCCGCCGGGATAATAATTGGGTACACTCTGAAGAAAAAGGTGGCAGGAAGGAATGGGAATTTGGACAGGTACAGATCAGGAAGCGGGAGAGATTATCCAAAAAATTTATGAGGAAGAGTATGAAAAACTGGTCCGGTGTGCAATCTCATATCTGAAGGCAAAAAGCGACAGTACGCATGTTTTCAGCAGAGCGGAAGATGCGGTACAGGAGCTGTTTGCTCTGGCCTGGAAACGCAGGAAGGACGTTCTGTCCAGCGAAAAGCCGGTGGGATGGCTGTACAAAGCCCTTCAGTACAAGGTATGGGAGCTGCTGAAGGAAGAAAACAGATGGACAGAGCTGCTGCTTCGGTACGAACAGTTCTATATCCAGCCCGACGAGGCAGATATCAACTTGAAATTGGATCTGGAGGGTCTTATTTCCAAAGAAGATTTTGATTTGTTGTACAAACTTTATGTTGTGGGATATACATATCGGGAATTATGCAAAGAGACGGGCCTCACAAAATCGGCGTTGGGAGTTCGAATCCATAGAGTCAAACAGAAGGTTCGGGAAAAGCTGAACGAATAATTTTTTTTGAGTTGTGTAAACTTTTGACGCCGAATGTACATTATATTATTGAAGGAGGCTTAATGTATGACAGGCAAAGATGACAAACATCTGCCTTACGATCTGGAAAATCTGAGTGTTCCAGAATTGGAGGCGCTGCTCCAGCAGGATTTCCTTGCATCGGACGGCAGTTCTCCTGATGTTGATTATATTATGGCAATTGTGGAGGTGATGCACAAAAAAGAGCAGGCTCAGCCGGATTATCAGCCTCTGGATACCGCGAAGGCGTGGGAGGAACTTAAATCCTTCTACATCGCAGAGGAAGCAAATTCCATTGACCGCTCCGACGAAGGGCCCAAAGAAAAAGTGGTTGAACCCAAAACGGCAAAACGGGCCCCAAAGCATAAAAAAGCTAAAATATTCCGCAGGTGCTTACTGGTGGCCGCATGTCTTTGTCTGCTGGTCGCCCTGACCTGTGCCCCGGTGTTCGGCCATTACAGCATTTTTCAAATGCTGGCCAGATGGACCGCGGAACAGTTTGGATTCTATATGCCGTCGGAGACGCATTCCGCCCCTGAACAGATACCGGAAGAGTTTGTGGAGCTCCAGGACATCATGGAGGAGCTTGGCGCTGAATTGATTGTTCCCAAATTTCCAGAGGGATATGTGGCAGAAAAGCCGGCATTGAATTACTATCCCAATAACGGTATATTGGAATTTTCTATCGTGTATCAACGAGAGAGCGATTATTACATATTTGTTGTTCAAAAAAATGAACGCCAAACTGCCCACTTACATGAAAAGATTGACGCTCTTGTAGAAACAAAAGTGTATAATGGCATTGAACACTATTATTTAGAAAATAATGGAAATAATACTGTTACATGGTATATTGATTCATTTGAGTACTATATAACAACAAATGGAGCGACCTCCAATCTTAAAAAAGTAATAGAACTAACATATGATAAATGAGGAGTGATTATGATATGAAAACAAAAAGAGCCCTTTCACTTGTCCTATCCGTTATTTTTATAATGACCTTATGCGTTCCAGTGAGTGCGGTTGAGTCGAGAGCAAGTGACCAAATCGCTGCTTATATGATGCAAGTTGATCCACAATCTGGGTATTTCGCTGTTTTTTTCTCAGTAACAGCTGCGGGAAAAGCAGATAAACTTGGCTGTGAAAGCATCTATGTTTATAAAATGGTTGATTATGATTGGGAGCTTGTAAAAGATGAAACTAAGCTGGAAAATGACACCGATATGAGCCAAAATAATTCTTATCATTACTCAAACAGTATTTGCTGCAACAGCGAACGCGCAATCCCTTATAAAATAGAGGTCACTATTTTCGCTGAAAACTCAAAGGGGCGGGATACCAGATCTCAAACCTTTTATAAAGTAGGCCAATAATTTGAGAAATATTTTGGATAGCGGAAGTGCCGCGTGACAGAATTTCTATTCTGAAACGAGGCACTGCCCTACCATAGCTTTTAAGACTGCACGCTCCAATGCTAAGCATTGGAGCTTTTTTGATGCACCGCGGCAGCTTTCTGGAGGCAGGCGATCCTATACACAGACAGCAGTTTATCTGATCACAGCAAAAAAAGTCAAAAAAAGGCGAAAAAATTGGAAATAACAGGAAGAAACAGGATCATCGTTCCTGTTCGAAGCCAGGAAAAAACTGTACGATAAATACGTCGGAGGGGAGGACGGTGCTGAGGATAGTATTCGGGATGAACTTGAAATATTATAGGATGCGCCAAGGCCTGACCCAGGAGGAAGCAGCGGCAAAATGTGACATAAGCAGTGAGTATTGGGGGAAGATGGAGCGCGGAGTACAATCTGCAACATTGGATACCGTGGAAAAAGTAAGTATTGGCTTAAATATAAATGCCAGAGACTTGTTGAACGAAAGTCACTTGTGAACATCCATATGGAGGAACATGATGTATACCGAAATTTATGATTTGTTGTATCAACTCGGTGTGACCGCAAATTACACCGGCTTTTTCCACACTGCTTACGCAGTTTCCCTATGCGCAGAACAACCTGACCGTCTGCTTCTGGTCACAAAGTGGTTATACCCGGAGGTAGCAAAGCAATACCATACAAACTGGAAAGCGGTGGAACGAAATATCCGAACCGTAAGCGATATCATCTGGCGGGAAAACCGGCCCTTATTGGAGCGGCTGGCCCGCAGGACTCTGTCAGAAAGACCCCGTACGACGCAACTTTTGGCCATTCTGGCTTCATCGTTGAGTTCCGGCTGCCTGACGGTTCAAGAGAATAAAATTACGACCCGATCCAGCACCGCTGAACACCTCGCTTTCATTACCTCTGCAGACGATCATCCGGAGGGCGGGCACGGCTGAGACAGATGTTGCGCCCTGCGATACCGGGCATCTAAAGTGTTCGGCATAGACACGTCGCCGCGGACACTATGTTGTTCGCGGCAGCTTTTTTGCAGGAAGACCCCCGGCTATGCCGGGGGATATTTATTTCGTAAAAGAATAGATAAAGAACTTGTTATTTGGGCCCTAGAAGAGTATAATAAAAGTCGTGTTGTATACATTTTCCATGATTTACAGGATCTGGCAGGAAGATGACTGGATGAAGAAATATTTTGTGGGAGGAATTAAGAGTATGAAACGAAACAAAGAGGCGTCCGCGCGGCCCGAAAAGGTCCGGCGGGGCTGGGGCATTACGGGGAAGCTGGTGTCGGCCATTGTTGCCAGCGTCGTAATTGCGGTGGCCATTCTGTTTGCTGTCGTTTACTTCCAGATGTCCCATGCGCTGCTGGACAAGAGCGAAAACCTGCTGCAGACCACCACTGACCGGACGCTCCAGGAGACCAGGGCCTGGATGAACAGCACGCTGACCATGCTGGAGACCCAGCGGGACACAATCCAGTATGAGGATATGGACGTGCCCCAGATGATGGACTACATCCGGCATACGGTAGACCAGAATGACGCCTACCCCGCCGGGCTGTATGTAGCCCTGACGGACGGCTCGCTGTATCATGCCTCCTTTGTGCCGGGCCCGGACTTCGATTCCACCGCCAAGAGCTGGTATCAGGACGGCCTGAAGTCGGAGGCCTTCATTCTGGGCGACGTGTATTTTGACGAGGACAGCCAGTCCTATGTGGTGGGCGCCTCCGGCGTGCTGAAGAGCCGGAGCGGCGCGGTGCGGGGCGTTGCCGCGGCGGACGTGTATCTGGATTCCATTTCCAAAATCGTCAGCTCGGTCAGGATTGAGGACACCGGCGGGATTTTCCTGGTGGATACAAGAACCGATACGATCATTGGACATCAGGACCAGACTGTCACCGGGCAGCGGCTGGGTGAAATGACCGAGGGCATGTACGCCTACGCCAGCGAACAGATCCGGGCAGGAAAGACGGGCCTGTCCATTTACGGCGATACATATATCCAGGTGGAAGATGTTCCCGGCAGCGACTGGACGGCGGTGGCCTACGTGTCCCGGGGCGAGGTCCTGCAGGAGCTCCACCAGCTTACCATCAATATGCTGCTGGTGGCGGTGCTGGCCGTGCTGGTGCTGATCCTTCTGGTGGTAATACAGGTCCGCCGGGTCATTGGCCGCCCGGTCAAGGAGCTTAGCCTGGCGGCGACACGGATCGCCGAAGGAGAGCTGGACCAGGAGATCCACTACCAGTCCAAGGATGAGCTGGGTGTGCTGGCCCATGACTTCAATCAGGTTACAATCCGGCTTCGGGACTATGTGGACTACATTCAGGAGATATCGGAAAAGCTGCGGGAGATCGCGGCCGGCAACCTGGCCTTTACCCTGAAAAACCAGTATACAGGGGAGTTTGAAAAGATCAAAACCGCCCTGGATGAAATTTCTCATTCCCTGAACGGCACGATGGGACAGCTGAGCATGGCCTCCAGAGATGTGGCGGCCGGCGCGGAGCAGGTCGCCAACGGCGCGACGACCCTGTCCCAGGGCTCCACAGAGCAGGCGGCCGAGGTGGAGACGCTGGCGGACCACATCAGCTCCGTGTCGGAGAGTGTCCATAAGGTTGCCCAGGGCGCTCAGGAGGCCAGGCACATCTCTCAGGAGGTCAAGGGCGGACTGCTCTCCAGCAACGACAAGATGCAGAACATGACGGTGGTGATTCGTCAGATCAGCGACAAATCCTCTGAGATACACAAAATCGTCAAGACCATCGAGGACATCGCTTTCCAGACCAATATTCTGGCCCTGAACGCGGCCGTGGAGGCCGCCAGGGCGGGAGCGGCCGGAAAGGGCTTCGCGGTGGTGGCCGACGAGGTCCGCGCTCTGGCCGGCAAGTCCTCCGCGGCGGCCCAGGAGACCACGGTTTTGCTGAACCAGACGGTAGAGTCCATGGAGGAGGGAGTGCGCGCCGCGCAGGATACGGCGGATTCCATGCTGAAAGTGGTGAGCCGGGCCGATGAGATGAGTAAGCTCATCGACGACATCGCGGACTACACCAAGCAGCAGGATGTCAACGCGGCGGAGATTACCCACGGCATCGAGCAGATTTCCGTCGTTGTCCAGACGAATGTGGCTACGGCGGAGGAGAGCGCCGCCGCCAGCGAGGAGCTGTCCGGTCAGGCCGCCATGCTTCGGGAGCTGGTGTCCCGGTTCCGGTTGCGGGATTAAGCGGGCGGACGGCGGAAAGCAGGCTTTTGCCGTAAACGGAAAAAGAGCTCCGGCGGAGGATTTAAAGATCTTCCGCCGGAGTTTTTAGCCCCGGAATATCCTGAAAGCCCGGTCAGACGCCGCTTTATAGAAACGAAATATGGAATATTCTTGCGCGGGGACGTCAGGCGTGGTATGATAATAAAAATACCGCCCCGCCCGCGCCAACGGGAGAAAAGAGGAATGTTATGAGCAGTCAGACCATGCCCCTGCGTGCGATCAAGGTGATCGGGCACCGGAATCCGGATACCGACTCCATCTGTTCCGCCATCGCCTACAGCAATCTGAAGAATATCCTGGACCCGGAGCATCCCTGCAAGCCCTGCCGGGCCGGCCTGATCAACCGGGAGACGGAGTTTGTGCTGGACTACTTCAAGGTCCCTGTGCCCCAGCTCTATACCGACGTCAGCCCCCATATCCGGGATGTGGATATCCGCCCCGCCAGGGGGGTGGACGGAGAGACCAGCCTGCGCCGGGCCTGGATGACCATGCGGGACCAGGAGCTGGATACCCTGTGTATCGTGGACGGAGAGCAGAAGCTGCTGGGGGTCATCACTGTCAAGGACGTGGCCACCGCCAACATGGACGGGCTGGACCCCCACACCCTGGAGATCGCCGGGACCAGTTACCAGAATCTCATCGACATTCTGGAGGGCACTGTTCTGGTGGGCGACGTCACCAACAAGACGGTGGGGGGCCGGGTCATCATCGGCGCGGGCAGCGTGGAACAGATGGAGCGGGCCATCTCCCCCGGCGACATCGTCATTGTGAGCAACCGCAGCGAGAGCCAGCTGGCCGCCCTGGAGATGGACGCCGGCTGCATCATCGTGTGCAGCGACGGCAAGATCCCCCGGACCATCTGTATGCTGGCCGAAGAGAAGGGCTGTACGGTCATTACCACCAGCATCGGCACCTACGCCGCCGGGCAGATCATCAGCCAGGCGGCCCCCATCCGCCACTATATGACCACCAGCAAGCTGCTCACCTTCACCCTCCACACCCCTGTGGAGGAGGCCACCCGGGTGATGGCCACCGTCCGCTTCCGGTACTTCCCCGTGCTGGACGACGACGGGAAGTATATCGGCGTGGTCTCCCGCCGGAACCTGCTCAACCTGCACAAGAAGCAGCTGATCCTGGTGGACCACAACGAGAAGAGCCAGGCCGCCGAGGGGATCGAAGAGGCCGAGGTGCTGGAGATCATCGACCACCACCGCATCGGCGCGGTGGAGACCGACGGCCCGGTGTATTTCCGCAATGTGCCCGTGGGCTGCACCTGCACCATTGTCTACCAGATGTACCGGGAGAACGATGTGGAGATCAGCCCCACCATGGCCGGGCTGATGCTGTCCGCCATCCTGTCGGATACCCTCATGTTCCGCAGCCCCACCTGCACCCCCACGGACGAGCGGGCCGCCCGGGAGCTGGCCGAGCTGGCCGGCGTGGAGCTGGAGAAGTATGCCGACGCCATGTTCGAGCACGGCGGCGACGTGTCGGGCAAGACGGCCGCGGAGGTCTTCAGCGGGGACTACAAGATTTTTACCAGCGGCGAGGTGCGCTTCGGCGTGGGACAGGGCAGCTACATGACAGAGAAGAACCGCAGAGCCGCCCAGGCTCTGGTGGGGCCCTATCTCCCCGAGGCCCGGACCAAGCAGAGACTGGACTATATCTTCTATATGTTCACCGACGTGCGCAACTCCGGCACCGAGCTGCTGATGGCGGGAGCCGGAGCGGAGGAGCTGGTGGAAAAGACCTTCGGCGTCGAGGTGAAGGACGGCATGGCCGTCCTGCCCGGGGTGGTCAGCCGGAAGAAGCAGATGATTCCCCGGCTCATCAATGCCATCAAACAGGAGCAGGAGTAAAGGAGGCGCCGGACATGAATCGACCGCTGATCGAGGGGTGCGTGGACTCCTGGGCCTCCGCCGTGGCCGCCGTGCGGGGCGGGGCGGACCGGCTGGAGCTGTGCGCCAACCTGTCCATCGGGGGAACGACCCCCTCCCACGCCCTGTTCCGTCAGGTCCGGCGGGACTGCCCGGTGAGGATCAACGTGCTGATCCGCCCCAGGTTCGGCGATTTCCTCTATACCCGGCAGGAGCTGGAGGAGATGGAGGAGGAGATTACCGCCTTCCGTGAGCTGGGGGCTGACGGCGTGGTGACCGGCGTTCTCACCCCGGAAGGGGAGCTGGACCGCTCCGCCATGGCCCGGCTGATGGAGCGGGCCGGAGGGCTGGAGGTCACCCTCCACCGGGCCTTCGACATGACCCGGGACCCCTTCGCCGCCCTGGAGGAGGCCGTCCGGCTGGGAGTGACGACTATTCTCACCTCCGGTCAGGCCCGGAGCGCCCCGGAGGGAAAGGAGCTGCTGCGGGAGCTGACTGCCCGGGCGGCGGGGCGGATCGACATTATGGCGGGGGCCGGGGTGAACCGGACCAATATCCGGGCGCTCCATGAGTACGCCGGCGTCACCAGCTTTCACACCTCCGCCCGGCGGGGGGCGGTGGACAGCGGGATGCGCTACCGCAAGGAGGGGGTCTCCATGGGCCTGCCCTCCCTGTCGGAATATGAGATCTGGAGGACGGACGAGGAGGAGTTCCGGGCCTGCGCGGAGATCGTCCATTCCCTGAGAGGGGAGGGACAGGTATGAGAAAATTCAAGATACTGGCTGGGGCCTGTCTGTGCGCCCTGCTGCTGACGGGAACGGCCTCCGCCGCCTTTCCGGACGTGCGGCCGGGGACATGGTACGCCGAGGCGGTGACCGAGATGGAGGAGGCCGGTATCCTCCACGGCTATCCAGACGGCACCTTCCGGCCGGGCGCGTCCATCACGGCGGCCCAGTTTGTGGCGGTGACCGCCCGGTGCGCCGGGCTGAGCCCGGTCCCGGGACAGACGGACCACTGGGCCGCTGGCCAGCTCCAGGCGGCCCTCCAGGCCGGGTGGTACGACTGGGACGAGATCCCGCCCACCGGGGAGCGGTTTGACAAGCCCATCTCCCGCCAGCTGGCCGTCAAGATCCTGATGCGGGCCCTCCTCCCGGAGGTCCGGGGGGACTACAACACCGAGTCCCGGAAGATGCAGGATTTCTCCCGGCTGGAGGGGCGGTACTATGAGCCGGTGTTGGCCGCCTACGCCGCCGGCATCGTCAAGGGGGACGATCAGGGCAATTTCAACCCCCAGAAGGGGCTGACCCGGGCGGAGGCGTGCATCCTCTTCCAGAAGGCCATGAAGCTGTCCGGGGCGGGGGAGGGGGGTAATACGCCCGCCCCCGAGGACCCGCGGCCCCAGGTCCCCCAGCCCTCCGAAACAGCGCGGGGCGGCGTGTCGGAGAACGGCTGGCTCCAGGTGAAGGGGACACAGCTGTGCAATGAGAGGGGAGAGGCCGTCGTCCTGCGGGGGATGAGCACCCACGGGATGCAGTGGTACGGCCAGTACGCCAACAGCCGGTCCATCCGAAATACGGCGGACTGGGGGGCCAACCTGTTCCGGGTGGCCATGTACACCGGAGAGGGGGGCTATCTCAGCAGTCCCGATTCCATTAAGAAAAAGGTAATGGACGCAGTGGACGCGGCCATCACCAGCGACCTGTATGTCATTATCGACTGGCATATCCTCTCCGACGGCAACCCCATGAGCCATGTGGAGGAGGCTAAGGCCTTCTTTTCCGAGATGGCCGCCCGCTACGGGGACAGCCCGGCGGTGCTCTATGAGATCTGCAACGAGCCCAACGGAAATGTGACCTGGGAGGGGGATGTGAAGCCCTACGCCCAGGCGGTCATCCCGGTGATCCGGGAGAGGGCGCCGAAATCGGTGATCCTGGTGGGCAGCCCCACCTGGAGCCAGGATATCCATATGGCCGCCCGGTCCCCTCTGGAGGGGGAAAACCTGATGTACACCCTCCACTTCTACGCGGGCACCCATGGGGCGGACCTGCGCCGGCGGATCGACGATGTATTGGCCGCCGGAGCGCCGGTCTTCGTCTCCGAGTGGGGGACCAGCCGGGCCGACGGGAGCGGCGGCGTATTCCTGAAGGAGGCGGGGGAGTGGCTGGACTTTCTGGACCGGCGGGGCATCAGCTGGGCCAACTGGTCCCTGTGCGACAAGGGCGAGACCTCCGCCGCCCTCCGGCCCGGTACGTCCCCGAACAGCGCTTGGAGCCGGGAAAATCTGAGCGAATCGGGCCAGTTTGTCTTTTCCAGGTTTGCGGATTGACAGATTATCCCACAACGGAGGGCAAAATGACCGGTTTCGTCTAAATTTGAAAAAGTTGTTTTGGGCATATTGACTTTTCTCCTCTAAAGTTTTACAATAGGAAAGTCCTGAGGGCGGGAAACATTCTGCCCCACACCGGGACAAAATCAAAAATGGAGGAATGAAACGTGAAGAAACTGTTATCCGTGCTGCTGGCCTCAGCCATGGTGCTGTCTCTGGCCGCCTGCGGCGGCGGCGACAAGCCCCAGGGCGGACAGACCAGCCAGCAGCCCAGCTCCGGCAGCCAGGGCGGCACCTCTCAGAACGACCCCGGCACCCCCGCTGACCCCATGCAGGAACTGATTGACGCGGCCAAGGCCGAGGGCGAGCTGGTAGTCTATGGCTCCTGCGAGGAGGAGTACCTGGCCGCCGCCTGCCAGAAGTTTGAGCAGATGTACGGCATCAAGACCTCCTTCCAGCGCATGTCCACCGGCGAGGTCCAGGCCAAGATCGAGGAGGAGAACGGCAACCCCTCCGCCGACGTCTGGT
>CANSSJ010000038.1 GCA_947649625.1 uncultured Bacillota bacterium | reverse complement strand
AAGGCCTGACGGCGGGCGGTGGGGGTGATGAGCTGGACCTGATGGCCGGTGGTGATGCAGTCCGCCCGGTATTTGGCCAGATACTCCGCCCGGTCCTCCGGGTAGGCGGCGTACATCCGGTCCAGGGCCAGAATGATCTGGGCGGCCAGATCGGCCCGGCGCACGGGGCGGCCCAGGGCCTGGGACAGGGAGGTGGCCATTTCCCGCACGTCCTCAGAGAAGTCCTCCGGGGTCTGGTTCACGTTGACGCCGATGCCGGTGACCATGTAATCCAAGGTATTGGTCTCACTGACCAGGCTCAGCTCGGTGAGGATGCCCACCAGCTTTTTCCCGTTCAGGATGATGTCGTTGGTCCACTTGATCTGGGGGCGGACGCCGCAGCAGGCCTCTATCCCGTCGCACACCGCCACCGCCACCCAGGCGGTGAAGTCGGACGCCTGGCCCGGCTCCAGATCGGGACGGAACAGGGCGGACAGGTAGAGCCCCTTTCCTCTGGGGGACTGGAAGCCCCTCCCCCGCCGGCCCCGGCCGCCGGTCTGCTCCTCCGCCGTGACCACCAGCCCCTCCGGGGCCCCGGCCATCGCCCGGCGCTTGCACTCGGTGTTGGTGGAGTCAATGGTATCCAGACACACCAGCTGAGAGCCGATTTTGGCATCGGACAGCAGGCCGAACAGTTCCCCCACCCGCAGACGGTCGGGGGAGTTTTCCAGCCGGTAGCCCCGGTTGGGGGCGGAGGCGACCACATAGCCCTCCTGGCGCAGGCCCTCGATGGCTTTCCAAACCCCGGCCCGGCTGATGCCCAGGGTGCGGCTCATGGCCTCTCCGGACAGATATTCCCCCGGCCGCTCCCGCAGCAGGGCCAGCACTCGATCTCGGCTCATGGCGTCTCTTCCCTTCTGTTAAGGGCCGGGCAGAAGCCCGGCCCTTCGGTACTTTTTTACTGCTCGTCCTGGATCAGGCCGTAGTCGCCGTCGTTGCGGCGGTAGACCACGGCGAAGGCCCCGCCGGCATCCTCGTCCCGGAAGGCGAAGAAGCTGTGCTCCAGCAGATTCATTTGAAGGATGGCCTCGTCCTTGGTCATGGGCTTGATGGGGAAGGTCTTGCTGCGCACGATGCGGTACTCACCCTCCTCCGGCTCCTCGGGGGCAAAGGTGGACACCTCGGCGTCCACCGCCCGCTCAAAGGCGCCCTGGCGCAGCCGCTTCTCCAGGCGGGTCTTGTTCTTGCGGATCTGCCGCTCCAGAGTGGTGACGGCGGCGTCGATGGAGGCGTGCATATCGGAGGTGCTCTCCGACACCCGGAAGATAGTGCCGCTGGAGCGGATGGTAATCTCCACCTTGTTGTTCCGCTCCTTCTCCACGCTGAATGTGATGGCCGCGGTGGCATCCTCCTTAAAGAAACGGTCCAGCTTTCCCACCTTTTTCTCCGCATATTTGTGTACGGAGTCGGGCAGAGTCACCTTTTTGTCCGTAAATACGAATTTCATCGCAGTCGCTCCTTTCGCCCAGAGGGCTGGTATAGATCGGGAACAGGCCCCGCTTATCCTTATTATACCACATAGAGTAAAAAAAGCCAGAGGTTTTTGTTAATAATTTCTAAATTCTTCGTCCCCCGATGAGGACGGCCCGCACACCGCCCAGCAGCTCCAGGGGGTGGCGGTCCGTGACCACCATATCCGCCTCTTTGCCGGGGGTGAGGGAGCCTAACATCCCGTCCAGCCCGGCGATCTTCGCGGCGCTGAGGGTGATGGCGGCCAGGGCGGATTCCTCGTCCATCCCTCCCTTGACGGCCAGAGCGGCACACAGAGGCAGGTACTGGATGGGCACCTCCGGGTGATCGGTGCAGATGGCCACCTCCACCCCCACCCGTTGGAGAATAATGGGGTTTTCCAGGGTCATATTGGCCAGCTCGGGCTTGCACCGGTCCCCCAGGGCCGGGCCGGTGATGACCGGGATCTTTTCCCCGGCCAGCAGTTCAGGGATCAGATGGCCCTCGGTGCCGTGGACGATGACGCATTTCAGCCCAAACTCTTTGGCAATGCGCACCCCGGTGGCGATGTCGTCCGCCCGGTGGGCGTGGATGTGGACGGGCAGCTCCCCCCGGACCACGGGGAGGAGGGCCTCCAGCTTGGCGTCGTAGTCGGGCGGATCGGTGTCCTCGTCCTGTGCCGCCTTGTCCAGCTTCTCCCCGTACTCCACCGCCTTGCGCAGGTTCTCCCGGATGATGGCGGCGGTGGCCATGCGGGTAACAGGTGTCTCGTCCCGGTGGTGGTAGACCTGCTTGGGGTTCTCCCCCAGAGCCAGCTTCATGGACACGGGAGCACGGACCACCATGTCGTCCACCCAGCGGCCGTCCGTCTTCAGGGCGGCGAACTGGCCGGCGATGGGGTTGGCCGAGCCGGGGCCGGTGAGGACGGTGGTCACCCCCGCCGCCCGGGCCTCGGAGAAGCACCGGTCCAGGGGGTTCACCGCGTCGATGGCCCGGAGCTGGGGCGTGCAGGGGTCGGTCTCCTCGTTGCCGTCCTCGCCCTCAAAGCCCAGGGCGTCCCCGAACATGCCCAGGTGGCAGTGGGCGTCAATGAACCCGGGGCAGATGTGCCCCCCTTGAGCGTCAATGACCTCCCCCTCCCAGTTTGCGGGGCAGTCCTCCATTGGGCCAACTTTCGCGATTTTGCTTCCTGACACGGCTACAAAGCCGTTTTCGATGACAGGTCCGTCCATGGTGTGGACGGTGCCGTTGATAATCAGCATGTGTTTTCTCCTTACAAATATCTGACTTTAAAATGTATTTTTAAATACTCACCCACGCCAAACCGGTCCATCAAATAATGATCAATGGTATATTCCTCTGTCTCCCATTTCTCAAAGGGCCACTGTTCTGTATCAAAATGGGACATCCCGGATGTGCCTGACGAAGCGGGAGGTCCATATTTTCTCCGAAGTATCCCCGACAACTCACCGAAAGATTTCCAAGCATCATTTCCCGGAACCTCGTAGTATTCTTTCGGTCTGAATATTTCTATAAATTCCAGCCATTTTGATGAACCGCCATGAAGTCCTACCATCAAATCAGTATCTGCCCCAAACAATTTTGCTGCGCAGACAATATAATCTTCAGTAATTTGTCTGTACTTAACCCTGGAAGCTGTCAGCGTCTCTTTACACTGCCTAAAATTGTCCGTCAACAGAATCTTTGGCTCATCTATCAAAAATGTATTTTTCATATTGCCCCCTCTTTCTTGTTCCGCTCCAAGTGGACATTAGAAATTCCCCTTTCTTGCAATATCATCCTAAAAACGCAAACAGCGCCCGGAGGTGGGGGGCGAACAGCGCCATCAGCGGGAACAGGATGCCGATGCCCCGTAGGAGCGCGGACACCCGGCAGTCGTGTTTGTGCAGGAGCGGGACATAAAACAGCCCAGGGTTTTGGGGATCATAATACAGCTCCACCTGCTTTCCCTCGCTCAACTGGTGGAAGCTGCTTCCCGAGGGCGACCTGACCTTGTATACCGTCCCGCCGGCCTGAAACTGAAATTCTGGAAAATAGACGGTATTTCTTCCTGTGCGTGTCACCCTGCCGCGGGAAATAACAGTGGCCGCAGTTAAAACAGTGGCATTCCCACGCTCTTTCAACAGGCGGCGGCGGACAGACATGCCAACGGCAAAGAAAATCAGGGCGATCAGCGTAAGGCCCGAATCGGCGGCCCGCTGCTCCAGCGTCCGTCCAGGCCCGGCCAGAATGATCCCCACAAAGACAAGGCACAGCACAGGCCAGCCCACCGCCAGGACACGCCATCCCTTCATTCCCCGCATAGCTTCAGCCCCCTGAAACCGACAAAACTTCCCATTGACTCACATGGCAGATTATGGTAGACTTGTCCCAGCTCAACCAATATGCTATCTTCCCGCATGTGGACGTCCTTCAAAAAGAAGGGCGTCTTTTTTATGCCAAAGGGGCCGTCCTCCGGACGGCCCCAAAGCATGTCAATTTACCGGCGTCCGCCGCCCCGGCGGTTCCCGCCCTTCTTCTCAATGTAGCGCAGCTCGGACAGCTTGCTGTCGGAGGACTGCATGAACTGCTTGAGCCGGTCCTCAAAGTCGGTGGGCTCCTTAGGGGCTTGGTGGACAAAGCCCATGGGCCGCTGGCCGCCGCCGCTCTGGCGGGGAGGACGGCTCCCTCCCCCCTGGCGGGGTCCGCCCCCCTGTCTGGGGGCGCGCTGAGGCGGGGGCTCCACCTGCTTGATGGACAGGTTGATCCGGTTGGACTGATCGATGCCGATGATCTTCACCTTGACCTCCTGCCCCTCGCGCAGGTGGTCGCTCACCTCATTCACATAGGAATAGGCGATCTCCGAGATGTGGACCAGCCCGGACCTTCCCTCAGGCAGGGCCACAAAAGCCCCGAACTTTGTGATTCCTGTCACCTTGCCATCCACGATGGCTCCTACCGCTAACTCCATAGGCAAGAAATGCCCTCCCTCGTATAAGCCTTTTCTATACAACACACACTGCGGCCGAGCGCCGCCTCAGTTGGCCACATCGATAAACAGCGTCTCGTCCTTTTCCACATAGCCCCTGTCCCGGGCCACCTGCTCCTGCATCTCAGGGTCGTCGCTGTTTGCGATGGCGTCGGCCAGCTTTTGATTTTCCAGCCGCTGATCGGTCACCTGGCAGGCCAAATCGTCCCGCTGGGCCTGGACGCTCTGAATCTTCCCCCTTATCTCGATCAGAGCGAGCGCCATATAGATCAGCAGGACCAGCACCACTACCTTGGTCAAAAATCCTGCTCTTTTGAAGGTCATGACCGCTCTCTCCTCTCTCCCGAAGGGCGCGCCGCCGGGCCGCGGCGTCCAACTGCCCGGCTGTGTCCTTCATTCTATACCATTTCGCTCCGGAAAGGAAGATGTTTTTTACAATTTTTCTGATTTTTTTCATAATCCCCCGGGCCAACCCCAGCGGAAAGGTCAAAATACCCAAAAAAGCGGCCGCCAGATCGGCTCCCAGGTAGCCCAGACGCAGCAGCCAGGGGCTGATGGCCCAGAAATAGAGGGCTCCCCCCGTCAGGCAGAAGGCCGCTCCATACAGCCGGACCTGACCTCCCCAGGCCTCCTGGGACCAGAGAAACAGGGCCGCCGTGGCCCCCAGCCAGAACAGCAGGTCCAGCAGCGGTCCCAGCAGCGGGAGCTTCACCCGCACCCGCAGGATGCGGAACAGGTCGTAAACCACCCCCATGGCGCCCCCCAGCAGCAGGGCCTCACACAGCGCCCGGCCCTGCTGGGCCACGTCCACCGTCATCCGCCCAGCAGCCGGGCGAACAGGCCGCCCCGGGAATGCCGCTCCTCCCCGTAGAGCAGGGCGTTCACCCGCCCCTCCACCTTCAGGTCGCCCCCGTCCAGGGACAGCTTCTCGATGTGCAGGCCCTCCCCCTGGATCTCCAGCGGCCCCTGGGCGGTGGTGAGGTAGATGGCGCTCTCGTCAAAGCTCTCCACCTCCTCCACCCCGGAGATGACCAGCTGTTCCCGCTCCTCCAGAATGATATGGTGGCTCAGCTCAGGACGGGCCCGGTCGTCCACAAATGCCATGAAAATTCCCCCTTTCTCTCTATCCTATGGATTGGCCGGGGGCTTTTATGCCAAAATCGTCCAATTCGCACATGGAAACCCGGGCTCGTTTGCGGTAGAATAGTCGGGAAAAGTCCTTTCAGGAGGAAGATCATATGGTCAAAGCTGTTTTCTTCGATATTGATGGTACGCTGGTCAGCTTCAAGACCCACCGCATCTCCCCGGCCGTGCTGGACGGACTGCACCGGCTTCAGGCCAAGGGCGTCAAGCTGTTCATCGCCACCGGACGGCAGCGGGAGGCTGCCGAGGGGGCGGTGGGCGTTTTCCCCTTCGACGGCTATATCACCGTCAGCGGCCAGTTCTGCTTTGCCGGGGACCGGGTCCTGTGGGACAACCCTGTTCCCCCCGACAGTGCCCGGCACCTGATCGGGCTGCTGGAGCGCAGTGGAAGCCCCTGTGTCTTTCTGGAGGGGATGGAGAGCCACGCCGTCAACCCCGACGCCCGGCTGGACCTGTTCCCGGAGCAGTTGAATATCCCCATTCCCCCGGTAGTTCCCCTCCAGGAGATGCTGGACCGCAGGTTTTACCAAGCGGTGGCCTTCTACACGAAGGAGGAGGAGCAGGCCGCCGGGGCGGACTTCTTCCCCGGACTCAGCGTACTGCGCTGGCACCCGGCCTTTGTAGACGTGGTCGCCCCCGGCGGGGGCAAAGACCGGGGGATGGATGTCCTTCTGGACCACTTCGGCATTGATCTGTCCGAGACCATGGCCTTCGGCGACGGGGAGAACGACCTGCCCATGCTCCGTCACGCCCAAGTCGGGGTGGCTATGGGCAATGCCGACGAACTTGTAAAAAAACAGGCCGACTATGTCACCGGTTCGGTGGATGAGGACGGTATTCTCACCGCCCTGGAACATTTTGGCATGATATAGCCTCTCCTTTTACACAATATTCACAAACAGGTATAGCTTTTCCTCTCCAAATGGTGTACAATAGAGACAACCACCCACACTGTACACAAAGGAGGCTTCCCAATGAAACTGACATTTTTCGGCGCCGCCCACGCGGTCACCGGCAGCTGCCACTGCCTGGAGGTCAACGGCAAAAAGATCCTCATCGACTGCGGCCTGCAGCAGGGCCAGGACGAACACGACGACAACACCCTGGATTTCGCGCCCAACTACATTGACTATGTTTTAGTCACTCACGCCCATATCGACCACTCCGGCCGCATCCCGCTGCTGGTGAAGGAGGGCTTCAACGGCCGCATCCTCACCACCGGCCTGACCGCCCAGCTCATGTCCGTCATGCTCCGGGATTCCGCCCACATCCAGGAGGGGGATGCCAACTGGCACAACCAGAAGGGCAAGCGGGCCGGCCTGCCCCCGGTGGAGCCGCTGTATACCCTGATGGATGCCGAGGAGGCCATCCACATGCTGGAGACGGTGGAGTACGGCTGGCGCTTTGACCTGTGCGAGGGGGTGCAGGTCCGATTTAACGACGCGGGCCACCTGCTGGGCTCCTCCATTCTGGAGCTCTGGGCCACCGAGGACGGGGTTACCAAAAAAATCGTCTTCTCCGGCGACCTGGGCAACGAGGCCCAGCCCATTATCCGGGACCCCTCCTTTGTGGACACCGCCGACTATGTGGTGATGGAGTCCACCTACGGCGACCGGAACCACGAGCCCCCGGAGAGCTACACCGGGGCTCTGGCCGCCCTCATCGACGAGGTGTTTTCCAAAGGAGGCAACATCATCATCCCCTCCTTCGCCGTGGGGCGCACCCAGGAGCTGCTGTATTACCTGCGGGAGATCAAGCGGGACGGACTGGTGAAGTCCCTGCCTTCTTTCAAGGTCTATGTAGACTCCCCCCTGGCCACCGAGGCCACCAAGATCTACTCGGGCAACCTGAAGGGCTATCTGGACGACGACGCCATCGCCATCATCCAGGGGGGCGAGAACCTGTTCACCTTCCCCGGGCTCACCCTCACCCAGTCCACCGAGGAGTCCCGGGCTCTGAACGACGACAAGACCCCCAAGATCATTATTTCCGCCTCCGGCATGTGCGATGCCGGCCGTATCCGCCACCACCTGAAGCACAATCTCTGGCGCCCCGAGTGCGCCGTGGTCTTTGTGGGCTACCAGGGGGCGGGCACCCTGGGCCGCCGGCTGCTGGAGGGGGCCCGGTCGGTCAAGCTCTTCGGGGAGGATATCTCCGTCCGGGCCAGGATCGTCAACTTCAAGGGCCTCAGCTCCCACGCCGACCGGGACCACCTGCTGGAGTGGGTGGAGCACTTCTCCCCCAAGCCCCAGCAGGTCTTTGTGGTCCACGGGGACAGCGAGGTTACCGAGCTGTTCGCCCACGACCTGAATCAGCGGGGCATTCCCGCCCACGCCCCCCTCTATGAGGAGGTCTACGACCTGTCCACCAACTGTATGCTGGCCAAGGGCGTGGTGCTGGAAGTCAAGAAGACCGTGGGCTCCGCCGCCACCCCCTCCGCCGCCTATCTGCGGCTGCAAAACGTGTCCCACGATTTGGCCGATCTGGTCAACCGCAGCCGGGGCCGCTCCAACAAGGACCTGGCCAAGCTGGCCGACCAGATCAGGCAGATCATGGAGAAGTGGGAGTAACAGAAGCGCCGAATCCCCGAGCAGGGGAGCTTGGACCGGAGCGAGGAGGAGAAACCAAGATGCCAAAGGCGGCTGTTTCGAGTCCGAGACGGAGGGAAAGCGACCCGGCCGCGAGGGGACCGAGGCGTGACAAGAAGCGCCGGATTCCAACATCAAACACCGATTGGAGAATCACCTCATGGAAATCGACCGCAAGGAACTGAAGCGTCAGGCCCGGGAACGGATGGTCCTCACCGACCCGAAATTCTGGGTGGTGGCCCTGGCCTACATCGTCATGACCACCGGGGTATCCTGGCTGTTCAGCTTTCTCCCCATCCCCCATACCCGAACCACACTGCTTTTCTTTCAGCTACTGCTGACGCTGTATACCACTGTGGTCCAGTTCGGCCTGTGCCTGTGGGCCCTGTGGGCCTACCGGCAGCTGGACCCGGGGATCAACTCCCTGATGCAGGGCTTCTCGGTGGCCGGACGGGTCCTGCTCATGGAGCTGGGCATCTACGTCCGCACCCTGGGCTGGTATTTTCTGGCCGCGATAGGGCTGTCCGTTCCCCTGTTCGCCCTGATCGTGATGTCGGCGGACTACGCGACGGTAATGGCAGCTTTCTTTTTGTACGTGGCCGGCCTGCTGATCGTCCTCTTCGTCATCTCCCTGCGGTACGCCCTGGCCCCCTACCTGCTGGCCGACCGGCCGGACGACGGCTCCTCCATCCCCATTTTCCGCAGCGTCACGCTGATGCGAGGCTGGAAAATGGAACTGTTCAAGCTGGAGCTCTCCTTCATCGGCTGGGAAGTGGTCAACGCCCTGCTGTCCGCGGCCGTGATCCTCTTTTTCCTCGGCCAGGCCGGGCTGCTGGCCTCTGACGCCGCAGGTACGATGAATTGGGCAAATCAGTGTATGAATGTGATCTATTCCACGCCGGCAGTCATCCTCAGCACCCTGGTCACCATACCGATCTCACTATGGCTGATCCCCTACCGCTCCGTCGCCCGGGCCGGGTTCTACGACGCCCGGCTGGTGGTCTCCCAGGGGACGGTACCCGAAATGCCGCCGCTGTAAGGAGGAGTATCATGGAACGCAGACCCCAGTGGCTGGAGTGGATCGTGGAGCTCCAGGCTCTGGCCCAGGCCGGGCTGGAGTACGGCCGCGACAAGTATGACTTGGAGCGCTATGAGCGCATCCGGGAGATTTCCGCTGAGATGCTGGCCGGGCAGGCCGGTCTTCCCCTGGAAACGGTAAAAGGCCTGTTCTGTAATGAGACCGGCTACCAGACCCCCAAGCTGGACACCCGGGCAGCCATCTTTCAGGGGGACAAGATCCTGCTGGTCCAGGAGAGCGACGGCCGCTGGTCCCTCCCGGGAGGCTGGGTGGACGTGAACGTGTCCGTGGGGGAAAATACCGTCAAGGAGGTCAGGGAGGAGGCGGGACTGGATGTCACCGCCGATCTGGTGATCGCTCTCCAGGACCGGAACCGGCACAACGCGCCCCCCTCCATCTATGGCATCTGCAAGGTGTTCGTGCTGTGTTCCCTGCTGGGCGGCTCCTTCCAGCCCAACCTGGAGACACTGGACAGCGGATATTTCGCTTTGGACGAGCTGCCGGAACTGGCCGTGGAAAAAACCACCGCAGAACAGATCAGTATGTGCTTTGACGCCTACCACGCGGATCGCTGGACCACATTGCTGGATTGACCGGGCGGGGCTCTCTGTCCAAAATCCAAAAAACGATGAAACATCTGTTTGACATCCCCGAAATTTTATGCTATAATTTTATTGACTTGTGATATACCCGCACCGGGGCGTCCCCCGCCGAAAGGAGTTCTTCTTATGGCCAAGCTGACCCGGAAACAGCAGGAGATCTATGATTACATCCTCTCCTTTACCAATGAACACGGCTACCCCCCCTCCGTCCGGGAGATCGGCGCGGCGGTGGGCCTGAAATCCCCCTCCACCGTCCACTTCCACATGAAGGGCCTGGAGGAGGCCGGCGTCATCGTCAAGGCCGAGGGCAAGACCCGGGCCATCTCCCTCCCCGGCGTCTCCCTGGGACCGGTGGCTGAGGAGACCGACCCCCACGCCAACCAGGTGCCCATTGTGGGCAGCGTGGCCGCCGGCTCCCCCATCCTGGCTCAGGAGTGCATCGAGGACTACCTCACCTTCGACACCCAGGGCCTGTCCGGCGAGCACTTCGCCCTCACTGTCCGGGGCGAGTCCATGCTGGGCGCCGGCATCCTGCCCGGCGATCTGGTGGTGGTCCACCGCCAGCAGGCCGCCCGGAACGGCGAGATCGTGGTGGCCCTCTTTGAGGACGAGGCCACGGTCAAGACCTACCGCTATAAGGACGGCCAGGTCTGGCTCATGCCCGAAAACCCGGAGTATCAGCCCATCGACGGCACCTGCGCCGAGATCATCGGCAAGGTGGTGGCCGTGGTGCGGCGGTATTAAAAGATTGACAGCGCCCCGCGTGAGCGGGGCGCTGTTGTTATTTTCGCTTGTCTTTTTTGTGGATCGCTTCCAGTGAAAGTTCTCCCGCCAGCCTGAGCAGGGCATCCTCTATAACCTGTTCGGCAGGACGCCCCCCAATATTTTGGCCTATCTTTTGGTAAAACAGATATACCTCATCATCCAGCGTTATCACTACCTTTTTCATATCATCACCTCAGGGTCCAATATACCATAATTCTTATAATTACGCAATCGCGTATACGCCAGGGCGACAATTTGGGTAGTATGGACCCGAGGTGATCGTTTTGACGGTAAAAGATGCGGTCGCGCAGCGCTTTATAGAGCTCTGCCGTATGCGGAACATCAAGCCAAATGAACTTGCCTGTATGTCCGGCGTCACGCCGTCTACCGTATACAGTATGCTGGACAGCCGGCGTCGGGATGTGTCGATCATCACCATCAAAAAGCTGTGTGATGGCCTGGATCTGACGCTGGGAGAATTTTTCTCCACGCCCCAATTTGACAGCCTGGAACAGGAGATCAAGTAGAACAGCGCCCCGCATACGCGGGGCGCTGTTTGTTACTGATACAGCCTGCCCAGAATATCCTTCAGCACCAGAAAGGCGTCCAGCTCGCTGTAGTTGTGCTCCGCCTTCAGCCGGTCCAGCAGCGCCCGGAGCGGGGCGGTATACTCCTCCACCCGGACCTGGCCGGGATACTCGGCCAGCACCGGGTACTTTTTTGCCCACATCCGGGTCCAGTTGATCTTCTTCTGGGTCTCCTCGCTGGTGCGCTCGATGACCTCCTCGATCTCCTTCACGTCCACGTCGAAGTCAATCAGTTCGTCCAGGGACAGGCGGTAGAGTACGGCCAGCCGTTTGGACTGGCGGATATCGGGCAGGGTCTCGTCCGTCTCCCACTTGGAGATGGTCTGCCGGCTGACCCCCAGCCGCTCCGCCACCTCCTCCTGGGACAGGCCGCTCTTCTTTCGCGCCTGAAACAGGCTGTTTCCCAAACTCACGTTGTTACCTCCTTGCAGATAGTGGAGCCATTATAGCAGAAAAAACCGGGGCGTTCTACCAACAGAACGCCCCATTTCCGCCCGTTTTCCTTACATCCACACCAGGTCCTCCCGGGGCAGCTTTTCCCAGGAAAAGAGGGAAATCAGCTCCCGGGGGGAAATCGCCTGGGGCCGTTCGATGAGGTTGGCGGCAAAGGCCAGCTTTCCCACGATCTCCGGCGCGGTGTACTCCCGCTGGAGCTGTCCCAGCTCCAGGTCCCGGTCCCGCTTGGCCAGACGGCGGCCGTCGGGGGCCAGGAGGAGGGGCAGGTGGCCGTATTCCGGATGGGGCAGGGATAACCGGCTCTGGAGCCAGAGCTGCCGGGGGGTGGAGGACAGCAGGTCGCTCCCCCGCACCACCTGGGTCACACCCATCTCCCCGTCGTCCACCACCACGGCCAGCTGGTAAGCGTACACCCCATCGGACCGGCGGAGGATGAAGTCGCCGCAGTCCCGGGCCAGATTTTCGGAAAAGGACCCCTGGAGAAGGTCTGTAAAGGAAATCTCCTGTTCGGACACCCGCACCCGCCAGGCGGGGCGGCGGGTTTTAGACAGTTCCTCCCGCTCTGCCGGAGTCAGCCTCCCGCAGCGGCCGTCGTAGACGGCGGTTCCATCAGACCGGTGGGGGGCAGAGGCGGCCAGCCGCTCCGCCCGGGTGCAGAAGCAGGGGTAGATCAGCCCCTGCCGCTCCAGCTCCCGGAAGGCCTGGGCATAAACTTCCGTCCGCCGGCTCTGGTACACCGGTTCGTTGTCCCAGTCCAGCCCCAGCCACTCCAGGTCCCGCATCACCTGGTCACAGTACTCGGGGCGGCACCGGTCGGGGTCCAGGTCCTCCAGCCGGAGGACCATCCCGCCGCCCGCGCTCCGGGCGGCCAGCCAGGCCAGCAGACAGGACCAAAGGTTCCCCATGTGCATCCGCCCGCTGGGGCTGGGGGCGAACCTTCCAACTACCTTACTCATATTCCGCCACAACCCGCTTGCAGCCGGCGCAGTGCCAGGCCGGCGTTCTGGCTATGGTCCAGAACTGCCTGGTCAGCTTGATCTCCCCCTTTTTCCGGGGCCAGAGCATCGCCTCCCGCTCCTCCGGGCCAAAGACGACCGGCTTCCCGCTCATCAGAAAGCCCGCCTCCATCTCCTGATTACACCAGGGACACAGCATCATATATCCCCCTCCCTGTATTCCTCCAACGCCTCCCGCAGGAACTCCAGATCCTTGTCGTCCAGGGCGTGGAGGCCGGCGGTCTCCTCCAGGTGGTGGGTGAACTCGTGGGCCACGGTGGCGAAGATCTCGTCCTTCCAGGCCTCCTCGTCCTCCTCGCTGAGGAGGGCGGCGAAGGAGCCGTAGTACAGCAGGATGTACCGGCCCAGGTTGTCGTGGACATACTCCCCCATGATATACATCTCGTCCGGGGGAAAATCCGGGTCGGGAAGGGCCTTCTCCTCCAGCTGGATGCCGCCGTCCAGGTCTTCAAAGAAGGCCTCGGGGAACTCCTGGACGATCTCCTCCAGCCAGTCGCCCATCTGGTTGTAGGTTGGTACCATAGTTCCTCCTTATGGTGATAAATCGGCTTTCCTTCTCAACAGAGACAGGGGTGGAACAGGCTGGGGCAGCTTCATCCGAAAGACCATCTGAGGGGTGCGGACCTCCTTCAGGGGGGCGCCGTCTCCGTCCCACAGGGCCTCCACCGTCAGGGCCTGGGGGCGGACATCGGGGCCCACCAGCTCCAGGGCGTCCCCTACCCTAAATTTATTGTTCAGGGTAAGGACAGCGTTCCCCTCCCCGTCGCAGGACTGGACCTTGGCCACGATCTGCCAGTCCCGGACGTACCGGGCGTCGTCGGTGAACTGGCCAGGCTGGCCGTAGAAGAAGCCGGTGGAGTAGTGCCGGTGGCTGATGTGCTCCACCTCGTCCCGCCACACCGGGTCCAGGGGGACGCCGGCCATGGCCGCGTCCACGGCGTGGCGGTAGGCCCCGGTGACGATGGCGGCGTAGTAGGCCGACTTGGCCCGGCCCTCCAGCTTGATGGAGTCCACCCCGGCCTCCATCAGCTCACCGATGTGGTCGATCATGCACATGTCCCGGGAGTTCATGATGTAGGTCTCGCCGTTCTCCTCATAGACGGGGAAGTACTCCCCGGGGCGCTTCTCCTCCATCAGGGCGTACTGGTAGCGGCAGGGCTGGGCGCAGGCCCCCCGGTTGGAGTCCCGGCCCGTCATGTAGTTGGAGAGCAGGCACCGGCCCGAGTAGCTGACGCACATGGCCCCGTGGGCGAACACCTCGATCTCCAGGTCAGAGGGTGTTTTGGCGCGAATCTCCCGGATCTCCTCCAGAGACAGCTCCCGGGCCAGAATCACCCGGCTGGCCCCCAGATCGTACCAGGCCCGGGCGGACTGGTAGTTGACGATGCTGGCCTGGGTGGAGACGTGGGCCTGAACATGGGGGGCGTACTGTTTCGCCAGGGCCAGCACCCCCACGTCGGCCAGGATCACCGCATCCACCCCCAGTTCCTCCAGGTACTCCAGCCACTCCGGCATCCGGGCGATCTCTCCGTTCCGGGGCATGGTGTTGCAGGTGACGTGGACCCGGACCCCGTGGGCCCGGCACAGCTCCACCGCCCTTTTCAGCTCCTCGGGGGAAAAGTTGCCGGCAAAGGAGCGCATTCCGAAGATGTTTCCGGCCAGATAGACAGCGTCCGCCCCGTAGGCCACCGCCATCTCCAGCCGTTCCATGTCCCCCGCCGGGGCGAGAAGTTCCATTTTTCTCATACTGTCTCTCCTTAAAAATATCCACCGGCTGCGCCGGTGGATATTTTTTATCATCCCTTGTACCGCTCCTGGCTGTTGATAAACTTCTGGAGCTGGTCGTAGGTCTTGAAGAAGTGGTGAACGTTGTCGTCCCCCAGAGCGTAGTAGTAATTCTTGCTGTCGGAGGGGTTCAGGGCGGCCACAATGGACTCCATGCCCGGATTGGCGATGGGTCCGGGGGGCAGGCCCTTATATTTGTAGGTGTTATAGGGGGAGTCGATCTCCCGGTCGGCGGCGGTGGGCTCCTTTCCGCCGTTGATATAGAACAGGGTGGCGTCAATCTGGAGGAAGCCCTGGGTGCCGCCGTCCTGGTTTTTCAGCCGGTTGTGGATGACGGCGGAGATCTCCGTCCGGTCCTCGCTGGTGGCCTCACGCTCGATGAGGGATGCGATGGTGAGGATCTCCCGCAGGGAGTAGTCCGACTGCTCCACCTGGGCCCGGAGGCTGTCGCCCACCTGGCTGTCAAAGTAGACCAGCAGCTTGTTCAGGGCCAGAACGGGGTCGTGGGGGGTGTAGAAGGTGTAGGTGTCCGGCATCAGATAGCCCTCCAACCGGTGGTAGTCGCCCAGCGGGATATCCTGAAGGAAGGAGAAGGCATAGTCATGGTCGGCCGCCGCCTCCCGCAGCTCCTTCACCGTGGCCACCCCTTTCTCCGACAGCAGCGCGAAAATCTGGTCGATATTATAGCCCTCCGGTATGACGATCTTCACCTGGGAGCGGTTGGCGGAGTTGGCCTGCATACCGGCCAGCAGGGCCCGGTAGTCCATGTCGGTGTTCAGGGTGTAGGTGCCCGGGGACAGCTTGTCCTTCTTGTGGGTCACAGAGGCAAAGAGATCAAAGAGGGCCTCATACTCGATCATCCCCTCGTCCTTCAGCCGGTTCTTCACGGCGCCGAAGCTCTCCCCCGGCGAGATGGTGAAGGTGATCTCCTTATAATCTTTATTCAGGGCCAGCACATCCCCCGCGAAGATCCAGCCCACACAGGCCAGCACAACGGACACGCCGATCACCGCCGTCACATACAGCAGGACCAGGGCCGCGGTGCGGCCGGCGGAACGCCGCTTCTTTTTCCTGGGACGCCGGGCCGGCTCCTGCCCCTCCCGGGGGGCGGAACGCGCCTCCCGTTCCGGGTGGGAGGGGCGGCGGTCTCTGGGCTCGTAATAATCCTGAGACATAGGGTCAGCTCCTAACAAATTTTTCCCGCGCTCCTGTCACCAGGGACAAGAGGGGGCCATAGAATGGTACAGAACGCGGGGACAGCGTCCCGGCGAAACAAGTGAGGTGAAAGAACATGTTCTGTGGGAACAACGGTTGGGGCGGCAACAGCGCGCTGTGGATCATCATCCTGATCATCATCCTGTTCGGCTGGGGCGGCAATGGCTGCGGCTGCAATAACAATTGTGGCTGCAACAACAACTGCGGCTGCAATAACGACTGTGGCTGCGGCTGCGACAACGACTGCGGCTGCTGAGCGCTACACAGCGGAGAGAGGCGGGGGAGGGATCTCCCGCTCTTTCCCGCCCCCTCGAAAGGACAGGCTCTCCCCTTCGGTAAGCAGAATATCCACTCTGGCGTCGTGGGCCTCGGCGGGGACCGCCTCCTGGAGGACCGCCCCCCGGCACAGTCCGACTCTCACGCCGGAAAAGCCCCCCAGCCAGCGGTCGTAGTAGCCGCCGCCGAAGCCCAGCCGGTATCCACGCCGGTCGTAGCACACAGCGGGCACCAGCACAAGGTCAATTTCCTCCCGTTTCAGGAGAGGACAGTCCTCCCCCGGCTCTGAGATGCCGAAGGAGACCTGGACCAGGGGCCGGTCCGGGCGGTATTGCCGCACCTCCATCCGGTGCTCCGGGAGCATCCGGGGCAGGCCCACCGTCTTTCCCCGGCGGATCATCTCCCCGATGAGGCGGGAGGTGTCAGGCTCCTTCCCGGGGATGCCCCAGAAGGCGAAGATGGTCTGCGCTTCCTCCACCTGGGACAGGGCCAGAAAGCGGGCAAAGAGGGCGCCGTCGCTCCGGACAAGCTCCTCCTGGGTCAGGCCGGAAAGCCGCTCCCGCACCCGGCGGCGCAGTTCCTTCTTTTCCGCGTCAATAGTAGATTCCACGGCTCACCTGCTCCGCCGCTCCCTTGCCCTCCAGGGCCTCAATCAGAGCCAGCCCGAAATCGAAGGCGGAGCCGGCGGCCCGGCCGGTGATGATCCTGCCGTCCGTCACTACGCCGGAGGCCATCCGGGCCTGCGCGCCGGTGAGACCCTCCTCCATGCCGGGGTAGCAGACGGCCTGTTTCCCTTCCAGCAGGCCCCACCTGCCCAGCAGGGTGGGGGCGGCGCAGATGGCAGCCACCCACAGCTCTCTCTCTGCGGCCTCCTTGACAAGCCGCTCCACCCGGGGGTCGGCGCCCAGGTTCTTATAACCCGGGCCGCCGCCGGGCAGGACGACCATGTCCGCTTTGGACAGGTCCACATCCTCCAGAGAAATATCGGCAGTGACAGTGACGCCGTGGGCGCCGGGGACAGGCTCCCCGGTGATGGTCACCAGGGCGGTCTCGATGTTCGCCCGGCGGAGTAGGTCGGCGGGGACCAGGGCCTCTGCCTCCTCAAATCCGGGAGCTAACAGAATGTATACCATCGTTTTTCCTCCTATTTCTTCATTCGTCTCCCCGCCGCCTTCACCAGCACCAGGGGGAGCTTGGCCATGCGGCCCGCCCGCCGGGGTTCCTTCTTCAGGCGGTAGGCCCACTCCAGACCCAGCTTCTGCCAGGACTCGGGGGCTCGCTCCACCCGGCCGGCAAATACGTCCAGCGCCCCGCCCAGGCCGATGGCCAGCCGGGCGCCGGTGTGCCTGCCCCACCGGGCCATCCACTTCTCCTGCTTGGGGGCCCCCAGGCAGACAAAGAGCAGGTCGGGCCGGGCGGCCGCCACCTTGAGGAGAGCCTCCTCCTCGTCTCTGAAATAGCCGTCCTGGGTGCCGCACAGGGTGATGTTGGGGTGCCGCTCCAGGATACGGCGGCCCGCCTCCTCGGCCACGCCGGGCTTGGCCCCCAGCAGATAGAGCCGCCCGCCCCGCCCATCAAGGCAGGAGAGCATATCCTCCGCGAAAGCGATGCCGGTGACCCGGCCCTTCAGCGGCGTGCCCTGGATCTTCGCCGAGTAGACCACCCCGATGCCGTCGGCCAGAACCAGGTCCGCTCCGTTGAGCACCTGAAGGAACTCCGGGTCTTTCTCCGCCGCCAGGATAAACTCCGGGTTGGGGGTGACCACATAGTGAAATTTGTCCTCCGCCAGAAGGGCGGCCCCCGCCTGGGCGGCCTCCTCCCGGGTGAGGTCGTCAAACATGACGCCCAATACCTCTTTTTTCAAACGAACCTCCACGCGCCTGTGGGCGCTTTTTCCCCCGCGCCCTGTTTTGCCCGTCAGGGTGATGTTTCCCGGCCAAGCAGTCGCTCAAACAGGGGGCGGGTACACTTTTCCTTATACTGTCTGCTATTTTACCATGGAATGGCAGAAAAGTCTATGAAAATTCCATGAAGGTTTTTTGAATATCATGGGAAAAATTTGGTTTCTTTTGTAACCACACTGTAACTTGACGGCCATCTACTCCAAGTGTAGTATAATAATCAACTACAATTGAAGTGGATGTGATCTTATGAAGCGGCTTCCTGACACTGAGCTGGAAGTGATGAAGGCCCTGTGGGCCACCGGTCCGGACACCCCCCGCTCCCTTCTGGAGGAACGGCTGGCTCCCTTTGGCTGGGCCTCCAACACTGTAAACACCTATCTCTCCCGCCTGGCGGACAAGGGCTTTGTGGCCGTCTGCCGGGAGGGCAAGAGCAATCTTTACACCGCCCTGGTGGATCAGGAGGAGTACCAGGCCTTTGACAGCCGGGCGGTGCTGGAGCGGCTCTACGGCTCCCCCCGGAACTTTGTGGCCGCTCTGGCCCGGGACGGGATGCGCCGGGACGAGCTGGAGGAGCTGCGGGCCCTCCTGGACCAGCTGAACGGAGGGCAGAGCCAATGAATTCTATTCTGCTCACTCTGGGGGCGCTGACATTGGGCGGCTCCGCCGCCGTTGCGCTGCTGGCCTTTGCCGGCCGCTCCACCCGGGGGCGGTACGGGGCCAAATGGCGCTGCTGGGGCTGGGTGCTGCTGTGCCTGCGGCTGGCCCTCCCCTTCCCGCTGCTGCCCCATATCCAGACCGGCGCCCCCATTCAGGTGGATATCCCCAATCCTCCCGCCGTCACCCAGCCCCCCACGTCCCCTGGCGCTTCCGACGTCCCCAATGTGACCGGGCCCGGGAACGGCACCGCCGCCCCGGGAGAGCCCCAGGGAAAGCCGGACCAGCCTGCCCCCTCGGAGGGCGCCCCTTCCCCTGCTCCCCTGACGCCGAAGCGGGAGTTCGACCCGGCGCGTGCCGTCCTGGCCCTGTGGCTGCTGGGGACCGGGGCGGTGCTGGCCTGGAACGGGATCGTCCATTTTCGGTTTTTGTCCTATCTCCGCCGGTGGTCCGCCCCCGTGACCGACGGGGACGCCATAGCCGCCTTCAACCGTCTTGGGGACCAGCTGGGATTGGACCGGCGGCCCCGGCTGCTGGTGTGCCAGGGGCTGAAGGTGCCCATGCTGGCCGGGGTGCTCCGCCCCGCCATCCTCCTGCCCCAGGGGAACGTCTCCGGGGAGGAACTGGGCTTCTCTCTGCTCCACGAGCTCACCCATTACCGCCGCCGGGACATCTGGCTGAAAATCCTGGCCATGTGGGTCAACGCCCTGTACTGGTTCAATCCGCTGGCGTGGTATATGCTCCGCCTGGTGGAGCGGGACACCGAGCTGGCCTGCGACGAGGACGCCCTG
>CANSSJ010000037.1 GCA_947649625.1 uncultured Bacillota bacterium | reverse complement strand
GGTAGAACCGGGGCAGCTCGGAGTAGCGCATGGGGGCGAAGAAGCCCATCCCCTTACCGATGATTTTCCGGTCCACACCGGAGCAGTGCCAGGAGTTCCAGGTGAAGTGGTCCCCGGCGTCGTCCGCCTTGGCGATCTCGGGCATCCACATGGTGACGCCCCCCCGCACCTTTACGTCGGTGAGTTCGTCCTTCCGGGCGGCCAGGGCTTTGTCCAGGGCAACAGGGTGGTTGGTACACCAACCGTAATCCACCCAGTCGCCCGAGTTGACCACCTTGACGGCCTGCTCCGGAGTGGTCAGCTTCTGCTGGTAGAGAGCTTGATAATCCATGATTGTTTCCTCCTGTATCTTTATTTTAACGGTCAATATCCAAATAATAGGGCTTCATCAAACTGGCCTGTTCGGTGGAGTCCTTGGGCTGATTCTTCCGGGGGGGCGCAGGGGGTGTCCGGCGGTCCCGGTGTTGGGACTTGGAGGCCCCCTTCTTTTTCTGCGGGGCGGGGGCGGCCTTTTTAGGGGGCTCCTGCTTTGGCTGGGCGGCCTTCTGGCCCTTCTTTTCCCTGGGCGGCTCCTCCGGTCTGGCCGGCTTCTTTGGCTGCTGCGCCCTGGACTTCTGCTGCCGGGGCTGCTTTTTCTGCTTGTCCCCGCCCTTGGGCAGGATGGAGGACAGCAGCGACCGCTTGGGGGCCAGCAGCCGGGCAGTGGCGTCCATAATAGTGTCGCTGTCCAGGGGGTTGGGCCGGTGGAACTCGGTATTGGGCATGGCGTCGCCGGTGTCCAGCAGGGCGCCGGGCCGTACTCCCCGCCTGGGGACGGAGGGGGGTGTGGGCAGGTAGTCGAAGGCGTCCCCGTCCTCCTCGGTGGGGGCGGTGGGCCGGAGGATGATCTCTTCCGGGAGGCTGGCGCTCTTCTTTTTCCGGCGGCGCCTCTTCTTGGACGGGGTTGACATATCGGAAACTATTTCTGATGATTGGTTTACAATCTTTTCTTTGGCCTGTTCAGCGGCCTTTTTGGCCTCGTCCCGCTGGCAGCGCAGCTCCCGGGCGGCCTGACGGGCCTCGGCGTCCTCCTCATTGATGATCTTGCCGTTTTTGTCCCGTTTGGGAGCCTCGAAAATCTGCATGGGGTAGGGGTGGTCCTCCACCAGGGGGACTTTCTTCCCAATGAGCTTTTCAATGTCTTTCAGCAGGGGTTTCTCCCCGAAGTCGCAGAAGGCGATGGCCTCGCCCCCCCGACCGGCCCGGCCGGTGCGGCCGATGCGGTGGACGTAGGTCTCGGGCACCTCGGGCAGGTTGTAGTTGAACACATGGGACAACTCCTCGATGTCCAGCCCCCGGGCGGCGATATCGGTGGCCACCAGGGCCCGGACACGGCCCGCTTTGAAGTCGGCCAAGGCCTGCTGGCGGGCGGTCTGGCTCTTGTTGCCATGGATGGCGGCGGCGGAGATGCCCGCCTTGGCCAGGTCACGGGCCACCTTGTTGGCCCCGTGCTTGGTGCGGGTGAACACCAGGGCGTTTTTCACCCGCTTCTGCTCCATCAGGTGGGCCAGCAGATTGGTCTTGTTCCCCTTGTCCACCAGATAGACGGACTGACGGATCACTTCCACCGGAGAGGAGATGGGGTCCACCGCCACCTTTACCGGATTTTTCAGCAGGGAGTTCACCAGGTCGGTGATCTCCGGGGGCATGGTGGCGGAGAAGAACAGGGTCTGTTTCTTCCGGGGCAGCCACTTCAAAATTTTGCGCACATCGTGGATGAAGCCCATGTCCAGCATCCGGTCGGCCTCATCCAACACGAAGATCTCCAGGGCGTCCAGGGAGACGAAGCCCTGGTCGTGGAGGTCCATCAGCCGCCCCGGGGTGGCCACCAGGATGTCAACCCCTTTTTTCAGGGCCTCCACTTGGGGATTCTGGCCCACCCCGCCGAAAATGACGGTGTGGCGCAGCTTGAGGTACTTGCCATAGGCCTCGAAGCTCTCGCCGATCTGGATGGCCAGCTCCCGGGTGGGGGTGAGGATCAGGGCCCGGATGGGCCGTTTGGGGCCGGTTCCGGCCTCCAGGCGCTGTAAAATGGGGGTGGCGAAGGCGCAGGTCTTGCCGGTGCCCGTCTGGGCGCAGCCCAGTACGTCCCGCCCGGCCAGGGCGGGGGGGATGGCCTTCTCCTGGATGGGAGAGGGCCGCTTGTAGCCCTGCTCCTCCAGGGCTCTCAGAATGGGGGCGTTCAACCCCAGGTCTTTAAATTGCATTCAAGTCTTCCTTTTCTCATTCACACCGGGGGAATGTCCGGCGCGGCCCGCGTTTTTGTGCCCTGCGGGCTGGGGTATTTTGTTCAGCGGGGCAAACCGCCGCTCCGCAGGGCGGCGCGCACCAGCTGTACCGTCTGGTCCAGGGGCTGCCTGGGGGGGCAGTCCACGATCAGATCGGCATATTTGCGGTAAAGGGGGTCCCGGTAGGCCAGCACATCGGCCAGGGTCTGGCCCGGCTCCATGGCGATGCCCCGCTGGGACATATTCCGGATGCGCCGGAGCAGCTCCTCCAGGGGGACGTTGAGGTAGACCATGGACCCCAGCCCGCTCAAATGCCGGGCGGCCCCCTCCCGGCAGACGGCGCTGCCCCCGGGGGCGATCACCGTATGGCGGCAGTCCAGGCTGAGCACCGCCCGTTCCTCCGCCTCCAGAAAGGCCCTGGTCCCCCGCTGATCCAGGATCTCCTGGAGCAGGGCCCCCTCCCGCTCCTGGATGAGCAGGTCCACATCCAGAAATTGATAGCCCAGCGCTTTGGCCAGCAGCACGCCGACGGTGCTTTTGCCGGAGCCCGGCATCCCTGTGAGGATGATGTTGTCCAAGCGATTCCCAACCTTTACATACAAATTCATTCTATAGTATAGCACAGTCGAACAAAAAAGAAAAGAGGGAAGCGCATGAAAAGGAGATGACAAACCGGGCGGAACGTGATATGATTCCCCATAGACTGAAAACGGGAGAGAGGATCATGGACCTTTTGGCGGCGTTTGGCGTGTTTCTGGCCTGTGTGGCGGGCTGTATGGTAAAGGGGGCCTCACTTGGCTGGGCATTGGCGGCGGGCTTTGTCTGCTTTTTTGTTGTGGGGGTCCGCCGGGGGACTCCGGCCCCCGCCCTGATGAAGCTGGCGGTGGGCGGGATGGCCACCTCCATGAAAGTGATCCGCATCCTGCTGCTGCTGGGCCTGCTCACCGCCCTGTGGCGGGCAGGCGGGACGGTGGCCTTCTTCGTCTGGTGCGGCGTCCGGCTTATTACCCCGGAGACCTTTGTGCTGGTGGCCTTTGGACTGTCCGCGGTGTTCAGCCTGGCCTTTGGCAGCTCCTTCGGTGTGGCGGGGACGGCGGGGGTCATCCTGATGACCATTGCCCGCAGCGGTGGAGCCAACCTGATTGTGACCGCAGGGGCCATCATGTCGGGCATTTATGTCGGGGAGCGGCTGTCCCCCGCCTCCTCCACAGCGGCTCTGGTATCGGCGGTGTCCGGTGTGGATCAGCATGAGTTCCAGATGCGTATGTGGAGGACCACCCCTGTGCCCCTGCTGCTGACGCTGGTGATCTATGGGGTCCTGTCCGTCCTGTGTCCGATCCAGACGGTGGATGCCCACATTGTGGCCGCCCTGGAGGAGGGCTTCTCCCTCACCTGGCCCACCGCCCTGCCCGCCGCCGCCCTGCTGCTTCTGCCCTGGCTGAAGGTGAGCGCCATGGCCTCCATCGCGGTGAGCTGCGTGCTGTCGGCGGGGTGTGCCCTGGTGGTGCAGCACGTCTCCGCAGGGGAACTGCTCCGGGCCTGTGTGCTGGGCTACCGGTCCGCCCTGCCCGCCCTGGCGGAGCTGATGTCCGGGGGCGGGCTGATCTCCATGGCCGGGGTAGTAGTAATTGTGATCCTGTCCTGTGCCTATTCCGGGATGTTCAGCGGCACCGGGCTGCTTGACCCGGTGACCGGCCGGCTGGGAAAGCTGGCGGAGCGCCTGGGCCTTTTTGGAGCCCACGTGGCGGCCTCCTTCGGATGCAGCGCGCTGTTCTGCAATCAGACGGTAGCCATCGTGATGAACGCCCAGCTGCTGAAGGAGGAGTACCGCCGACGGGACCTGCCTGATATGGAACTGGCGGAGAACATTGGCAACTCCACCGTCAATCTGGCCGGGCTGGTGCCCTGGGCCATCGCGGCCAGCGTCCCCCTGACGGCGCTGGAGGCGGGGGCGGAGGCCCTGCCCCTGTCCTTTTATCTCTATCTGCTCCCGCTGTGGTGCTGGTTTCTGTCCTGGAGGCGGGAAAGGTCGAAAAATCGGAACAAAGTGTAAATCTTCCAAAAAGTGATTGAGTTTTTTCGGGGAGTGTTGTATAATCATACTATTACCCATCACCCACCGGGCGGGGCCCGGTCACGGCCTCCAGGGAGAGAGGGGCCACGAAATTAAAGGAGAGCAATATGAAATTCCATATTGTCAGCGACAGCTCCTGTGATCTGGGACGTGAGGAAGCGGAGCGGCTGGGCATATCCATGGTATCCTTTTATGTAGCCATCGGGGACGAGACCTACTACCGGGAGGAGCGGGACATCTCCACCCGGGAGTTTTACCAGCGCATGGCGGACGCCCCCGGGGTATTTCCAAAGACCTCCATGCCCACCATGGACGACTATCTGGAGGCTTTCCGTCCGGCGGCGGCTCAAGGCCTGCCCATCCTGTGCGTCTGCCTCAACGCCCGGTTCAGCGGTTCCTTCCAGTCGGCCCTCAACGCCGCGGAGGAGCTGCGGGAGGAGTATCCCCAGGCCCGGGTAGAGGTGCTGGATTCCACCCTTGCCACCGTGCTCCAGGGACTGCTGGTGCTGGAGGCGGCCGCCCTGCGGGACCGGGGCTGTACTCTGGAGGAGGCGGTGGAGCGGCTGAAGCTCATCCGTTCCACCGGGCGGATTTTCTTTACCACCGGCGACCTGGAGTACCTGCGCCACGGCGGCCGCATCGGCCGGGCGGCTGCGGCCACGGGGACGTTGCTGAAGGTGAAGCCCCTCATCGGCTACAAGGACGCGGAGCTAATCTCTGACGGTATCGCCCAGGGGCGGAAGAAGTCGCTGGTCAAGGTGCGGGAGCTGTTTTTCCGCTATCTGCAGCGGGAGAAAATCGACCTGGATAACTGGCGGGTGGCCACCGGCTTCGGCCTGGACGGGGAGGAGCACCGGGCCTTTGCGGAGGAGGTATACCAGGGCCTGCTGGAACTGGGATATGACCGGCCTGAGGTGAAGCACCCCTATCAAATCGGTGTGACCATCGGGGTCCACACCGGCCCCACCCCCATCGGCGTAGGCCTGCTCCGCCGAGCCTGACACTGTGCCGCCGGCCCCCGGCCTCTGAGGAGAACCGGGGGCGCATTTTGTCCCTGTCACAGGGGACGGCCAATTTGAGGGGGAATTGTAACGATTTTGTCACTTGAAATTTATCTGAAATGTGCTATCCTGATTAGGAAAGATTTCGACAGGGTTTGACCTGTCCCCGTTGGGAGGTGTTTGCGGGTGACCAATTATCAGGGGAAGCATGTCGCCCGGAATCACCGGGCGGCCGTGCTGTTGATCTCGGTGATGGTGGTTGTGATAGCTGCTGCTGCGGCGGTACTGGCCTATCAGGAATACTGGAACAAGGTCCCCCAGCCCCCGGACGTCTCCGGGAGCCAGCCGACCGGCAGCGACGCCGGGCCGGACGTATCCCTGCAAACGCCGCCGGAGGACGACCCGGCCAGCCCGCCGCAGGACAGTGTGCCGGAGGACGTCCCCTATGACTTCTCTCAGCCCGTCCCCCAGAGCGAGGCGGTGGAGAACAGCTACTTTGACGACGCCGCCTTTGTGGGCGACTCCCGCACCGACGGTTTTATGCTCTACAGCGGCGTTGGGACGGGCAGGAACCTGACCTCCAACGGCCTGTCCATTTTCAAGCTGTCGGAGAAGAAGGCGCTGAAGATCGACGGCAAGAAATACACCCTGCTGGAGGCCCTGGCGATGGAGCAGTACGGCAAGGTCTATCTCTCGCTGGGAGTCAACGAGCTGGGCATCCACAACGACAAGGGCTTTTATAACAGCTACTGCGCCGCCATCGACGAGATTCGCAAGGTGCAGCCCAACGCAGTAATCTACATCCAGGGGCTGATCCCCCTGAACGAGAAGCAGATCGAGGAGTACAACGGGAACAAGTACAAGCTGACCAACGAGCACCTGCGGACT
The DNA here is from genome assembly GCA_947649625.1 of uncultured Bacillota bacterium. Classification (GTDB taxonomy): domain Bacteria; phylum Bacillota; class Clostridia; order Oscillospirales; family Oscillospiraceae; genus Lawsonibacter. The sequence goes on along the minus strand of CANSSJ010000037.1, from coordinate 13,967 downwards.
TACAACGACCTGATGCGAAAGGCGGCGGAGGAGAAGCAGGTGGCCTACCTGGACCTGTATACGGAGTTTGCCGACGAGGATGGCATCCTGCCCGAGGGGGTCAGCCGGGACGGGGTCCACTTGAAGAAGGACGCCTGTATCCAGTGGCTGGACTATCTGAAGACCCATACGGTGGAGTTTGACGAGCTGTACCCGGACGGACCGCCCGCGGCGGCGGAGCCGGACATATCAACTGAGGACGGAAGTGTGCAAGGATGAAAAAACTGCTGACCCTTACGCTGGCCCTGGCGCTGGTCCTGGGCTTGTCCGCCTGCGGCGGGAAAGAAGATGAGACGGTCTGGGATACCGGCGACGTTCAGGCGTTGCTGGACAGCGGGGCCTTTTCTGAGGAGCTGGAGGAGCTGGACAAAGACACTGCCTTTATCCTGTACAAGCTGGCTGACTATGGGCTGGGCCGGCTGAGCGGAGCAATTGTCCGCCGCTCCGCCGGAGCTACCTGTGAGGAGTTGGCATATCTGGTGTTGGACAGCGAGGATTCCGCCAAGACCGCCGAGAAGGCGCTGGAGGACTATGTTCAGAGCCAGATCGAGGCTAACGAGGACTACCGCCCCGATGAGATCCCCAAGCTGGAGGATGCTTACATAAGCCGGCGGGGCAGTACCCTCCTGCTGGTGGTGGCCAACGATATCGACGCAGCAAAGAAAGCAGTGGAATAGCAAAAAACCCGGCCAGCGGCCGGGTTTTTCTCATATCTGACAGTAGTCGCAAGGTTCGTCCACTGTGACGGTGTACTTCTCCAGCAGGGCCACCGGGTGGTAGGACAGCTTGCTGGTGCGCAGCCCCAAGTCTCCGGTGTCGTCCTCCCGGTTGATGAAGGAGACCCCCTCCCCGGCGAACTGCTGGGCGAACTGGGCCACCAACATCTGGTAGCAGCCCTCGTAGTCCCGGTCGGCCTTCTCAATGTGGGTGAACAGGGTGTCGCCGATGATCTCCCCCAGGGAGAAGCCCACGATCCGGTCCTCCACCAGCAGCACGCCCCCCAGCAGGTCGTAGGTCTGGTAGTTGTCCAGCACCTCGTGGGTCTTGGCGATATCCTCCCGGAAGGTGGCCGCCCCCTTGTCCCACCGGGCGGCGTAGTTGTCCAGGAAAGCCTTTACGGTAGGGATGTCCGACTGGGCGATGGGCCGGAAGGACCAGTTGCCGTAGGTTTTCAGGAACTTGTTCACATGGTTGCGCTGGCCGCTGAGCTTTTTTCCCCGGAAATATTTCAGGTCCTCCGCCCGGTAGAGGTAGTCGAAGCTGTCCCGCTCTCCCACGGCGGTGCTGGCGGGGAAGAATTCCTGGAGCTCCTCCAGCTCGTCCTTGGGGACGGGGTAGAAGGAGATGGGCATGTTCCGCCGGCAGCAGTAGTCGGCGATCTGCCGGAAGTGCTCCAGCCGGCCGCCCCCCAGGGGCAGGGTGAAGGTGGGTCCCAGGCCGGGGTATTCCACCTTGAAGTAGAGGGAGCCGTCGTACACGGCCCACTCGGTCTTGTAGATGTCCCGCCAGATGAAGACGGTGCCGGGGGTGGTGTCGCAGATGCGGCTGCGGCTGTAGCCGAAGAAGGGGCGCAGCCGGGGCAGGTCCTCCAGCCGGAGGGGGTGGAAATCCAACATAAATTCAAATCCTTTTGCCTTTTCCCGCCGCAGGCGGGGAAATACTGTATTTTATTCCATTATATCCGATAACCGCCCATAATACCAGCCCGTGATCCCCTCTTTTTTGCACAAAAAACCGTTTCTGGTTTTCCTTACCACCGTCAAAAGCTCCCCGGGGGCGACGGGCAGGCGGTAGTCGGTGGAGTCCTCGCACCACAGGCCCTCGGGCCCCCGCCGCAGGTACTCGTTGAGAATATACAGCTCCCGTCCCGTCTCCAGGTGGCGGCAGAGGGACAGCTCATCCCCCTCCTCCAGCAGCTCCAGGGCGGCCCGGCCCCAGCGGATGTTGACCGGATCGGGACTGGCCTCCTGCCCGTCCAGGGCCCGGGCGGCGGGCAGGCCGTCCCAGGCGGTCCAGGTGAAATCCCCGCTGTCCTCCGAGGGGAGGATCAGGGCGTTGAGCTGACCGTCCAGCTTGAGGACGCAGCCGCCGTCGATGGAGACAATCTTCCGCTCCCGGCTGATGATGGGGGCGGCGCTGGGAATTCGTTCGTCGTAGAGGGTGACGGGCCAGTGACCCACGATGACCCACTTGTCAAAGGCGTGCCCCTGGCCCATAAAGTCGTCGTTTTTCATACAGCTCCACCGGTCCAGCTCCTCCATCCCCTCCAGCGAAGGGACCCCGCCGTGGACAAAAACCAGGTGTTCCGTCTCCAGGATGGTGGGCATGGCCCGGAGCCAGGCCCACTCTTCCGGATACGCGGCCCGCAGGTCGGTCCGGAGCCTGGGCAGGTCGTCCCACTGCTCAAAGCCCCCCTCCCGGGCCATCTGGCGCAGGGCGGACTCGGGGTGCCGGGGGAGGTAGGAGGCGAAAAAGCGTTCGTCCAGCTCATCGGACTCGAAGAACCGCAGCACCAGCCCGTCGCAGTTGCCGCACACGGGGTACAGGGCGTGGGTTTTGGACAGCGCCATGAGATGGCGCAGCAGGGCAAGGCTGTCCCGGCCCTTCTCCAGCATGTCCCCCAGCAGGACGAGGCTGTCCGACCGGGTCAGCCCGACTTTGTTCATCAGGGCCTGAAAGAAGGGGAGATTACCGTGAATATCGCTGACGGCGATGATCCGCCGGCCCGGCGGGAAGTGGGGCCGGGCGACGATGGCCTTATCCATGGGGGCCTCCTTCCTGGTTGAGGTCGCCGTCATTCCGCCTCCTGAGCGGGGCGCAGGGGCTGGAGGGAGACGTGGAGGACGGCGGGGGAGTGGGGGAACTGGCGGACAAAGGCCCGGGTGATCCGGGAACAGACCATCCGGCCGTTCTCATAGGTGGTCTGGGGCAGCAGCAGGGCGAACTGGGAGGCGCTGCACCGGGTGGCGGCGTCGCCCCGGCGCAGGTGGCGGCGGATGACGTCCTGAAGGTGGTCCATGACCCGGTCCAGGCTGTGCCGGGGCAGGGGAGCGTCCTTGCCGGGCTGGACGGAGATGAGGGCCACATGGAGGGGCTCTCCGCTCCGGGCGGCCATCCGGGCCATGGAGTGGCAGACGATGCGGAAGAAGTCGTAGTCGCACAGCAGGGCGCCAGGGTGGGGCGGCTCCTGGAGGCGCTCCAGAAGGGCGACGGGGGAGAGGGCCCGGGGGTCCCGGCGGCCCTGGGCCCTGCGGTACAGCTCCCGCAGGCCGTCGGAGGGCATCAGGCCCCGGGCGGCCAGCAGCCGCTCCTGAAAGTCCTCATAGGCCCGGGCGGCGTCCTTGTGCCGCTCCAGCCGGAGCAGGGTCTCCATCCGCCACCGGCACAGATCCTCCCGGAGGGGCTCCAGAGCGAAGACCGAGCCGGCCAGCTCCGCCGCCTCCCGGGTCCGGCCCTGGCCGTCCAGCAGGGGGAGGAGCCGGAGGGCGGTGTGGAGGTAGCTGTCGTGGAGTTTCTGGGAAATAGAGGCGGCCCAGGGGCAGCCAGCCAGAGCGGGGAGAAAGTCGCCCTGATACAGCTCCAGCGCCCGGGACCACAACTCCAGCTGTTCCCCCTCTGGGGCCTCCTCTCCGGCCCGGATCAAACGGGAGAACTCCTCCGTGTCCAGGGTGACGGGCTGTTCCGGGTTCCACTGGCAGCAGCCCTGGCGGCTGAGGATCAGGGTCCGGCCCATCCCTTCGCCCAGCTGGTCCAGCCAGCTCCGGGCCCGGTGGAGGATGGCCTTCAGGGCGTTGAGGGAGGCCGTGTCAACGGGCCTGTCCCGCCAGATCAGCCCCGCCAGCTCCTCCCAGGGGACGGGGCGGGGCCGCTCCAGGATCAGGTAGGACAGCAGCAGGCAGAGCTTCTGCGGGCGTCCGCCGATGGAAAGCCCGGCGCCCTCCCGGGAGATGGAGAAGCCGCCGAGCATTTGGATATTCAGGGGGGTGAGGGACACGGAAATACCGCCTTTCAGCTTGGAAATATGTTTATTTTCCCGCCCTCCGGGCGGGAAAATACCCGTAAGATCAGATCTCAAGGGTGCTGGCGTGGGCCAGACGGGACTGGGTGTAGAGGATGACGCTGTCCCCCTCCTTCAGCACCAGATCGCCGTTGGGGATCAGCACGTTGCCCTTCCGCCGCACCATCACGATGATGGTCTGGCGGGAGATGTCCAGGTCGCGGATGCGCTGGCCGTTCCAGGGGTTCTGGCGGCGCAGGATGACCTCTTTCAGGTCGATATGCTTGTCGTCTCCCAGGGATTTGGCCCCCAGCACCAGGGTGTCGCCGGCCCGGAGCTCCACGCTGCCCCGGGGCACCACGATCTGCCCCTCCCGCTGGATGGCGGCCACGATGATGCCGGAGGGCAGGCCCAGCTCCTGAATGGTCAGGTCCGCCCAGGGGTCCTTCTGAGACAGCTTTACCTTGATGAAGTGGATATCGGCCTCGTTGGCGTACTCGCTGAGCCGCTTGATGCGGGAGTACTGGTCCACGAAGCCGGCGGAGATAATGCCGGTGGGGATGGCGACCATGCCAACCCCCAGGAAGGTAATGACAATGCCGAACAGCTTGCCCGCCGTGGTGATGGGGTAGATGTCTCCGTAGCCCACGGTGAGCAGGGTTGACACCGACCACCAGATGCCCGAGAAGGCGTTGGTGAACACCTCGGGCTGGGCGTCGTGCTCCAGGCTGTACATGCACAGGCTGGAGGCCAGCATCAGCACCAGGATGATGAACACCGAGGACATCAGCTGCTGACGCTTGCTGGCGATGACCTCTGTAATAACGTTCAGAGAGTCATAGTAGGCGTTAATGCGGAACAGCCGGAAGATGCGCACCACCCGGAACATCCGGAAGGCCACCGCCCCGGAGGGGAAGAAGATGGGCAGGAAGTAGGGCAGGAAGGAGAGCAGGTCCACCAGACCGCTGAAGGACAGGGCATATTTCAGGGCCGCCCGGACCCCGGACAGCTTGGAAAAGCGGGCCGGGGCCGTCCAAAGCCGCAGGCAGTAGTCCACAGCGAAGAAGATCACGGTGACATGCTCCAGGGCCAGCAGCAGCCCGCCCCAGCGGGTACGGACCTGGACGAAGGTGTACAGGATGCTGGCCGCCAGGTTGAGAAGGATGGCGAGGGCGTTCAGGATGTCGTAAGAGCGGCTGGGCCAGTCCTGGTCGTAGCCCACCTCGATGATCTCGCTGATCCGCTTCCGGCGGGCCAGCCACGAATTGCGATCAGCCATAAAAACCTCCCGGCTCCGGGCCCGCCCGGGGAGTGTTCCCCAGGGGCGGAGCTTCCGGGCCATATCAGTGCCAATTATAATGGAAACGCCGGCTTTTGACAAGGGACGGTTTTGCGGGGCGGACGTCATTTTCCGGTCACGATCATATTGGGCCAGCGGTGTTCCATGAACCCGTCGCCGTACTGCCGGTCGATGAACTCCTCAAAGGCGTTGGCCGGCTGGGGCCGGACGGCCCGGGTGTTGTACCGCAGCATGGCGGCGCAGGTGAGCAGGCCGTTGCATACCATGATAAACACCACCACCCAGGTCATCACCTTGCCGGTCAGGGCGGGAAAGCCCTCGATGAGCCGGGACATCCGGGGGTAGACGACCTTGATCCAGAACACCGCCAGCACGCCCCAGAAGAAGCAGAACAGCACGTTGGTCCGCCCGCCGATGTTCAGGGGCATGTGGCTGTAGTCCCAGAACACCGTGCCGAAGACCAGCTCGGTGAACACGCTGCACATGTACTCGTAGGCCCCGCCGATGAAGAAGCCGGCGGCGAAGACGAAGAAGGAGTCCCGGCCGGCCAGCCGCTGGAGGGTCACGGTGAGCACCACCGCCCCCAGCCCCCACACGAAGCTGAAGGGGCCGTAGAGCACGCTGGACCGGCTCATCCACTGGCCGTTGACCAGCCCGCACCAGAAGGTCTCGATGACGTCCCCCAGCAGGGCGGAGGTGAGGAACACCCACACCAGCTTGTCCAGGCAGACCCCTTTGGCGAAGGTGTAGGCCCCCTGCTCCTCCGGGGTCATCCCCCGGATGCCGGGGTAGGCCCGCTGGAGCCTGCGCCAGACGGCGGCGGTGAGCCGCCCGGCCATCCGCCCCTCGCTGCTGCGGGCCTCCCGGCGCTCATAGGCCGGGGCCCCTCCGGTGCGCAGGGTGTACAGCACCCCGGAGAAGTCAGCCGCCATCAGGGCGAAGAGGCCCCACACGGCGATCGTTTTGACCAGCGGGGGGATCAGGGTCGTCACCCCAAGCAGCAGGGGGTGGACCACAAGATAAGTGATGTAACAGACGGCCGCCACCGCCGCTGAGGAGATCAGGCCCCGCAGGCTGCCCTCCAGCACCCGGGGCCGCTCTCCGCCCCAGTTTACCTTGGGACCGAGGCGGCGGTTGAGGTGGTCGGCAAAGCTCTCCGACACCGAGACAATGGCCATGGTGAACAGAAATTGCAGCCAGTACCGTCCGGCCAGGGCGGGCAGGGTGAGGATCATCAGATCGAAGGCCGCCCCGTAGGACAGCAGAAAGGGGGTGGTGAGAAAGCCCCGGTTGCAGAACTTCCGCCGGGTGACGGCGTAGTACAGCACCTCGGTGCACCAGCCCAGGAAAGAGTAAATTTGCAGGTAGAGAGCAAGATCCAGCCAGTTTATCATATGTCTGCCTTTCTGTATCTGTGTATTGTTTGACCCCGGAGCTCAGGAGTAGAGCCGGATGATCTCCTCGGCCACCGCCCGCTTGGAGGCGCACCGGTCCATGGCCTGATGGGTGATGTAGTGGTGGGCGTCGGCCTCCGACATTTTCAGCTCGCTGATAAGCAGCCACTTGGCCCGGTTGACCAGCCTGATCTCCTCCATCTTCTCCTCGATGGGCTGGACCTTCTTCTCATAGTTCCGCAGCCGCTCCCGGGCGGCGGTCATCCAGTTCAGCCCCCGGAGGATGGCGTCCCTGGGGATGGGACGGGGCAGGACGAACACCCCGTGCTCCGCCACCCGGGCCAGCACCTGTTCATACAGAGCGGCCGCCGCGAAGAGGACCGCCACCGTTCCCCCGGCCCGGCAGCAGTCGACGGCGAAGCGGATGCCCGCGTCGTCGGGGAGGGGGGAGTTGATAAAGATGAAGTCGAAGTCCCGCTGGTTTCTGTCCCGCTCCGCCTCGCCCACGCTGGCGGCGGTAATGATGGGGGAGTAGGAGGACTCAGGCAGGAGGGAGAGGATGGAGCTCTGGAACTTCTCCGAGGCCGACACGATGAGTACGCTGTACACCCGCTCCTGTAAGCTCACGCACGACCCCTCCTCTCTCCGAAAATTTGCTAATCCTTAAAATACTCCTGCGCCACCGCCTCCGGGACGGCCTGGGCAATAAATTCACTTTCCCGCGCGGCCTGGACGGCCTCCGCCCGGCTCTGAGGCAGGAGCTTGAACTGAGCCAGGGTCCGGGCCCCGGCCTGATAGAGGTTCAGGTCGGCGGCGGGGGGCAGCGCCAGCCCCTCCTCAATGCCCCGCAGCCCCGCCCGGATCATCAGGGCGAAGGCCAGGTAGGGGTTGGCGGCGGGGTCGGGGGAGCGCAGCTCCGCCCGGCGGTACTCCCCCACGGCGGCGGGGATGCGCACCAGCTGAGACCGGTTCTCGTTGGACCAGGAGATGTATTTGGGGGCCTTGTGGCCGCCGAAGCGGGCGTAGGAGTCCTCCAGCCGGTTGAGAAACACCGTCATATCCTCCACCTTGTCCAGCACCCCGGCCACCATCTCATACAGGTGGTCCTGCCCGTCCCTCCCCCGGACGGACATGTTGATGTGGAAGCCGCTGCCCGGGGCGTCCGCCAGGGGCTTGGGGGAGAAATCGGCGTACAGGCCGTTGCGCTGGGCGATGAATTTCACAATGGCCTGAAAGGTCATGACATTGTCGGCGGCGGTGAGGGGGTCGGAGTAGCGGAAGTCGATCTCATTCTGGCCCGGACCCTCCTCGTGGTGGGAGCACTCGGGGAGAATACCCATCCGGGCCAGGGTGAGGCAGATCTCCCGGCGGATGTTCTCCCCCTTGTCGTCGGGGGCGATGTCCATATAGCCCGCCCTGTCGTAGGGGATTCGGGTGGGCTCGCCGGTTTCGTCCAGCTGGAACAGGTAGAACTCCTGCTCCGCGCCGAAGAGGAAGGAATAGCCCCTCTCCTCCGCCCGGGCCACGGTATCCCGCAGGAGGGCCCGGGTGTCGCACTCGAAGGGGGTGCCGTCGGGGTAGACCACCGAGCAGAACATGCGCACCACCTGTCCGTGCTCCGGCCGCCAGGGCAGGAGCATCAGGGTATCCGGGTCGGGGCGGAGGAGCAGGTCGGACCGGGCCTCGTCCCCGAAGCCGGCGATGGCCGAGGCGTCGAAGGCGATGCCGTACTCGAAGGCCCGGGGCAGCTCCGAGGGGACGATGGAGATGTTCTTCTGCCGGCCGAACACGTCGCAGAAGGCCAGGTGGATAAAGGCGACCTCCTCCTCCCGGACGTACTGGAGGACCTCTTCTCTGGAATACTTCATGGTTTCTCCCGCTCTCCTTTATTGAAATTCCCGGGTATTATACCACAGACCGGGGCAAGTTTCCACCACTGTGAACAGAATCTTAAAAAATCCAAAAAAACAGTTGACAGCGCCCCGCCCAAGGCGTATAATTCGCCCATAAAGGCAAAGACGTCTTTTAGGTTATTCCTGAAAGGCGCCTTTGCCTCTTTTTATGCGTTTTAACGAAGAAAGGGTGAACAAAAATGGCAGCAGTACCGGAGTATTTCGGAAGTTTGGTATTTGACGACAGGGTGATGAAGGCCAATCTGTCCGCTGAGGTATACCAGTCCCTGAGAAAGACCATTGATGAGGGAGCCAAGTTGAATATCGGGGTGGCCAACGCCGTGGCCGCCGCCATGAAGGACTGGGCGGCAGCCCACGGAGCCACCCACTTTACCCACTGGTTCCAGCCCCTCACCGGCGTCACCGCCGAGAAGCACGACAGCTTTATCTCCCCCTCCCCCGACGGTGGGGTCATTATGGAGTTCTCCGGCAAGGAGCTGATCCAGGGGGAGCCGGACGCCTCCTCCTTCCCCTCCGGCGGGCTGCGGGCCACCTTCGAGGCCCGGGGCTACACCGCCTGGGACCCCACCTCCTACGCCTTTATCAAGGATAAGACTCTCTGCGTCCCCACCGCCTTCTGCGGCTACAACGGGGAGGCCCTGGACAAGAAGACCCCTCTCCTGCGGTCCATGGAGGCGCTGAACAAGCAGGCCCTGCGCGTCCTGCGTCTCTTCGGCAACACCGAGGCCAAGCGGGTGGTCCCCGCCGTGGGGCCGGAGCAGGAGTACTTCCTGGTGGACGCCGGCATGTGGGCAAAGCGCCGGGACCTGCGCTTTACCGGCCGGACCCTCTTCGGAGCCAGGCCCCCCAAGGGCCAGGAGATGGACGACCACTATTTCGGCACCATCAAGCCCCGGGTGGCCGCCTACATGGCCGACCTGAACGACGAGCTGTGGAAGCTGGGCATCCTGGCCAAGACCCAGCACAACGAGGTGGCCCCCGCCCAGCATGAGCTGGCCCCCATCTACACCACCGTCAACATCGCCACCGACCACAACCAGCTGACCATGGAGATCATGCAGAAGGTGGCCGCCCGCCACGGGCTGGTCTGCCTGCTCCACGAGAAGCCCTTCGTGGGGGTGAACGGCTCGGGCAAGCACAACAACTGGTCCATTTCCACCGACACCGGGATAAACCTGCTGTCCCCCGGCGACACCCCCTATGAGAACGCCCAGTTCCTGCTGTTCCTGTGCGCCGTCATCAAGGCGGTGGACGACTACCAGGACCTGCTGCGCATCTCGGTGGCCACCGCCGGCAACGACCACCGCCTGGGGGCCAACGAGGCGCCCCCCGCCGTGGTGTCCGTCTTCCTGGGGGACGAGCTGGCCGCCATTCTGGGCTGCATCGAGCACGACGCCCCCTACACCAGCATCGACACCGGCAAGGTCCGTCTGGGGGTGGACGTGCTGCCCAAGTTCCGCCGGGACACCACCGACCGCAACCGCACCTCCCCCTTCGCCTTCACGGGCAACAAGTTTGAGTTCCGCATGGTGGGCTCGTCCGACTCCATCGCCTGCGCCAACATCATGCTCAACACCGCCGTGGCAGAGAGTTTGCGGGTCTACGCCGACCGGCTGGAGGGGGCGGAGGACTTCCAGGCCGCCCTCCAGGCCATGATCCGCAAGACCATCCAGGACCACAAGCGGATCATCTTCAACGGCAACGGCTACGACGACGCCTGGACGGCCGAGGCGGTGGAGCAGCGGGGGCTGTCCAACTACCGCACCACCCCCGACTGCGTGCCCCACCTGCTGGACAAGAAAAATGTGGCCCTGCTCACCTCCCACAAGGTGTTTACCAAAGCGGAACTGCTCTCCCGGTATGAGGTGACGCTGGAAAACTACTGCAAGACCATCATCATCGAGGCGGACACCATGGCGGACATGGCCCGCACCGAGATACTTCCAGCCGTCCAGGCCTTCGTGCTGGATACGGCCAAAGCCGCCGCCGCCAAAAAGGAACTGGTCCCCGGCTGTCCCTGCGAGTATGAGACCGAACTGGTGAAGAAGCTGTCCGCCCTCACCGATCAGATCTCCCGAAAGGCCGGTGAGCTGGAGGAGGCGGTGCTGGCTCTGTCCTCCGCCGGAGATATCGGGGCGGAGGCGGAGATGATCCGGGATGTGGTGCTGCCCAGGATGAGCGGGCTGCGCCTGCCCTGCGACCAGGCCGAGACCCTTACCGCCAGGAAATACTGGCCTTTCCCCACCTACGGCGATCTGCTGTTCGGAGTGAGATGACTGTAGGGGGCGGCCTCTGTGCCGCCCTGCAAAAAATCCGAAAAAACGGAGGAAACCAATATGTGTTCCATTATCGGATACTGCGGCCCTGTGGCCGATGAAGCCGCCTTTCAGGCGGGCTTTGAACGAACGAAGAGCCGGGGGCCCGACGACAGCCGGGTGGTCAAGGCGGGGGAGGGGGTAGTGGGCTTTCACCGGCTGGCCATCATGGGCATGACTCCCGAGGGGATGCAGCCCTTCTCCCTGGGCGGCAGCTATGCCGTCTGCAACGGCGAGATATACGGCTTTGAGAAGCTGAAGCGGGAGCTGACGGAAAAGGGCTATGCCTTCCAGAGCGGCTCCGACTGCGAGATCCTGCTCCCCCTGTACCGGGAGTACGGCGCGGACATGTTCGCCATGCTGGACGCGGAGTTCGCCTGCATCCTCTACGACGCCGGGACGGGGGAGTTCATCGCCGCCCGGGACCCCATCGGCATCCGGCCCCTGTACTACGGATACGACGCGGGGGGAACCATCATCTTCGCCAGCGAGCCCAAAAATCTGATTGGCCTGACGGACAAAATTATGCCATTCCCCCCGGGGCACTACTGGAAAGATGGCAAGTTTGTGTGCTACCGTGATATCGCCGGAGTGGCTCAGGTCTGCCACGACGATCTGGGTGCGGTCTGTGCCAGCATCCGGGAGAAGCTGATCGCCGGGGTGGACAAGCGGCTGGTGGCCGACGCCAGGGTGGGATTCCTGCTGTCCGGCGGGCTGGACTCCTCCCTGGTGTGCGCCATCGCGGCCAAACGGAGCAAGGCTCCCATCAAAACCTTTGCCATCGGCATGGATACCGACGCTATCGACCTGAAATACGCCCGGGAGGCGGCGGACTACATCGGCAGCGACCACACCGAGGTCATCATCACCAAAGAGGACGTACTGAACAGCCTGGAGGCGGTGGTGGAGCTGCTGGGCACCTACGACATCACCACCATCCGGGCCAGCATGGGGATGTATCTCATCTGCAAGGCCATCCATGAACAGACGGACATCCGGGTGCTCCTCACCGGCGAGATTTCCGACGAGCTCTTCGGCTACAAGTACACCGACTTCGCCCCCTCGGCCCGGGCCTTCCAGGAGGAGGCGGAAAAGCGGGTGCGGGAGCTGCACATGTACGACGTCCTCCGGGCTGACCGGTGCATCGCCGTCAACTCCCTGGAGGCCCGGGTGCCCTTCGGGGACCTGGAGTTTGTGGAGTACGTCATGTCCATCGACCCGGAAAAGAAGCTGAACACCTACGGCAAGGGCAAGTACCTGCTGAGGAAGGCCTTCGAGGGGGACTGGCTGCCTGAGACCATCCTGTGGCGGGAGAAGGCGGCCTTTTCCGACGCGGTGGGTCACTCCCTGGTGGACGACCTGAAAGAGCACGCGGAAAAACAGTACACGGACGGGGAATTTGAGGCCCTGCGGCAGAAATATGAACACGCCCGGCCCTTTACCAAAGAATCCCTGCTCTACCGGGAGATCTTTGAGAAATACTACCCCGGCCAGAGCGGGATGGTGGCGGACTTCTGGATGCCCAACAGGTCCTGGGAGGGCTGCGACGTGAACGATCCCTCCGCCCGGGTGCTGGCCAACTACGGGGCCAGCGGGGTATGATCACGGAAAACCAATGACAGACAGATGGAGGAACACCATGGAAAAGCAGGAACTGCTCTACGAGGGCAAGGCAAAAAAGGTATACGCGACACAGGACCCCGAACTGCTCATCGTCTCCTACAAGGACGACGCCACCGCCTTCAACGGTCTGAAGAAGGGGACCATCGCGGGAAAGGGAGCAATCAACAACCGGATGAGCAATCTGCTCATGGCCAGGCTGGAGAAGGAGGGCATCCCCACCCATTTTGTGGAGGAGCTGAACGACCGGGAGACCCTGGTGAAGCGGGTGTCCATCGTTCCCCTGGAGGTCATCGTGCGCAACATCGCCGCCGGCTCCTTCTCCAAGCGGTACGGCGTGGAGGAGGGCGCAGTCTTTGACCGGCCCACATTCGAGCTGTCCTACAAGAACGACGGGCTGGGCGACCCCCTGCTCAACGACGACCACGCCGCCGCCCTGGGGCTGGCCTCCCGGGAGGAGCTGGCCCTGATCCGGAACTACGCCCTGACCATCAACGGACTGCTGAAAAAGATCTGGGCGGACTGCGGCGTCACTCTGGTGGATTTCAAGCTGGAGTTCGGCCGGCTGGGGGATGGGACCATCGTGCTGGCCGACGAGATCAGCCCCGACACCTGCCGGCTGTGGGACGCGGCCACCCATGAGAAGCTGGACAAGGACCGTTTCCGCCGGGACCTGGGCGGCGTGGAGGAGGCCTATGTCCGAGTGATGGAGCGGCTGACCAACAGCCTGTGACGGTTGGAGGGAGAGAGAAATGACCAAATATATTTTTGTCACCGGCGGCGTGGTGTCCGGGCTGGGCAAGGGGATCACGGCGGCCAGCCTGGGCCGGCTGCTGAAGCAGCGGGGCCTGCGGGTGAAGGTGCAAAAGCTGGACCCCTACCTCAACGTGGACCCGGGCACCATGTCCCCCTACCAGCACGGGGAGGTCTTCGTCACCGACGACGGAGCGGAGACTGACCTGGACCTGGGCCACTACGAGCGGTTCATCGACGAAAATCTCACGGTGAACTCCTCTGTCTCATCTGGACGGGTGTACTGGAACGTCCTCAACCGGGAGCGCCGGGGGGACTATCTGGGAGGGACGGTGCAGATCATCCCCCACATCACCGATGAGATCAAGCGCAATATCTACACTCTGGACACCCCTGACACCGACGCGGCCATTGTGGAGATCGGCGGCACGGTGGGGGACATCGAGTCCCAGCCCTTCCTGGAGGCTATCCGCCAGGTGGCGGCGGAGCGGGGGCGGAACAACGTGATGTTCATTCACGTCTCCCTCATTGTCTCCATCCCGGGCACCGGGGAGTTGAAGTCCAAGCCCACCCAGCACTCCGCCAAGGAGCTGCTCTCCCTGGGCATCCAGCCGGACGTCATCGTCTGCCGCAGCG
>CANSSJ010000036.1 GCA_947649625.1 uncultured Bacillota bacterium | reverse complement strand
CGGCCCCGTGGGCCATGGCGGAGGTGCCCAGCCCCGCCTCGTTGGTGAACACCCCCCGGGCCACCCCGTGGCGGAGGGCGGCGGCCAGCGTCCAGCCCGCGCCGCCCCCCAGGGCGGCGGCGGGGGAGAGGGCGCAGGAGAAGATCAGCCCCAGAGCGTGGGGGACCCTGTCCCAATTGCCCAGCAGCACCGCCCCGCCGCTGCCCAGATAGAGCAGGGCCATGGCGGGCACCAGGGCGGAGGACACCGCCGCGATCCGGCCCACGCCCCCCACCATCACCAGGGCGGTGAGCAGGGCGACGGCGATCCCGACGGGCAGGCGGGGCAGGTGAAAGGCGGCCTCCAGGCTGGCGGCGATGGAGGAGGACTGAATGAGATTTCCCCCCGCCAGGGTGGCGGGGAGGCAGGCCAGACAGAAGCAGACAGCCAGGGTATTGGAGCCCAGGCCGTCCCGGATGTAGTACATGGGGCCGCCCCGGAGGGTCCCGTCGGGGCCGGGGCGCTGGTATTTCACGGCCAGCAGCTTCTCCCCGCAGGAGGTCATCATGCCCAGCAGGGCGGACACCCACATCCAGAACACCGCCCCCGGCCCGCCCAGGGTGAGGGCCGCCGCCACCCCGGCGATGGAGCCGGTGCCTATGGTGGAGGCCAGGGCGGTGGCCAGGGCCTGGACGGGGGACAGGCCGCCCGTCCGCTTTTCCCGCCGCCGGAGCAGCGACCCGGCCGTCGCCCGCCACCAGGCGGGAAACCCGAAGATCTGAAACCATCCGGAGCCCACGGAATACACCAGCCCCGTCACCAGAAACAGTCCCAGCAGCCAGGGGTTCCACAAAAAATCCGCCGTCCGCGCCAGAAACGCCACCGCATATCACCTCAGGCATCCATATGCGGCGGGGGAGGGGAACATGCGGCCAAAGGAAAAGGCTTCCCCCATTCAGGGAAGCCTTTTTTCGCTTCTGCGCCCAAAGCTCCTCTTCGTCCCGCCCGCAGGCGCTCCCAAGGCCCCCTTCGCAAGGGGGCTGGCACGGCGAAGCCATGATTGGGGGTTTTCTCCGAAAGAACCAGATGCGGTCAAAAGGGGAAAACCCTCCACCACCGCCTGCGGCGGCGATCCCCCTCCCTTCTTGAAGGGAGGCTTTTCCCTGCGGGGGACGGGGGTTTTTACCCCTCGGGATACCGGGTGTAGATGGCCCAGGGCTTGGCGGCGGTGGGACGAGCGATGTTGGGGGTATCGTCGGAGTGCCATTTGACCTGGGAGTTGTTGTTACCCTCGCAGCGGGCGACGTAGTTGTACTCGTTCCGGACGCCGCTCATGGCGATGGAGACGTGGGTGGGATTGCCGTTCTTGTCCAGATGGACGATGATGTCGCCGGGGCGGATGTCGGTCACGTCGTCGACCTTGCGGCAGGGAGCGTCGTAGCCGAAGACCCGGTCGCTGACCATCGCGGCGAAGCCGCCGCAGGCGTAGGTGGTGTTCGCGCCGTACTGGCCGTGGATGACGACGTTGACGGCACCGCTGACTTTGTTGGGGTTGTAGGCTGTTCCGGCGACGGTGCGTTCGGCCCACAGAGTCCCGGTGGGATACTCCCGCTCAATCTCGGCCATGATGGCGAGGACGTTCTCCTCGGTGACGGGCTTGCCGTTGGCGAGGGTGGCCTCGGTGGGCTGGTCGGGCTCCACCGGCGCGGCGGTCCCGCCGGTCTCGATCATCACGCCCTGTCCGGCGGCCCAGTCCACCTGGAAGTCCAGGGCCTTGCCCAGGTCCCGGAGCTTGAAATAGTTGCTCCCGCCGATCTTGTAGACGGTGAGGCTGGCCTCCGTCCCGTCGATGATGATGGAATCGCTGGAGCGGGAGGCGGTCCGGCTCTCGGAGGGGGCCCCCGCCAGCTCTTTGCCGGTGGCCTCGTAGGGCTGGCCGGAGGTGACCGTCACCTTGCCGCTGCTGTAGCCCACGGAAAACTGCTTTTCGGTGCCGTTGAGGACGGCGGCCACATCCCGGATCTTGAAATAATTGCTCCCCCCGATCTTGTACACAGTGGGGGTCTGCTCCACGCCGTCCACCGTCAGCTTGTCGTTGGTGGGATTGGCTGTCTCCGCCGCCAGGGCGGGGACGGCCAGACCCAGGCACAGGGCCAGGGCAAGGAAACACGAAACTGCTTTTTTCATCAGGACCCATCCTCCTTTTTTTAGTGGCCTCATTATACCACCCCTCCGGTGGAAAGGCAACAGAGACCGGCCCCTAATCCGCGCAGAACATGGGCCGGGCCTCGTCGAAGAGGTCCACCATGCCGCAGTAGTTGAGGACCTCATACTTCCACAGCCAGTCCTGCTGTTCGGCGCTGAGCTCCGACTTTTTCAAAAACTGTCCGTCGGCGGTGACAAAGCCCACCGGGGTAATGGCGGGCATGACCTCGTACAGCTCAGACAGGAACTCCATGTAGCCGGTGAGGGGCAGGCCGGCGGTCTGGGCGGTGAGCACACCAAGGAAGTTGGGGCTGATGACCACGTCCTGTCGCTCCTCAATGTCGTAGTTGGCCCAGATAAAGAAGGGGACGGCATACTGCCGGAGCACCTCCTCGGTGGTCCGCTCGGACAGCTTCTTGCCATACAGCTCCTCGTAGAAGGCGTTGGTCAGCGGCGGCTGGTGGTCGCCGAAGAAGACCACCAGGGTGGGCTCGTCGGACTGGCTGTAATAGCCGATCAGCTCCTCCAGGGCCAGGTCGCTCTCCTTCATCAGGTCCAGGAACTGCTCCGCCGTCCGGTCGGCGGCTTTCAGCTCGTTGGACAGCGTAATGTGCCGGGGCAGGTTGTACCAGCCCTGGGCATAGCCGCTGTGGTTCTGCATGGTGACGTTGAAAAAGAAGCTGCTGTCCTCCGCCTCGGTGGACCTGCGGATCATCTCGTAGTCCGACTTGTCGGAGATGTAGCTGCGGATGATATAGGGGTTGGGGACGTCCTCCTGATACATCTGCCGGTCGAAGTCCAGATACTGGTAGGCCAGCACCCGGTTCCAGCCGGAGGATTTGTAGGGGTGAAAGGCCGTCGTGGCGTAGCCCTGGCTGCCCGCCAGGGCGGCCAGGGAGGGCATGCCCTCCTCCACATAGAGCTGGTAGGCCACGGTGTGGGGCGGCTGGAACAGGCTGGTGAAGCCGGTGAGGTACTCAAATTCGATGGTGGCGGTGCCGCCCCCGGTGACCGAGGAGTACATCCAGCCTTTGATTGTGTTCTCCTCCAGGGAGTGGAGGAAGGGGGTGGGGTCCTCCGAGGGGTTTAAATCGTCGAAGATGGTCAGGTCGCCGAAGGACTCGTTCATGATGACCACGATGTTCACCGGTTTTTTGTCCTCCTCCGCCGGGACGCCGGGGTACTGCTCCATCAGCTCCAGCACCAGCTCCTTGGAGTAGCCCTCCGGCTTATCCACCGAGGAGTACCGCAGGGCGATGGAGAAGTTGAGCAGAAAGCCGTTGCGCTGGGTGACCCACTGCTGGGTGTAGATATCCAGGGCGGGGAGCATACCGGTGCAGAAGAAGGCGTAGCAGTAGCAGATCATAGTACCCCACAGGGCGACCCCGCCCAGGGCGGGGATTTTGGCCCGCCGCTTCTGGGGCGTACAGAAGAACACCAGCGCCAGGTAGGCCGTCAGCAGGATGGCGGCCTGGGTGATGTAGACGTCCGCCGAGTAGTCGAAGCCCCCGGCCACATTGGCGGCGGTGCGCCAGCCGGTGATATCCGCCGGGAAAAGGATGCGGCCCCGGAAGCGCAGGACGTAGTGGTTCACCAGCCCGAAGAGGAAGCAGAACGCCGTGCCCAGGGCGGCGGCGCGCCGGTTCCGGCCCAGGATCAGCCGCAGGGCGATAAATATGCTGTAATAAAAGATCATGTTCATCAGCACCTGCCAGGGGGCCAGGTCCTTGAACACGTTGTTTTCATTCAGGATTTCCACCATCCACAGGCACATCCAGGGCCCCAGCAGAAAAACCAGCCGGGAGGCCCACCTGTCCGGAAACTCTGCCAGATTCCGGGCCAGACGGCGGGAGGAGTCGTGCAGCGCGCTCATATCGCCTTTTCCACATCCTTTCCAAGGGACAGTCAATATCCAGCATACCAATTTCCAGAAAAAATGCAAGAGGCATCGGCCAACTTTAAAAAAATTTTAATCTCTTCTGTATAGACGTGAAATTTCTCCTCAGGTTCCCTGCGTTTTAAACAAAAAAACCGGAAGGCATTCCAAAAATTTGAATATTTATCTATTGACTATGAATATTTTATCATTGTATAATCAGGCCAACGTTCGGGAGACCGAACCGGTTATTGAAAAGGAGAGATTAAAATGAAGAAGATTCTTACATTGGTATTGGCCGCGGCCATGTCCCTGTCCCTGGCTGCCTGCGGCGGCGGCAGCGGCGCTTCCGGCTCCAAGGACAGCGCCTCCTCCGGCAATCCCGGCGCCCCCTCCAGCGCGTCCCAGGGCGGCAGCTCCGCTGACGCCTCCGTCCCCGCCGGCGGCTACGGCTCCTTCACCACCGTCGAAGCCGGCAAACTGCACATGGCTACCAACGCCGCCTTCCCTCCCTATGAGATGATTACCGACGACGGCTCCTTCGAGGGCATCGACGTGGAGATTGCCACCGAGATCGCCAAGAAGCTGGGCCTGGAGCTGGTGGTGGACGACCAGGACTTCATCGCCGCCCTCACCGCCGCCGCCAACGGCCAGAGCGACATTGCCATGGCGGGCATCACCGTCAACGAGGAGCGCAAGGAGACCCTGGACTTTACGGACACCTACGCCACCGGCGTGCAGGTAGTCATCGTGAAGGAAGATTCCGACGTTACCATGGACAACCTGAGCGAGAAGATGATCGGCTGCCAGAAGAACACCACCGGCTACACCTATGCCTCCGACACCCCGGAGAACGGCGGCTACGGCGAGGACCACGTCATCGGCTACGACAACGGCGCCATGGCGGTGGAGGCCCTGAAGGGCGGCCAGATCGACGCGGTCATCATCGACAACGAGCCCGCCAAGGCCTATGTGGCCGCCAACGAGGGCCTCACCCTGCTGGACGGCGACTGGACCAACGAGGACTATGCCATCGCCGTGAAGAAGGGCAATACCGAGCTGCTCAACGCTGTCAACACCGCGCTGAAGGAGCTGATCGAGGATGGCACCGTCCAGAGGATCGTTGACAAGTACATCCCCGCTGAGTAAAAAATATGCGCATAAAAGCGGCCCCGGCATAAGGGGCCGCTTTTACAAAAATCCCGCTTCTTTTTTGTGTTCCCGCCCTGCGGGGCGGAAACACAAGAGGGAACCGGGTGTTACAAAATGGAGAGGAGAGGGAAGCCTATGGAGGCATTCCGGGCCGATTTCGCAAAAAAATTTACCATGGCCTTTCTCACGGGGGACCGGTGGAAGCTCTATCTGAAGGGGATGGCCACCACCTTGGAGCTGACCGCCTGCGCCCTGATCATCGGCGTGGTGCTGGGGGTCCTGGTGGCTGTGGTCCGCTCCGCCCACGACCAGCAGCGGCCGGGAAGGCGCAACCCCGTTCTGGGCGTGGTGAATTTCGTATGTAAGATCTACACCACTGTCATCCGGGGCACCCCTATGCTGGTGCAGCTGCTTATCTGGGGCATGGTCATCTTCAAATCCACCCGCAACCGCTTCTTCGTGGGTATGCTGGGCTTGGGCATCAACTCCGGGGCCTATGTGGCGGAGATCGTCCGGGGCGGCCTGATGAGCGTGGACGCGGGCCAGAGCGAGGCCGGCCGGTCCCTGGGCCTGGACTACATCGACACCATGCGGTACATCGTGATCCCTCAGGCGTTCAAGAATATCCTGCCCTCCCTGGGCAACGAGTTCATCGTCCTGTTCAAGGACACCTCTCTGGTCTCCTCCATCGGCGCCGCCGAGATCCTCTACTACGCCGAGGCCATCGGCGGCAAGACCTATGAGTTTATGTTCCCACTCTACGGCACCGCCCTTATGTACCTGATCTTCTGCATTGTCCTCACCTGGCTCCAGGGCAAGCTGGAAAGGAGGCTGCGCCAAAGTGATCGACGTTAAAAACCTGTCCAAGTCCTTTGAAAACCAGCTGGTGCTGGACAATATCTGTGAGCACATCTCCCCGGGGGAGAAGGTGGTGATCATCGGCCCATCCGGGTCAGGCAAGTCCACCTTCCTGCGCTGCCTTAACCTGCTGGAGACCCCCACCGCGGGCACCATCACCTTTGAGGGCGCCGTTATTACCGACCCCAAGGTGAAGATCGACCAGGTCCGCCAGCAGATGGGCATGGTATTCCAGCACTTCAACCTCTTTCCCAACATGACCATCCGGAAGAACATCACCCTGGCCCCGGTGCGCACCGGCCTGATGCGCCAGGAGGAGGCGGACGGACTGGCGCTGTCTCTGCTGAAGCGGGTGGACCTGGTGGACAAGGCGGAGGCCTACCCCAGCCAGCTGTCCGGCGGTCAGAAGCAGCGCATCGCTATTGTCCGGGCCCTGGCCATGAAGCCCAAGGTGATGCTCTTTGACGAGCCCACCTCCGCCCTGGACCCGGAGATGGTGGGGGAGGTGCTGGACGTGATGAGGGAGCTGGCCCAGGAGGGGATGACCATGGTGGTGGTCACCCACGAGATGGGCTTTGCACGGGAAGTCGGGAGCCGGGTCCTGTTTATGGACGGAGGCCACATTCTGGAGCAGAATACCCCTCAGGAGTTCTTTGACCATCCCCAACACCCCCGGACCCAGCTGTTTTTGTCCAAGGTTTTATAAAAAGATGGAAGGGCCGCCCACGGGCGGCCCTTCTGTTATGTCTCTGGCGGAAGCTCGTTCCGCTTTTTTACATCGTCCCGCAGGATCTGGTAGAAGGTGGCGGCCAAGGGGACTGCCAGCAGCATGCCGCCGATGCCCAGCACCCCTCCGCCGATGGTGACGGCGGCCAGCACCCAGATGCCGGGCAGGCCGATGGAGGAGCCAACTACCTTGGGGTAGATCAGGTTGCCCTCCAGCTGCTGGAGGACCGAAATGAACACCAGGAACAGCAGTGCCTTGACCGGGGAGATGGTAAAGATGAGGAAGGCCCCCACTCCCGCGCCGATGTAGGCGCCGGCCACTGGAATCAGGGCGGTAAAGCCGATCAGCGTCCCCACCATGGAGGCGTAGGGGAACTGGAACAGCAGCATCCCAGCCATGCACAGCAGACCCAGGATGACCGCCTCGGTGCACTGGCCCACCACGAAGCGGCGGAAGCAGTTGTGCAGGGTCTCCAGAAAGTAGAGCAGGCGGCTGTACCAGGCGGGCTTCAGGTAGGTTTTCAGCACCCGGGCGCTCTGCCGGGACAGGGTCTCCTTGTCCAGCAGGAGGTAGATGGAGAAGATCACGCTGACAATGGCGGTGAACGCGGTGGACACGGTGGCGGAGATCAGGGACATCAGGGAGCCCATCACGCCCCCCAGCCCGGCGAGGAGGAAGTTGACCGCCTTGACGGCCAGCTCCTGCCAGTTGATGGTTCCGTCCGCGGCAAAGAGGCCCGACAGAGCCGCCAGCTGGTCCTGGTTCTCATTCAGCTTGACGCTCAGCTTTTGCAGCAGCGGGACCAGCTCCTGGAGCAGCAGGGAGACGCTCTGGATCAGCTCAGGCAGAATCATCCGGATAATGAGCACAACCAGAGCGGCCAGGCTGGCGTAGGACAGCAGCAGACACACCGGCCGGCGGCTCTTCACTACCGCCGGCTGCTGCGAGCGGGGAAAGTACCACCGCTCATACATGCTCATCAAAATGTTGACGGCGTAGGCGATGACGGCGCCCAGAACCAGGGGAAAGCCGGCTCCCAGGGCCAGCAGGGCCAGCGCGGACAGCTTTTCCCAGTAGTGGACGGCCAGATAGAGCCCAAACAGCACCACACCCAGGCGCAGGGGGCCCTTCCATTCCTGTTTCATAGGCCCTCCATCAGGTTCACCCGGACGAAGCCCTCCTCAATGTTGGTCTCCGCAATAAACTGGGGAACGGCGGGGATCATCAGCTCCCGCGGGCCGCCCTTGACTACATAAACATTGTTGGCAGGCAGGGTGAGCACGTCCTCAATTTTGCCCAGCACCTCCCCTGTGGCCGAGTCCCGCGCCTCCAGGCCGTAGACGTCGGCCAGGAAGAAGGCCCCGTCGGGCAGTTTGGCGTCCGCCCGGTCGATGTAGAGGATGGCCCCCCGCAGGGATATGGCGCTGGGTACGTCGGTGGGGCCCTCAAACTTGATGATGACCATGTTCTTGTGGACCCGGGCCCGCTGTACCGTCATGGGGAAGTGGGCCTCGTCCACATACAGGGTCTTGAACTGGCACAGAAACTCCGGCGAGTCCGCCCAGGGCTGGACCTTCACCTCGCCCATCAGGCCGTGGACGTTGGTGACCTTGCCCACCTCTAAATATTGTTTCAGCATGTGTGTTCCTCCATAAAATACTGGACATAACCCTTTTCGTAGCCGTATTTCAGCTCGTCCGCATAAGAGACCAGAAACCAATCTCTCGGGCTGAGGATCTGGTAGCGGTCCTCCCCAATACGCCGAATATTTTTTATCCGGTCGAGAGCCTGGATGATCTGCTTGGGAGACGGGTTTCGCAGTCCCTCGCTTCGGATCTTAGGGATGCGGAAGGTTTTGTAAAAGTCTTTGATGTCCCCCACTTGAAACTCCGTGATGGAGTAGTAGAAAAAGAGATCGATAATGGTCTCAATCTGCCCGCTGAAAACGTCACAGGCAATATCAGCCTTATCCCGTTTTCGGGTGCTGTGGCAGAAGTAGTTCAGCTCGGCAAGCTGTTCTTTCGTCCAGTTCATAAAGTCCTCCAGGTTGAAAAGAAGGACGCAGGGAACCCCCTGCGCCCTTGCTTTAATCGACGATGTCCACGCTGATCCGTTTGCCGGCCCGCTGGGCGGCGGAGCGCATCAGGACACGAATCTCCTTGGCGATGCGGCCCTGGCGGCCGATCACCTTGCCCATGTCCTCCGGGGCGACCCGGAGCTCCAGGACGGTCTCGCCGTCGCCCTCGACCTCAGTGACAGACACCTGCTCGGGGTGCTCCACCAGGTTCTGGGCCACGTAGGTGAGAAGCTCTTTCATGAATGACCTCCAGCCTTACAGGGCGCCGGCTTTTTTCAGCAGGTCGCGGACGGTCTCGGTGGGCTGAGCGCCGGTCTTGATCCAGGCCTGGGCCCGGTCCACGTCCACCTTCAGCTCGCTGGGATTGACGGTGGGGTTGTAGAAGCCGATCTCCTCGATGAAACGGCCGTCACGGGGATAGCGGGAGTCGGCCACCACGATGCGGTAGAAGGGGGCCTTCTTGGCGCCCATGCGGCGCAGTCTGATTTTAACCATGTATCTTCACCTCCAAATGAATTTGTATGATTATATGGAAAACACAAAACGTGTCTTGCCAACGCATTAAAAGGGCATTCCGCCCATCCCCGGCATTCCACGGCCCTTTTTGCCCATCTCGTCGTCGCAAAGTCCGCTGCACTCGGGACGCCCTGCGGGCATCCTTCGTTTCGCTCCCTTGCTCCTCCTCTCAAAATCGAACCCGCTTCGCTGGGCTTCGATTTTGTGGGCCGCCTGCGGCGGCCTTTTAGAAGGGAAAACCTTTGCCCATTCCAGGCATACCACCACGTTTGTTCATCATTTTTCTCATATTGCGGGGCATCTTGCCGCCGGCGAACTGCTTTGTCATGGCCTGGAGCATGTCGAACTGCTTGAGCAGCCGGTTCACATCCACAACCTGGGTGCCGGAGCCGGCGGCAATCCGCTTTTTCCGGCTGGAGTTGAGCAGCTTGGGGTCCTCCCGCTCGGCGGGGGTCATGGACAGGATGATGGCCTCCATGCGCTGGAGGAGCTTTTCGTCCATGGTGGCTCCCTCCAGGTCGCTGGCCTTGACCCCGGGGAGCATCCCGGCGATCTCGGTGAGGGAGCCCATATTTTTCAGCTGCTTCATCTGGTCGTAGAAATCAGTGAGGGTAAATTTGTTCTTCCGAAGTTTCTCCTGGAGCTCCAGGGCCTTTTTCTGGTCGAAATTCTGCTCCGCCTTTTCAATGAGGGAGAGCATGTCCCCCATGCCCAGGATACGGCTGGCCATGCGGTCGGGGTGGAAGACCTCGATCTGGTCCAGTTTCTCTCCCACGCCCACAAATTTAATGGGCTTGCCGGTGACCGCCTTGATGGACAGGGCCGCGCCGCCCCGGGCATCGCCGTCCAGCTTGGTGAGGACGACCCCGTCGATGTCCAACGCGTCGTCAAAGGCCTTGGCGGCGTTCACCGCGTCCTGGCCGATCATGGCGTCCACCACCAGAAGAATCTCGGTGGGCTCCACCGCGGCCTTGATGTTCCGCAGCTCGTCCATCAGCTCCTCGTCCACGTGGAGCCGGCCGGCGGTGTCCAGAAAGACCATGTCGTTGCCGTGGGCTGTGGCGTGCTCCACGGCGGCTTTGGCGATGTCCACCGGATTGGCCTGGCCCATCTGGAAGACGGGGATGTCCAGCTGCCTGCCTACCACCTCCAGCTGCTGGATGGCGGCGGGGCGGTAGATATCGCAGGCGGCCAGCAGGGGCCGCTTGCCGTTCTGCTTGCGCATGAGACCGGCCAGCTTGGCGCCGTTGGTGGTCTTGCCCGCGCCCTGGAGGCCCACCATCATCACCACCGTGGGCGGCTTGGAGGCGATGGTCAGCTTGGCCGCCGACCCGCCCATCAGGTCGGTGAGCTCCTGGTTGACGATTTTGATGATCTGCTGGGCGGGGGAGAGGGCCTCCAGCACGTCGGCCCCCACCGCCTTCTCGGTGACCTGGGCCACAAACTGCTTGACCACCTTGAAGCTGACGTCGGCCTCCAGCAGGGCCAGCCGAATCTCCCGCATGGCCTCCTTCACATCGGCCTCGGACAGCCGGCCCTTGCCCCGCAGCTTCTTGAACGCGGCGGACAGCTTTTCAGAAAGTCCTTCAAATGCCATGGGCTTACTCCTTTAAAAGGGCGTCGGCGGTGTCCCGGACCCGGAGGGCCAAGGCCTCTAGCTCAGCGTTTTCCATGTGGGCGGTGAGCTCCGCCATCCGGGCGGCGTCTTTGAATACCTGCTCCAGCTGGCCGCGCATGGTGTGGAAGCGCTTGATAAGTTTGGTCTTGTCCTCCAGTTCGGTGAGGATATTCTCCGCCCGGACGATCACATCCCGGACGCCCTGGCGGGTGATGCCGTAGTTCTCGGCGATCTCGCCCAGAGACAGGTCCTCGTTGTAGTAGAGGTCGTAGAACTCCTTCTGGCGGTCAGTGAGCACGTCGCCGTAGAAGTCGAAGAGCATGGTCATGCGGTAGGCCTGGCTTTTCATGGAGTACGACCTCCCTCGTCTCAAAATGTAAAGCAAATTAACTTTACATTTGGAAGTCTACCACATTTTGCCCCGTTTGTCAAGTACAAATCCTTGACGGCCTCCAACCCTCTTTTGGTATATTCCGCCATATGCGGGGGAAAACTGGAGGGAACAAAGGAGGTCTTCCCATGCCTAACACCCCCAACGTCCCCATGGACGACGCCCATCTGAAGCAATACGCCGCCAACGCTGCCAAGGAGCTGAAGCTGGAGGGGGCGGTCTCCTGCCGCGCCCTGTCCCGGAGGCTGAGGGCCGATTTGAAGGTGGTTTGCCGGACCCGGGAGGGGCTGAACCTCTGGAGTGCCGGCCAGACCGCCCTGCCCGGAGGAGCGGAATGGCTGCTGGACAACCACTACCTGGCCGTCCGGGAGGGGGAGCGGGCCCGGGAGGCCCTGAAAGGCGGCAAGCCCTTGCGGGGGACGGCCAAGGGGACGGCTCTCCTCCAGTGTTGTGCCAAGAGCGCCCTGTGGGCGGTGCCCGACCTCCACCAGGGGCGGCTGGCCCTGTTTTTGGAGGGCTTTCAGTCGGTGTGTCCCCTGACGGAACGGGAGCTGTCCCTTTTCGTCCCCGCCCTGGCGGGGGCGCTGGTGGGGCGGCTGGCCGGGCTGTGCAGCGATCTGGACGCCCTCAAGGGGGACAAAATCCCCCCGGAGCAGATGGCCTCCATCTTCACCGCCCTGCGGACCCTGTCCGGGGCGGAGTGGACCGCCCTGCTGGAGGGGGCCAGCCGGGTGGAGCGGGTGCTGGTCCAGGACCCCTCGGGCCACTATCCCCACATGGACGAGGACACCCGCCGCCGCTACCGGCAAAAGGTCTGCCAGCTGGCGAAAAAGTACCGCCTTGAGGAGGGCCAGGCCGCCCGCCGCGCCCTGGAGCTGGCCCAAAAGGGGGAGGGTCCCCGGCGGCATGTGGGCTGGTACCTCTACCGGGAGCCGCTGGGGAGGGCGGAGCGGCCCCGCTCCGGAGTGAGCTACGGGGCCGTGGTGACGGGGCTGTCCCTGCTGGCCGCCCTGGCCCTGTGGCGGGCGGCGGGCACCCCCCTGGCCGCGGTTCTGCTCATCCTGCCCCTGTCCGACATCGTGAAAAACGTGCTGGACTTCCTCCTGGTCCGCCTGGTCCCGCCCCGGCCGGTGCCCCGGATGGAGCTGGAGGGGGGCATCCCCCGGGAGGGCCGCACCCTGTGCGTGGTGGTCTCCCTCCTCACCGGAGAGGACAGCGGGCCCAAGCTGGCCGCCCTGCTGGAGCGATACCGCCTGGCCAACCGGGATGCGGGGGCAGAGCTGCGGCTGGGTATCCTGGCCGACTTGCCCGACAGCGGGACCCCCATGGGGGAGGAGGGGGCCGCTTGGCGGGACAGCGCCCGCAAAGCGGTGGACGCCCTGAACGAGAAGTACGGCGGGGGCTTTTACCTCTTTTTCCGCACCCCGAAATTCAGCAAACAGGACGAGCGCTACATGGGCTGGGAGCGGAAGCGGGGAGCCCTCACCGAGCTGGTCCGGCTGCTGAAGGGGAAGCGTACCGGGCTGGAAGTGAAATCGGGGGAGAAGGGCTGGCTGAGGCAGGTGAAGTACGTTATCACCCTGGACTCGGACACCAGCCTCAACGTGGGTACCGCCCGGGAACTGACCGGGGCCATGCTCCACCCCCTGAACCAGCCGGTCATCGACCCAAATAAGAAGGTGGTCACCGCCGGCCACGCCCTCTTCCAGCCCCGAGTGGCGGTAGAGCTGGAGGCGGCCAACAAATCCTTCTTTGCCAAAATTTTCGGTGGGCTGGGGGGTGTGGACCCCTACGGCTCCACCGCCAGCGACGTGTATCACGACCTCTTCGACCAGGGCACCTACACCGGCAAGGGGGTCTTCTCGGTGGAGGCCTTCCACGCCTGCCTCAGCGACCGCTTCCCCGACAACGCCATCCTGTCCCACGACCTGCTGGAGGGCAGTTACCTCCGGGCGGGGCTGTTGGGGGAGGTGGAGCTCACTGACGGCTGTCCCTGGCAGGTGTATGGCTACTTCGCACGGCTCCATCGGTGGATTCGGGGGGACTGGCAGCTTCTTCCCTGGCTGGGGAGGCGGGTCCCAGACGGCCAGGGGGGCAGGGAGGAAAATCCCCTCCCGCCCCTGGCGAAGTGGAAGATTCTGGACAACCTGCGCCGTTCCCTGAGCCCCATCTTTACCCTGCTCACCCTGGTGCTGGGTATGTGCTTCTCCGGTCGGGTCTTCGCCTGGGCGGGGGGCGTGGCGGTGGTGGCCGCCGCCTCTAATCTGCTGCTGTCCGGGGCGGAGCTGGCCGTGCGGCGCAGCGGCAAGCGGCGGTATCACTCCACCGTCATCGCCGGGCTGGCGGGGGTCATCCTACAGACGGCGATCCAGCTGATTTTCCTGCCCTACCAGGCCTATATCTCCCTGACGGCCATCTCCTCCGCCCTGTGGCGGATGACGGTCTCTCACAAAAATATGCTGGCCTGGGTCACCGCCGCCCAGACGGAAAAGGGGAAGGGGAGCGTCCCCTTCTACTTCAAAAAGCTGTGGTTTTCCGCAGCTGTGGGTATTTTGGTGATGCTTCTGGCCCAGCTGCGCTTTGGAAAGGTGGTGGGCTTCGTCTGGCTGCTGGCACCCGCCCTAGCCTGGGCGGTGAGCCGCCCGTCCCGGAAGGGGAAGGCCCTGCCCCCCGCCGACCGGGCCTTCCTGCTGCATCAAGCTACCCTCATCTGGCGGTATTTTGACAAATTCCTTCGAGAAGAGGACTACTGGCTTCCCCCGGACAACTGGCAGGAGCAGCCCGGCCCCGCCCTGGCCCGGCGGACCTCTCCCACCAACATCGGCATGGCCCTGCTGTCGGTGATGGCGGCAGCCGACCTGGACCTCGCCCCCCGGAAGCGGGCGGTGGAGCTGATTTCCCAAATCCTGGACACGGTGGAGGGGCTGGACAAGTGGCGCGGCCACCTGTACAACTGGTATGACACTTCTACAGCCAGGCCGCTCCATCCCCGGTATGTGTCCACCGTGGACAGCGGCAATCTGCGGGGCTGCCTCATCGCCCTGCGGGAGGGGCTGTACCAGTGGGGGGAGACTGCCCTGGCCCAGCGGGCGGAAAAGCTGTCCAACGCCATGGACTGCGCCCCCCTCTTCGACAGGGAGCGGCGGCTGTTCTCCATCGGCTACGAGGTGGAACAGGACAAGCTCACCGACGGCTTTTACGACCTGATGGCCAGCGAGGCCCGGCAGACCAGCTTTATCACCGTGGCCCGGGGGGAGGTCCCCGCCCGCCACTGGCGGCGGCTGGGCCGGATGCTGCTGGGGGACAACGACTACTGCGGCATGGCCTCCTGGACGGGCACCATGTTCGAGTACTTCATGCCCAACCTCCTCCTGCCCTGCGAGCCCAACTCCTTCCTGTACGAGACCCTGTCCTTCTGCGTCTACGCCCAGAAGCGCCGGGGGGACAAGACCAAACGTCCCTGGGGCATCTCGGAATCGGGGTTCTACGCCTTCGACCCAGGCATGAGCTACCAGTACAAGGCCCACGGGGTCCAGGCCCTGGGGCTGAAGCGGGGGCTGGACACCGAGCTGGTGGTGGCCCCGTATGCCTCCTTCCTGGCCCTGCTGCTGGCACCCCGGAGTGCGTTGAGAAACCTCCGCCGCCTGCGGGACATGGGGCTGGAGGGCCGGTACGGCCTCTACGAGGCAGTGGACTACACCCCCGCCCGCCTGTCCGGGCAGGAGGACTACGAGGTGGTCCGCTCCTATATGTCCCACCACCTGGGGATGAGCCTTGTCGCCATCGACAACGCCCTGCGGGACAACGTGATGCAGAAGCGCTTTATGAAGGATTGCGACATGTCTGCCTACCGGGAGCTGCTCCAGGAGCGGGTGCCGGTGGGGGCCCCTATCATGAAGCAGGAGGAGCGGGATTTTCCCGCAAAGCCCCGTCCCGCCGCCGGGCCCGCCCTGGTCCGGGAGGGGGAGGGCTTCGGGCGGAGGTTCCCCCAGTGCCACCTGCTGAGCAACGGCGGCTACAGCGTCCTGGCCTGCGACAACGGACTCACAATGTCCCGGACAGGGGAGGTGTCCGTTACCCTGGCCCGGCCGGGGGAGTACTGCGCCCCTGCCGGGGTGTCGGTCTTCATCAACGGCCTGGACGGGCTGGTCGGCTTGACCCCCGCCCCTCTGTATCAGAGCGGGGGCACATACCGCTGGGAGTTCGACGCCTCGGGAGTGTGCTGGTCCTTTGAGTGGAACGGCCTGTCCGCCCGGACCACCCTCACTGTCCCCCGGCGGGAGAATGGGGAGCTGCGCCAGGTGGAGCTGGTCTGGAAGGGAAAAAAGCGGCTGGAGGGGGAGCTGTTGTTCTATTTGGAACCCGTCCTGTGCCCCCAGCGGGACTTTGACGCCCACCCCGCTTTCTCCCGGCTGTTCCTGGAGTGCTCCCTGGAGGGGAACGGGGCCCTGTTTCACCGCCGTCCCCGCGGGAAAGAGGAGGGGCCCTGGCTCTCTACCACCTGGACGGGGGAGGGGGCCTCCGCCAGCCTGGACCGGTCCGCCGCCCTGGGGCGGGGCGGCCTGCGGGCTCTGCCTAACCGGAAGCCGGGGTCCCTGGAAAACGCTGTGGGCTCCGACCCCTGCCTGATGGTTCGTATCCCGATTTCGTTGAAAACGGGGGAAAAGGGTCGCTTTTCCCTGGCTTTGGCGCTGGGGGACAGCCTCGCCGCCGCACAGGCGGGGACCCGCCGGATGCTGGAGGGAAAGGACGGAGGGCCTGCCTCTCTTGCCCCCATCGCCCAGAAGCTGGCCCTCAGCGAGCAGGAGGCGCTGGAAGCCTTCGCCTTGCTGGCCCGGCTGAACAGGGTGGAGGAGAGGAACCGCCCGCCCCAAAACACCCTGTGGCCCTATGGCATCTCCGGAGATCTGCCCATCGCCGCCGGGACACTGTCCGGGGCGGACGATGTGGAGGGGGCTGCCTTGTGGTGCCGCTGGCATCAATTTCTTACCCGGGCGGGCTACCCCTTCGACCTGGTTCTCCTGCTGGAGGAGGGGGGCGACTACCGCCGGCCTCTGCGCTCCGCCCTCACCGAGGAGCTGAAAAAACTGGGGACGGAGTCCGCTTTGGGGGCCAAGGGGGGAATCCACCTGGCCGACTCCGCCGCCGCCCCGGCGGTGCTGGCCTGGGCGAAAGCGGTTCTGCCTTTGGAAGAGGAGAGCAGAGAGGAGAAAATCACCCCGCCGCCCCCGGTGAATCTGGAACCGGGCCCGGCCTCCTGGGAGATGGAGGGGGACACCGTCACCATCCACTGCGGGAAGCAGCTCCCGCCGGTGGGCTGGAGCCAGGTGCTGTGCAATCCCGAGTTCGGCTGGCTCACCGACGAGACCGGGGCGGGCTTCCTCTGGACCGGGGGCAATTCCCGGGAGGGCAGGCTTACCCCCTGGACCAACGACCCGCTGGCAGTCGGTGGACAAGAAAATATTATGGTAAACTTAAATGATAAAGATATTTCCGTCTTTGCCGCCGGGGACGGCCTGCCCTGCGCGGTGACCTATGGCCCCGGCTTTGCCCGGTGGGAAAAGGAGCTGCCCGGGGTCAGGCTGACGGCAGAGGGCTTTGTCCCCATCGACGACAACCGCCGCATCCTCCGCTTTACCCTCACCGGGGCCTCCGGGCGGCTGATTTACCGCCTGAGAGAGGGGGAGCCCATCTCTGCCGCCCTGTCCGACGGCCAGCCGGTCTGTCTGGTGACCAAGGAGAAGGGAGGGCGGCCCTGTTCCCGCTTCTTCCGGGAGGACTTCCGGTTGGAGCAGGAACAAGCCTTGGCCTGGTGGAGGGAGAAGGTCTCCGCCCTCACGGTGAAAACCCCGGACGGGGCGCTGGACCGGTATGTGAGCGGCTGGTGTCTCTATCAAGTGATAGCCTGCCGCCTCATGGCCCGGACCAGCCAGTACCAGAACGGCGGGGCCTTCGGTTTCCGGGACCAACTCCAGGACGCAGCCGCCCTGCTGTACACCTGGCCCCAACGGACAAGGGAACAGCTCCTCCTGGCCGCTTCCCGGCAGTTTGAGGAGGGGGATGTGCAGCACTGGTGGCACCCGCCCCAGGGGGCGGGGGTGCGCACCCGCATCTCCGACGACCTGCTGTGGCTGCCCTGGCTGCTGAGCCGGTACTGTGCCGTCACTGGAGACTGGTCTGTCCTGGAGGAGGAGGTCCCGTACCTCACTGCCAAACCCCTGGAGCCGGGGGAGAAGGACCGCTACGAGGTCCCCCAGGTGAGCGAAACCCAGGAAAACCTCTACCGCCACGGCCTGGCCGCCATTCTCTGTGCCCTTGGCCGGGGGACGGGCCCCCACGGGCTGGCCAGGATGGGGGGCGGCGACTGGAACGACGGCATGGATAAGGTGGGGGGTGAATCCGTGTGGCTCACCTGGTTCCTGGCGGCGGTGCTCCAGGACTTCGCCGTCCTGTGCCGCCGGATGGATGAGGGAGCCCGGGCGGACGACCTGCTCCGCCAGGCCGACGCCCTGATCCAGGCGGCGGAGGCGGTCTGGGACGGCGGTTGGTATCGCCGGGGCTACTATGCAGACGGGACCCCCCTGGGGTCGGCGGAAAGTGACCAGTGCCAGATTGACTCCATCGCCCAGTCCTTTGCTCTCTTCCCCGGGGGAACCGACCGGAAGCGGGCGAACCGGGCGGTCTCCGCCGCTTTGGGCCGGCTCTTCGATCAGGAGCACAGCGTAGTCCGTCTCTTTGACCCGGCTTTCGACGGCCAGGGGGAGAAGGACCCCGGCTATATCAAGGGCTACCCCGCCGGGGTGCGGGAGAACGGCGGGCAGTATACCCACGCCTCCGTGTGGCTGGCCATGGCCTGCTTCCGCCTGGACCGTCCAGTGGACGGCTGGGCCATTTTAAAGGCCCTCCTGCCGGAGGGCCATGAGACGGATCTTTACCGGGCGGAGCCCTATGTGATTGCCGCCGACGTGTCCTACGCCCCCGGCCGTATCGGCCGGGCGGGGTGGAGCTGGTACACCGGGGCCGCCGGGTGGTACTGGCAGATTGCCGTTCAGGAGCTGCTGGGCTTGAAGGTCATCGAGGGCCGCCTCACGGTGGAGCCCAACCTCCCGCCGGACTGGCCGGGCTATGAGGCGAGCTGGAAGCTGCCAAAAGGGACGCTGGCTATCTCCGTCAAACGCACCGGCTCCTACTCCGCCGCTTTGGACGGCAGATCCATCGAGGGTGGCGTCCTTCTGGAGGGGTTAAAAGGGGAGCACCGGCTGGAGATCAGCATATAAAGCCGCCCCTACGTCCTCCGCGCCGCCACGAACAGGTTGGGGGGATTGGGAAAGAGGTTCTCCCGCTCCAGCACGATAAACCCGTTTTGGGCGATTTTCCGCTCCAGCCCCCGCTGGGTGAAGAAGGCCACGTAGGGCATTTTCCCGGTGCGGCTCTTTACCAGCTTTTTCAGCCCCATCACCGAGGGCCGGGCGCCCAGGCAGTCGGTGGCGGACAGGAACATCCCGCCGGGCCGGAGCAGCTCCCGGATGCGGGCTAGGGCGGCGGGCAGGTCGGGGAGGTAGAGCAGCACATTGTAGGCGGCCACCGCGTCAAAACTCCCCGGCTCCAGGCAGGGGTCAAACAGATCGGTGTTGGTAATTTCCACATTGGGGAGGCCTGTCGCCTTTTCCCGGGCAATAGCGGCCATTTTTGGGGAAATGTCGATCCCCCGGACGCAGGCCGCGTGGGGGGCCAGCCGGAGCGTGGTGAGCCCGGTGCCGCAGGCAAATTCCAGCAGCCGGTCTGTGGGCTTCAGGTAGGGGATGGTGCGGTCGATGGTGCGGTCGTAGGCCTGAGCGTAGGCGCCGCCGGAGGTCTGGTCATAGTTTTCAGACCGCATATCCCAAAAGTCTTTGGGCTGATTCAGCATGGTATTCTCCTCCTTTGCAGCTATTATACAACATTTTTCCCTTTCCGGCTACCCAAACCGGCGAAAATTTCCAAGGGAACCGTTTGCTTTTGGAGGGCAGCTGTGGTATGATAGCTCAGTTAGTTTATCATTTTTTCTCTCCAGGAAAGGATTGAAGTTATGTCAAATGTGAAGCGCCGGGAGCTGTTCCCCGGGGTATGGCTGCGCACGGTGCATACCAGCAAGTTTAAAAGTTCCTATCTGTCTGTCTCACTGCTCACCCCGTTGAGCCGGGAGACCGCTGGGGCCAACGCCCTGATCCCAGAGGTACTCCGCCGGGGCACGGCGGTCCATCCGGACATGGAGTCCCTGTCCGCCGCCCTGGATGAGCTGTACGGCGGGGCTATCGAGCCAGTGGTCCGCAAAAAAGGCGAGACCCAGTGCGTGGGCTTTGTGGCCAGCTTTCTGGACGACGCCTACGTTCTGAAAGGAGAGAAGATTCTGGAGCCTGCCGCTGACCTGCTGTGCGAGGTGCTCCTCAAGCCCTGTACCCAGGATGGCCATTTCTCTCCCGACTACACCGCCAGCGAGAAGGCCAACCTCATCGACCGCATCCGGGCCCAGATCAATGACAAGCGGACCTATGCCGTCCAGCGGCTGACCCAGGAGATGTGCAGATACGAGGCCTATGGGGTGGACAAGCTGGGGGACGAGAAGAGTGTGTCCGTTATCACCCCGGCCAGCCTGTGGCAGCGGTATCAGGAGCTGCTGCGGGAGGCTCAGGTGGAGGTCTACTACTGCGGCTCCGCTGACCCGGACCGGGTGGCGGGGGCGTTGAACCGGGCCCTGTCCGGCCTGCCGGTGAACGAAAACCGGGTGGACCCGGACTGCGAGGTGCGTGTTACCGCCGGCCCCGAGCCCATTGTGGTGGAGGAGGCCATGGACGTGAGCCAGGGCAAGCTGGCCCTGGGATTCCGCACCGGGGGCCAGACCTGCTGGGAGGAGGACTACCCCGCCCTGACCATGTGCAACGCCATATTTGGCGGCACAACCCTGTCCAAGCTATTTATGAATGTGCGGGAGAAGCTGTCCCTGTGCTACTACGCCAGTTCCATGATGGAGAAGATGAAAGGGCTGGTGCTGGTGTCCTCGGGCATCGAGTTTGACAAGTACCAGACCGCTAAGGACGAGATCCTGGCCCAGCTGGAGGCTATCCGCCGGGGAGACATCGAGGACTGGGAGATGGAGGGGACCCGGCGCACCCTGATTGGAGGCCATCTGTCCACCCTGGACGACCAGGGCCGGCAGGAGGAATTCTGGCTGGGACAGGCGGCCGCCGGGCTGGACACCACCATTGAGGAACTGGTGGACCAATTTGAAAATGTAACCAGGGAGCAGGTGGCCGAGGCCGCCAAAAAGCTGGAGCTGGATACCGTCTACTTCCTGAAAGGAAAGGGGGTTTGAGCCATGGAAAAATTGGAATTTGCCCGGGTGGGAGAGACCATGTACCATGAGAAGCTGGAGAACGGCCTGAATGTCTTTGTTTTCCCCAAGCCTGATTTTCAGAAGGGCTACGCTTTCTTTGCGACGAACTACGGCGGGATGGACATGCGTTTCTGTCTGGACGGGGTATGGCACAGCACCCCCGCCGGGGTGGCCCACTATCTGGAGCACAAGATGTTCGACACCCAGGAGGGCAACGCCCTCCAGGACCTGGCCGCCAACGGGGCCAGCCCCAACGCCTTTACCAGCAACGATATCACCGGCTATTACTTCGACTCCACCGAAAAATTTGAGGAAAATCTCCACATTCTGCTCTCCTTTGTGTCGGTCCCCTGGTTCACCCAGGAGAGCGTGGACAAGGAGCGGGGCATCATCGGCCAGGAGATCGGCATGAT
>CANSSJ010000035.1 GCA_947649625.1 uncultured Bacillota bacterium | reverse complement strand
ACAGCTGGGGCAGGGCCCGGTCCTGGGGCTGCCACATGGTCCACCACGCCCTGTACCAGAAGCAGAACTACTCCTACGCCGGGGTCATTGAGGCCCTGTCCGGCGCCCCCTACGACGTGCGTTTTATCAGCTTTGACGACATCAAGGCCGACCCCCACGTGCTGGACGGGGTGGATGTGCTCATCAACGTGGGGGACGGCGACACCGCCCACACCGGCGGGGCCGTCTGGGAGGACCCGGACATCTCGTCGGCAGTGAAAAAGTTCGTCTGGAACGGCGGCGGCTTTATCGGTGTGGGTGAGCCGTCGGGCCACCAGTACCAGGGCCGGTATCTCCAGCTGGCCGGCGTGCTGGGCGTGGAGAAGGAGACCGGCTTTACCCTGGGCTATGACAAATACAACTGGGAGGAGCACCGGGACCACTTCATCCTGGCCGACTGCGCCGGGGAGGTGGACTTCGGAGAGGGCAAAAAGTCCATCTACGCCCTGCCGGGGGCCCGGGTGCTGGTCCAGCGGGACAGGGAGGTCCAGCTGGCAGTGAACGAGTACGGCAAGGGCCGGGCGGTGTATCTCTCCGGTCTGCCCTACTCCTTTAAAAACAGCCGACTGCTCCACCGGGCCGTACTCTGGTCCGCCCACAGCGAAGACCAGCTCAACCTGTGGCTGTCCTCCAACTATAACGTGGACGTCCACGCCTATGTGAAAAACGGCAGGTTCTGCGTGGTCAACAACACCTATCGGCCCCAGTCCACCACCGTTTACCGGGGAGACGGCTCCTCTTCCTCCCTGGACCTGGCCGCCAACGAGATCCGCTGGTACGAAATCTGACACCTTTTTCAAAAATGTACCGTCATGTGAGCGTGATCCTTCCACGCTGGAATTGTATCAGGAAGCATAGACTGATTCCGACATTATGGATAATAAAGGGGCGAGGCCAACCGGTTGTTGGCCTCGTCCCCTTTTAATCAGGTGCAGACACATGACTTGCTGCAGTAATATGCGCTTCGTTCAATATGGTCGTTCACGTCTGACTGCGGCGGCCGCACACAGCATTTTATGATTTGCTTTACCGACTTGGTGTGACCGCAAATTACACCGGGTTTTTTCATACTGCCTATGCGATAGCGCTCTGCATAGAGCGGCCGGACCGGCTGCTGCTGGTGACGAAGTGGCTATATCCGGAGGTCGCGCGGCAGTATGTGACGAATTGGAAAGCTGTAGAAAAAAATATCCGGATGGCAGGCGACGTGATCTGGCGGGAAAACCGGCCCCTATTGGAGGAGCTGGCGCACAGGCATCTGGAGCGGAAACCGAGAAATGCACAGCTTCTGGCAGTTTTGGCCGCTTCGTTGGATGTTGGGCCTCCGGCGGAGTCTGTCGAAACAGCCGAGGAGTGAGAAGCGAGTCGTTGTTTTTGCCTTCTGCTTGCGTTAGCGCTGTGCTTCAATTTGGTAGGCGTCGTCCATCTGCTCATAGATCAGAAACAGAGAGAGGAACAGGATGTACCACACCCCCAGGATAGGCAGCAGGAGCAGCGTCCAGGGGGCAAAGAGCACGAATATGGTCCAGTATCCAAGCTGTAAGACCCCTGCGCCCAGCACCCGCCAGAAATATTTGATGCAGAACAGCAGGCAGTTGCGCAGGCGGATGGATGCTTTCTGCCGGAACAGGACCAGCTGGGGCCAGTAGAGGGTGTTGACGATCAGCACCACCAGCAGGGAGAACAGGTACAGCGCCACCGTCCCCGGGGAGGGGGACCGCTCCGCCCACCAGAACAGCATGGCCATAAAGGCGTACACGCCCCCCGCCAGGCCCAGCAGAGCGCCGGGGATCAGGCTGCCCCTCCAGTTCTGCTTCCAGGCCTGCCGGTAGCTGTCCCACCAGGGCCGGGGATCGTCCCGCAGACCCCGGAGGATGGCGTCGTACATCCCGGCCAGGAAGGGGCCGGCGATTGCCCCGCCCAGGAGGGAGGTGGGCAGCAGCACCAGGACGCTGGAGGAAGCCACGCTGTAAAACACCCCCGCCGCCAAAGGGGTAAGGCCCGCCAGAGCAAGCAGATTGGTCTTCCACCACCGCCCGAACCGGGCGGACAGCAGCTGCCGGTAGCGGTAAAAGCCGGTTTGGTGCTCGTTCTCGTTAAAGTGCGGGTCCTCGGCAAACAGCAGTCCCATAATTGACTCCTCCTCTTGTCACTCTGATTTCCCCGCCCTTCGGGCGGGGAAATTATAGTCAGGTCGCGTAATGGCAGTGCTCCAAAAAGTCTTTCAGGGTATCCAGCGCATCACCTTCAAAGCTCTCCCGGCAGGACAGCTCCACGCTGAGGGCGTAGTTCCCGTAGGCCCCGAAGGCCGACGCGCCGTAGGTATAGGGGTTCGTTTCTGATGTATAGGTGTAAATGATAACTGTAAATTCCTGGCCGTTGCAGGTTTCCACGGCTTCCGCGTCCACCGCATACTGCTCATAAGCCATATTCAGCCACTCCGCCGCCCGCTCCTCCGCCTTTTGGGTGGAGTCGTGCCCCGCCGCCAGGAGGTAGACCTGGGCATCGTAGAGCTGGGCGTCCGTCCCATCCTCGTTGACGTAGGGGACGGCCTCGCCGGCCGACCAGGCGGCGTAGTACATCCCCTTGGCGGACAGGACGTCGCTATTCTCCCGGGCGGTCAGCCCCTCCGGGGTGTCCACGGCGATCACGTTTCCCAGTGTGACCCAGTCCCCGCTCCAGTCCGTCCCGTCCGCAGCTTTGGGCGGCGCGGCCCTGCCGCACCCGCTCAAAAGCAGCAGGGCGCAGAGACACAGGACAGACCAGCTCATTTTCTTCATTTACGCCATCTCCTTTAGCAGCCGGTCCCACAGCCGGTCGCAGCCCTCCAGATTTTTCGGGGTCCGGTCCTCCCAGAAAGTCCGGCGGGCCAGATACAGTCCGTTTTCCACTGGGAACCAGTCTTCCCGGAGGACCTCATACTCCTCCTGAAAGCCCTCCGGGTCGGCCAGCAGGAAGAAATAGCTCTCGTTGGAGTCCAGATCGGCCAACAGCTTGATATTGCTGGCGGCGGTATACATCACGTCCTCCTGAGTGGAGAGGTACTGGTTGACCTCTACCACGACCTTCCCGTCCCCGTTGCAGTCGCCCCCCAGGGCGGCCAGGCGGTTTTCCCAGGAAATTTTCGTTTCCTCCGCGAGAGGAAGGCTGTCCACATAGGCGATCCGGTAGTCGGGATGGACCTGGGTAAGGGTGTGCCAGACCAGACTGCCCACGATCACCACCGCCGCCGCCGCCAGAATCACATGCCACTTGTGATAGTGCCACCAGTTCTGGCGGCGCTGTTTTTTTGTCAGTTCCACCGGCTTGTCCGGCTGGACATCCTTATATTTCCACTTTAAATACTCGCTGGCCATTTATAATCTCCTTCCTCTTCAGCCTCCCCCATGGGGGGGAGGCGGCGCGGCCGCAGGCCGTGACGGAGGGGATCTCACTCCTTTGTGGTGCCCCCGGGGACGTAGGTGACGGGCAGGCAGACAAGGCTGGGCAGGTTGCTCCGGTCCTCCCGGAGGAGCATGTCCACGCTGGTTTCGGCCAGCCGGTCCACGGGCTGGACAATGGTGGAGCAGTAGAGGTTCCCCGTGGCGAAATGCCTCAGACCGTCGAAGCCGATGATCTGCGCGTCCTCCGGGACCCGCAGGCCCAGCTCCTCCAGAAAGTCCCGGACGCGGACCGCCAAGGCGTCGTTGACGCAGAAGATACCGTCGAAGTCCAGCCGGCCTCCGTCCATATGCCCGGCCAGGAAGTCCCGGATGGGCTCCAGCCCATCCTCGTCGTTGAACCGCAGGGCGGCGCAGGCCATCCCCCGCTGGCGGAACACCGACTCGAAACCGTCCCCCCGCTTGTCCGACTCGCCGGGCACCTTTGACCCGATGCGCAGGAACAGGGGCCGGGTGCAGCCCAGCTCCAGCAGCTTCTCCGCCGCCAGTTGGCCCCCACCGAAGTTGTCCGAGGCCACGCAGGGGACGCTGGGGCTGAAATAGCGGTCGATGCTCACATAGGGCAGCCGGGGGTCGATGTCTAGCTCCGGGTTGTAGGTCAGGCCGATGATTCCGTCCACCTTGTTCTGCCGGACCATCTGGATACATTTTTGCTCAGCCTCGGGGTCATAGGCGGTGATGGACAGGATGGTCCGATAGCCCCGGGCGGCCAGGGCGGAGCACACCCCCTGGGCCAGGGCGGAGAAGAAGGGGTGGGTGATGTCGGGCAGGATCAGGGCCGCCGAGCAGGTCCGGTTGGTCTTCAGCCCCCGGGCGTAGCTGTTCACCTGATAGCCCAGCCGCCGGGCGGCCTCCTCCACCCGCTTCCGGTAGTCCTCCCCCACAGGGATGTCGTTGAACACCTTGGATACGGTGCCCAGGGCCACCCCGGCCTCCCGGGCCACATCCTTCATAGTGGGGGCGCTGTCTCGCTGTTTCATGGAATCCACCTCGCGGTTCGTGAAATGTTTCACTGACAATCTAATTATAGGCGTGAAACGTTATTTTGCAAGTGATTTTTTAAAAAACTCAACAAATCGTCCAGCTGCACAAATTTTAAACGTCCTTTTTGTGGAAAACTGAAAAATGTTTTTTAGAGATAAAAAATGGGTTGACAGGGGATATTTCCAGGTATTATCATACAGTTACAGAATATGTAACGTTTCATATTGTGAGAAGTAAAGGAAAACAGGGAGTGAGCCAATGAAAAAGACAACGCAAACTGAGCCTGTGGTCTATCCGGGGGACCGGATATCGCCGGCGGGCT
Organism: uncultured Bacillota bacterium; assembly: GCA_947649625.1. GTDB lineage: Bacteria > Bacillota > Clostridia > Oscillospirales > Oscillospiraceae > Lawsonibacter. Next base: position 16,650 of record CANSSJ010000035.1, on the reverse strand, counting down.
CCGCCAGCCTTGCCCGGCCGGGCAAGAGCCTGGGTCAGAGAATCACGGACAACTGGCAGCTGTACGCGCTGCTGCTGATTCCCGTGGTGCTCACCGTCATTTATAAGTACATCCCCATGTACGGCATCCAGATTGCCTTCCGGGACTTCAAGGCCAGCCGGGGCTATCTGGGCAGCGAGTGGGTGGGCTGGTACTGGTTCCAGCGCTTTTTCAGCTCCCCCACCTGCTGGCGGATGATCAGGAACACGGTGCTCATCAGCCTGTACAGCCTGCTGTGGAGCTTCCCCATCCCCATCATCCTGTCCCTGATTATCAACCAGCTCCGGTTTCACAAGTTCAAGCGGGTGGTGCAGACGGTGCTGTACGCCCCCCACTTCATCTCCGTTATGGTCATCTGCGGCATGATCCGCATCTTCCTCAGCCCCTCGGGAGGCCTGCTCAACCTGATTCTGGGCACCCAGATCGACTTTCTGACCCAGTCCTCCGCTTTCCGCACCATCTACATCGCCTCCGGCATCTGGCAGGACGCCGGCTGGGGCTGTATCATCTACCTGGCCACCCTGGCCAACGTGGACCCCGGACTCTACGAGGCGGCCAAGATCGACGGCGCGTCGGTGTTCCAGCGCATCAAGAACATCGACATCCCCGAACTGCTGCCCATGGCCATCCTGAACCTGATTATGGCCGCCGGCGGCCTGATGAACGTGGGCTTTGAGAAGGTCTGGCTGCTTCAGACCGACCTGAACCGGGCCACCTCCGACGTCATCGCCGTCTATGTGTACCAGCAGGGCATTGAGAGCGCCAAATACAGCTACTCCACGGCGGTGGGCCTGTTCAACACGGCGGTGAACATTGTGCTGCTGCTCATTGTCAATAAGGTGGCGTCCAAGGCCTCGGACGTGGAATTTGTGTAAGGGGGGCGGAACAAATGGCAAAGAAAAAAGACCTGTCCACCGGCATGTCCGAGCGGACCAGCGACGTCATTCTGGTGGCCATCTGCGCGGTGGTCCTTGTGATTGTGGCCTATCCGCTGTACTATGTGCTGGTGGCCTCCTTCTCCGACCCCTATGAGGTGTATGCGGGAAAAACCTTCCTGCTGCCCAGCGGCTTCACCCTGGACGGCTACAAGGCGGTGTTCGCCGAGAAGAATATCGTCTCCGGCTTCCTGAACTCGGTGAAGTACACCGTCATCGGCACCATCTTCTCGGTGGTGATGCTGTACATCACCGCCTACCCCCTGGCCCAGAAGGACCTGCCCGGCCGCAAGGCGCTGAGCATCTTCTTCCTCATCACCATGTACTTCGGCGGCGGGCTGGTCCCCACCTACCTGGTGGTGAAGTCCACCGGACTGGTGGGCAGCATGTGGTCCCTGTTCCTCCCCGGCGGGGTGGCGGTGGGTAATATGATTATCGTCCGCAACTACTTCCAGAACTCCATCCCCCACGACCTCATCGAGGCCAGCGAGATCGACGGCTGCTCCAAGCTGCGTACCTTTTTCTCCGTGGTGATTCCCCTGTCCATGCCTATTATGGCGGTGATGGTGGTCTTCTCTATGGTGGCCTACTGGAACGACTGGTTTACCGCCCTGATCTATCTGGGGGGCAAGGGCACCCCTCTGCCCCTGGTGATGCGGAATATCCTCATCAAGAGCTCCGCCTCCGCCTCTCAGGCGGCCACCATCTCCGGCGGCTACGCCGAGCTGAACAAGCTCACCGAGCTGCTGAAATTCTGCTCTATGATCGTGGCGGCGGTGCCCATGCTGGTCATTTACCCCTTTGTCCAGAAGCACTTCGAGAAGGGCTTCATGGCCGGGGCCGTCAAGGGCTGAGAGAGGAGGAAGCACGATGAAGAAAAAACTTTTTGCCGGGCTGCTGGCCGCGGCTGTGTCCCTGCCCCTCCTGTCTGGCTGCGGCGGGGGACTGGTGGTCAATGTGAATGACGGCACTGTGAACCCCAACACCGACCAGACCGAGTTCGACATCATGGGGGGCATCTCCGCCCTGTCCGGGGGCTATGAGGACAACCAGGTGCTGAACGCCCTCCAAGAGAGTGCCGGCGTCAAAATCAACTGGGAGACCATGTCCGACTCCCTGGCCGAGCAGGTGAACATCCGCATCACCGGCGGCCAGTACCCCGACGCCTTTATGGGGGTGGGTTTTTCCAACTACGACCTGGCCCGGTACGGCGACGACGGCACCTTTTTGGATGTGACCCCCTACCTCACCCCGGACATCATGCCCAACCTGTGCGCCATTCTGGAGGAGCACCCGGAGATCCGGGCGGCCATCACCCAGGAGGACGGCAAAATCTACGGCCTGCCCTCGGGGGAGCAGATGACCACGGCGGGCATCGGCGCGGAGATGGAGGACGCCTACTCCATCTTCTCCGTCCCCCAGTACAGCATGATCAACAAGGCCTGGCTGGACGACCTGGGGCTGGAAATTCCAACCTCTCTGGACGAGCTCCACGACGTGCTCAAGGCCTTCCAGGACAACGACATGTCTGCCAAATACTACGGCAACGCCCCCGGGTCCACCATTCCCATGACTACCGGCTTTGACGAGTGGTGCTGGGGCCAGAACATCTTCTACTCCGGCTTCGGCTTCACCAACTGGCCCAACGACGTCATCAACGACATCCACCTGAAAAGCGACAAAACTGTGGAATTTGTCTGCGCCAGCGACGCCTACCGGGACTGCCTGACCTACTTCCATGACTGGTACGCGGAGGGCTTGATGGATGTGGAGATGTTCTCCCAGAGCGACAGCCAGCTCATCGCCAAGTGCCAACAGGGCTATGTGGGGGTGTCCGTGTGGTGGTACATCGAGGAGCTGATGGGGGACTACGCCAAGGACTACGTCTTCCTGCCGCCCCTCACCGGCCCCAAGGGGACGGAGTATGAGGGCGTCTGCGGCGTGACCATCCGTCCCGGCTCCCCCATTAAATCCGGCGACCTGTGCATCACCAACAAATGCAAGAGCCCCATCAACCTGCTGAAATTCTTCGACCAGTGGTACGACGGCGAGACCGTCATGCAGCTGCAATACGGCCCCATCGGCGTGTTTTTCACCGGCCAGGACGATAAGGGCATGTGGCTGGCCATCACCGAAGACGAGGCCCGTTCCCAGTACAACCGCAGCGCCGGCGAGGTGCGCAACCTCTACGAGGTCTACGGCCCCAAGCTGATCCTGGCGGAGTATTACAGCGATGTGTTCTACATGGAGGACCGGGCCATTGAGCGGCTCACCGACCTGGACCAGTTCTGGATGCCCTATGTGGAGGACACCACCTTCTACCCTGTGGACTGCGTGTTTACCGGCATGGAGATGGAGACCATTGACTGGCACAAGACCGACTTTGAGACCGCCGTGAAGGAGCGGGAGGGCCTCTGGCTCCGGGACGGCGGGCCCACCGACCAGGAATGGGAGGAGTACAAGACCTACCTGTCCAAAAAATGCGGCATGGACGACCTGCTCAAGGTCTACCAGGACGCCTACGACCGCTACTCCGCGGCGGAGTAATATGCATTCCGCACTTGTAGGGCGGGACGACTCGGCCCGCCGAATGAATACAATGGCGCGAGCGGCGCGCCGGGGTCGTCGCGCCCTACATTGAGCAAATAAGAATGAGAGGTACCCCCATGACCAGTGAAAAATTGCAGAAAGCCCGGGACTTTGAGGCCCAGTACGACCCCCACATCCCGGACAGCGAGCGCCCCGCCTTCCACGCCACCCCCACCATCGGCTGGATGAACGACCCCAACGGCTTCTCCTTCTATCAGGGGGAGTGCCACCTGTTCTATCAGTACTACCCCTACTCCAACGAGTGGGGCCCCATGCACTGGGGCCACCTGAAAACCCGGGACTTCCTCCACTGGGAGCGGCTGCCCGCCGCCCTGGCCCCGGATCAGGACTACGACAGCGCCGGCTGTTTCTCCGGCGGGGCGGTGGAGCTGCCCGACGGGCGGCAGCTGCTGATGTATACCGGCGTCCGGCGGGGCCACAACGCTGACGGCTACCTCCAGGACATCCAGACCCAGTGCGTGGCCGTGGGCGACGGGGTGAACTATGAAAAATGGGGGGATAACCCCATCCTGGACGGCAAAGACCTGCCCCAGGGGGGCAGCACCATCGACTTCCGGGACCCCAAGGTGTGGCGGGACCCGGACGGGACCTTCTGCGCCGTGGTGGGCAACCGCACCGCCGACGGCAGCGGGGCCATTCTGCTGTATCGGAGCACCGACGGCCTGAAATGGGAATTTGTCCGCACCCTGGACGCCTGCCGCAACCAGTACGGCAAGATGTGGGAGTGTCCCGACTTCTTCCCCCTGGACGGCAGGCAGGTGCTCCTCACCAGCCCCCAGGAGATGTCTCCCGTGGGCCTGGAGTTCCACGCCGGCAACGGTACCCTCTGTCTCATCGGGGAGTACGACCCAGACAAGGGCTTCACCCGGCAGAGCGCCCAGGCCATCGACTACGGGCTGGACTTCTACGCCCCCCAGACGGTGCTGACCCCCGACGGGCGGCGGATCATGATCGCCTGGATGCAGAACTGGGACACCGCCAAGGCCAAGCCCTCCAACTGCCGCTGGTTCGGGCAGATGACCCTGCCCAGGGAGCTGTCCCTGAAAGACGGGCGGCTGATTCAGAACCCGGTCCGGGAGCTGGAAAGCTGCCGGAGGACGCGAGTGGTCCACCAGAACATCCCGGTCTGCGGGGAAATCAATCTGCCCGGCGTCCAGGGCCGGGTGCTGGACATGACGGTCACCGTCCGGCCCACCGGCCCCGACCTGTACCGCTGGTTCCGCATCCGGGTGGCCAAGGACGGGGAGCACGAGACCATTATCCGCTACCGCCCCGACCAGGGCACCCTCAAGCTGGACCGCACCCGCAGCGGACTGCCCCACGACATCGTCCATACCCGCTCCTTCCTGGTACGCCCCCGGGGCGGGGAGATCAGGCTGCGGATCATTCTGGACCGGTTCAGCGTGGAGGTCTTCGTCAACGACGGGGAACAGGCGGCCAGCGCGGTGATCTACACCCGCCAGTCCGCCAGCGCCATCACCTTTGAGGCGGGCGGCTCCGCGCTGATGGATGTGGAGAAGTACGATCTGACCTTCTGACCGTCCATGGGCGCGGCCCTCCTGTAAAAATGAAACGGGCCGCTCAAATCCCTTTTCCGCTGCTTTTCAGCAGAGCCTCATGGGTGAATACCATCAGGATCAGGAGCGCCAGCAGATAGAACGGGAACAGCGATACCGTGATGTGATTGGCGATCAGGCCGAACAGGGGCGGCATCAGGCAGGTGCCCAAGTAGGCGCTGGCCATCTGGACGCCGATGACCGCCTGGGATTTTTCCGCGCCGAAGTGGTGGGGTGTGGAGTGGATAATGCAGGGGTAAATGGGGGCGCAGCCAAGGCCGATGAGGATCAGCCCCGCCAAGGCGGCGTATTCCCCCAGCGGCAGCAGAAAAGCGGCAATTCCAACCACAATGATCCCCTGTCCCAGCCGGATCATCCGGCTGTCGCTCAGCTTCATGGTCAAAAAGCCGCTCAGCGCCCGGCCGATCGTAATCCCGATGAAGAACAGGCTGGCAAAGCTGGCCGCCGTCTCTGCCGGAACTCCCTTTTGCAGCACCAGATAACTGCTGGCCCACAGGCCCGTGGTCTGCTCTACGGCGCAGTAGCAGAAGAAGGTCACCATGACCGCTTTCGCGCCGGGAATCAGGAGGATCTGCCCCAGAGACAACGCCGGGCCCGCTTCCATTTCCGCTTCGGTTCCCGCCGGAGCTTTCCAGAGAGGAAGGCTTACCAGCAGCACCAGTGTCAGCACGATCTGCAGCAGGGCAATACAGCGGTAGCCCATGTTCCAGTTCCCTCCAACCGTGAGGGCGCAGCCCATGATGTACGGCCCCAGGGAGGCCCCCACGCCCCACATACAGTGGAGCCAGCTCATGTGCCGGCTGGCGTAGTGGAGGGCCACATAGTTGTTCAGCGCCGCGTCCACGCTGCCCGCCCCCAGCCCGTAGGGGACCGCCCACAGGCACAGCGTCCAGAAGGAGTGGCTGACGGAGAAGCCGAAAATCGCCGCCGCCGTCATAGCCACGCTGGCTGCCGTAACTTTTCCCGCCCCCAGCTTTCGGGTGAGCCGGTCGCTTTGCAGGCTGGAGATGACCGTCCCTACCGCGATGATCATGGAGATGACCCCCGCACAGGAAACTGGAACGCCAAACTCGACGTACATGAAGGGCCACGCCGAACCCAGCAGGGCATCCGGCAGGCCCAGGCTGATAAACGAGATATAAATGACTGCCAGGAGCAAATGGAGCATCTTGTATCCCCCCTTGATTTCTGGTATGATAATACCACAGAACTGGCGGAGGGGTTAGAAAGAAATCCGCAAGTTAATGCAACAAAATCACCAGAAGGGGGCGCTGCCATGGCTGTGAGTGTATGCGGGCCGATCTCGATCGACCAGCAGGGCCGGGAGCTGACGGAACACGGCACCGCGCTGTTCCCTGTGGCCTGCTACCATGACAGGCTCAGTGAGTCGGCCGTCCCGTGGCACTGGCATAACGAGCTGGAGGTCCTGGTCGTTGAAACGGGAAAGGTCCGTGTCTCAGTCAACGGAACGGACCGCCTGGTAAGGCAGGGGGAGGGCTTTTTCATCAACGCCGGGGCCCTGCATGGGGCCTGGCCCGAGGGGGAGGAGGGCTGCCGCCTGCGCTCTGTGGTATTTCACCCCCGGCTGGTGGGCGGCGGTGTGGACAGCATCCTCTGGCAGAAGTACCTGGAGCCCCTGCTCTCCGACCCGTGCCGGCCCTGGGTCTGCTTCTCGGACACCCGGGAGTGGGAGCGTGAGGCGGCGAAGGCCATTCAGGAGGCCTGGCAGGCCGGGGTATCCGAAGCGGAGGGCTTTGAGTTCGTGGTGCGGGAACGGCTCTCCAAGGTTGTGTTTCTTTTGGCGAAGCACTGCCCCGCAGCCGAAAAAAGGCCCTCAGAAAAAACTTTGAGGGATGGAGAGCGGATCAAACGTATGCTTCAATATATCCAGGAGCACTACAGCGAGGAGTTGACCCTGGCTGAGATCGCGAAAAGCGCCGCCGTCAGCGAGAACGAGTGCCTGCGGTGTTTTCGGAACATGATCGGCAGTACGCCGATCCGGTACGTCAAGCAGGTGCGCATCCAGAGGGCGGCGGAGCTGCTGGTATCGACCGGCCGGAAGATCTCAGACATCGGCGCGGAGTGCGGCTTCCAGGAGATGAGCTATTTCGCCAAAACCTTCCGGGAGCTGAAGGGGTGTACACCCGGCGCGTTTCGGAACGGCGGGCCGTGTCCAGCCAAGGACCGTTGACTTCAGGGGGCGCAGATGGCCTGGTGAAAGGGCTGTTTGGAATATCCAAAAGAATCAAAACGCCGCAGGCAGGAAGACAAGTCTTCCTGCCTGTTTTTTGGGCAGACGGAGTCAAATGCAAAAAAGTTGAACACTTGCCCCCTGTTTGCCTATTGTGGATAAGGATACAGGCCGCTATGATAGGGGCGAAAGAGGTCGAGACCGGATCGGAGGGAATGAACAGGAGTCGCTATGAAAAAATTAGATTTGGCCCGAATGGGATACAATATCATTTCCGTCGTTTTTTGCCTGTCCGCGCTTTTATATCTGCTGTTTCCTGGTGTCCCGCCCCTGATTACCTGCCTGTACAGCGGCGTGGTCCTGATTGCCTACGGGATCATCAAGATCATCGGATACTTCTCTGAGGACCTGTACTGCCTGGCGTTCCGTTACGACTTCGCCTTCGGATTGCTGCTGCTGGCCACCGGCGCTGTGGTTCTTATCCGGCACCGGGCGGCGGCCGGCTATCTGCCGCCGGGCTTCGGGTGGATCCTCCTGCTGGACAGCTTCTTCAAACTCCAAATGGCGGAGGAAGCGAAAAAATTCGGCTTGGAGCAGTGGAACATCATCGTGGCCGCAGCGGCGGGCACCTGTGTGGTCGCCTTCCTGCTGATTCTGCAGGGCTTCCCCGGTCCGGCGGCCACCCGCGTCCTGACGGCGCTGGCCCTCCTGGCAGAAGGGCTTATAAACCGCTGCGTGGTGAAATTTACCGTTAAAAAACGGGACGGGCCCCCGGCATATGAACGGAAACAGATTTAACGTCTACCAAATGTCTACCAAAAAAGCCCTGGAAGTCCTACACCGCAGGACTTCCGGGGCTTTCCATATTTTAGGGTGTCTACCAGATGTCTACCATTTTTACTTTTTGACGCTGAAAGCGCCCGTTTCCGGTGATTTCTCCCGGGTTTTTGCTACTTTTTTAGCCTGCGGCAGGGGTGTGACACGGCCGTGAAAAGGAGGAAAAGTTCAAAAACCTCAAGATTTTTGGTAGAAACAGAGAACTTTATTACAGAAATGTTAAATCTTCATGGTCTACCACGGATGTAACAAAGCTCCCTGCGGACACCAGAACCGGCCCCTCTCAGGCCGAAAAATTTTAAAGGAGGAAATCCGAATGAGAAACCTGAAGCGGGCTCTCAGCCTGGCTCTGGCCTCTGTTATGCTCCTGGGCATGATGGTCGTCGGCACCAGCGCCGCGAGCTACCCCGACGTTGACGACAACGACAATGTCGAGGCCATTGAGGTCCTGAACGCCGTCAAGGTCATGATCGGCGATCACGGCAGCTTCAATCCCGACAAGGCCGTGAACCGCCACGAGATGGCCGTCATCATGGCCAAACTGTACCTGGGCAGCGAGGAAGCTGACAACTACGTCGGCTCCCACCCCTTCACCGACGTGTACCCCTGGGCCGACAAGTACGTGGCCGCCTGCTATGAGAACGGCCTGGTCGCCGGCACCAGCAAGACCACCTTCGGCGGCAATCAGCCTCTGACCGCCATCCAGGCCGCCGCCATGATGCTGCGCGCTCTGGGTTACGAGAAGCTGTCCGAGGGCGCTTCCGACTGGCGTACCCCCGTGGCCGCCAAGGCCAACCAGATCCGCCTGTTCTCCGGCGTGGTCTCCAGCCCCAACGTGCAGCTGACCCGTAACCAGGTGGCTCAGCTGGCCCTGAACACCCTGGAGGCCGACGTGGTGGTCACCACCTCCGGCGCCAATATCAACCTGGGCGAGATCGGCACCATCACCACCGACGTCCGGTATGAAAAGGTGGAGGTCAAGAGCACCGCTCCCCAGTATGACGGCGAGAACGACGGCGTGCAGCAGCTGTGCGAGAAGCTGTACGGCAACGACCTGCAGCTGCTCCCCACCCAGGAGGACAACTACGGCCGTCCCGGCCTGGGCTGGACCTACAAGACCAACGACATCATCGCCCTGCGGGCTGAGACCCCCGTCCTGACCTACACCGACGACGTGTCCGTGAAGGACGCCAAGAAGGACCTGAAGAGCTACGACGTCGATGATGTCACCCCCGTGGTGGACGGCACCGACGGCAGCCTTTGCGCCGACGCCGACGCTCTGGCCACCGCCATTAACGCCGCCGCCGGCAAGGGCGTGACCGTCACCGTGTACGCCGATGACAGCAAGGCGATCACCGACGTGGTGGTCATCAACACCTACTTCGGCCAGGTCACCAAGGTGTCCGAGAAGGACGGCGAGACCACCGCCACCGTGTCCAGGAAGGCCGGCCCTGTCAACAGCGCCAAGACCTTCGAGACCGAGGCCTTTGAGAAGGACGACTATGTGATCTACACCGTGGGCTCCGAGGGCATCGAGAGCATGGCCGCCGCCGAGAGCCTGGACGGCGAGATCACCGCCACCAGCGGCACCAGCTACCTGCGCCTGGAAGGCACCAAGTACGACTACAACAAGAACGCTGACGCCGAGGATGTCGCCGGTGTGGAAGACGTGGAGCTGGGCGACGCCACCATTTACCTGGACGCTGACGGCTACGTTATCTATGTGGGCAAGGTTGAGGCCGCCGCCAAGCAGTACTTCTATGTCAAGGGCGCCGACCTGTACATGAGCGAGATCTCTGTCAAGGCCGTGTTCGCCGACGGCACCACCGAGGTCGTCACCATCAGCGGCGACACCTATGTGAAGGCTACCATTGGCGGGTCCTCCCCCAACTGGACTGTCTCCGATGTCGAGTTCAACAGCAAGAAGGACGACGGCGAGGGCTTTGACACGAAGCTCTCCGACGCCAGCTATGACAATGTGCGCGACCTGCTGGCCAAGGAGATGATCGGCAACGTCTTCTCCTACAGCGAGAGCGACAAGGAGTACAAGGTGTCCGACCTGGGCGATGCCGGCGACACGGTCGCCAGCACCGACCTGGAGAAGGGCAACAACGCCATCGACACCGGCGTGACCGCCAACAACAACACCGTGTATGTCATGACCTCCGACGGCAAGACCTACACCGGCTACCGCAACCTGCCCAGCATGGACAACGCCAAGCTGGTCTACGTTGAGGACGAGGACAACGCCGGCATCGCCACCCTGGTCTTTGTGGTCAGCGGCGACGAGCAGGACGACGAGAACGCCTTCTGGTTCTACGTGGCTGACGAGGATAAGTTCGAGGCCACCAAGGACGGCAACGACACCATCTACACCCTGACCGCCACCTACAAGAACGGCGAGCAGGAGGATGTTGTGGTCAGCGCCGACGTTAAGGATGACATTGACGCGCCCGGCCTGTACAAGGCCACCAAGGCCAACACCAAGGATGTTGTTACCGAGCTGGGTTCCGGCGCCGGCAACGCTCCTGTTGCCCTGGATACCATGAAGGCCGAGCAGGCCACCTACGCCGCCAATGGCACTATCATCCTGGACGGCACCAACTACACCTACGACAGCAAGACCGTGTTCGTCTATGTGGACGGCGACAAGGTCTCCGTGGGTGAGGCCACCGACATTGTCAAGGAAGATCCCAGCGCCGAAGAGGGCGACGAGATCACCTGGGTCTACATCGCTGAGACCGACGACGACGATACCTACTACCTCAAGGTCGTTTACGTCATCGCCGATGAGGCCGCCGGCGGCGCCCCCGGTGGGCACACCCACATCTGGGGTGCCTACTCTCTGAGCGGTGGCGAGCATGTTCGTACTTGCAGTGGGGCTGGTGTTTGTGATGCCACCGACACTGACAAGAAGCACAGTCCCGACACATCTGGATCTTTCACGACGGATGCCACAAAGCATAGCAAGACGTGTGCCCACGCTGATTGCAATGTTCTTGTAGTCGAAGAGGCTAGCCACACTTGGGCTGCAGAAGATGCCACGAACCACAAGTGCAGCGTCTGTGCGGCGACTGGTGCTCACACCTATTCTGGCAGCTTTACCGACAACAGCGGTACGCATGAGCGTGAGTGCTCTGTTGACGGATGTACCCAGAAGCAGTCTCACTCTGCCGCTACGAGCTTGGCTGAGCAGCAGGATGACAATCACAAAGATTGCGCTATCTGCCAGGCAATCACTGGACTGTCCTAAAAGAAGCCTTCTGCATAAAGAACCCCCGGACGAGCAATCGTCCGGGGGCCCTTTTGCTCATTTGAAGGCGATATAGTGGAACTCCAAGTTTGCGGTGTTCGCACCGTAATGGTTGGTGGTAACATTGTTTATCTTGTAGTCCGTGCAGAACACCTTAAACCCGCCCGAGATAATCTCCACGATGGGATGCCCCATGTAGGCGGCAGGCGCGCCGGGTAAAGCCAGCCCGCCGCGGTAGGCGGCGCCGGAGCCGCCGCTCACATAGGTGACGCCGCTGGCCTCGCAGACATAGACCGCTTTGGGGGTGAACCCAAGGCGGATGACCCGCTCCGCCGTGCCGTCTCCGGTGTAGGTCCCGGCGGCGATCTCCGTTTTGACCGCCAGCGCGGAGAGGTCCGCCTTGCTCCGCGCCAGTCCGGCCAGCGCCGTGTCGAGCCTGGCGTTGTCGGCGTTGAAGTCGTCCATCAGGACCCGGTCGTCCCTCGACCACTGGTTCAGGTTGTAGTTGGGTGTTTTGTTCATGTGTGTTCCTCCTTAAATGTAATGGAGCGCGCAATGGCTCCCTTCGCAAAGGGGGCTCCGCCGGTCGGGCGGTGGGGGTTTCTTATAGGAAAACCCTCCACCACCGCCTTCGGCGGCGGTCCCCCTCCCTTTGTGAAGGGAGGCTTTAACGCTCCTCTGTAAATGGGGAAAATCCCGGAAAAATTGCACGTTTCCATACATTTATTGGCAATGAGGGCGCACTGCGCCCTTTTTTATACAGAAACCGGCCCCGTCTCCAGCTTCGGAGGCGGGGCCGGTCATATACTGCGGGGAGTTTCCATCCCATGGGGGAGCCGGGGCGCTCGCGGGCCTGTTCTACTCCAGGTAAAACACCGGCCCCCTGGGCGGGAAGGGCAGGCTGCGCCCTCTGGGCACCAGAAAGGCGTGGTCCCGGCCATAGAGGTTGAGCCGGTCGCACGCGCAGTCGGTAATGATGAGCAGGGGGGCCTCCTTGGGAAAATCGGAGGCGTGCTCCAGCAGCTCCACCCCGGGCTGGAGCACCGTGCCGCCCCGGCCCCGGACCTTGACGCTGCCGGCGATGTCCGCCGCCTCCATATACCCCTGGTCGTAGGGGGCGGCGTCGCAGAAGACCACCCGCACCCGGCTCACGTCCCGGGCGGCGCTGTAGCTGGCGATGGCCCCCAGGGCGGCGGCCAGCAGGGCGCGGTCCATGGAGCCCGAGGTGTCCAGCAGCACCCCGAAGGTGCGGCCCGCCCGGGCCGCCTCCTCATACCGCCAGGAGGGCCGGGGGATATCCGGGGTGGACGACTGCCGGCGGCTGAGGCGGGCGTAGGTCCGGCGCTTCTCCAGGGGCTCGAAGCGCTCGTCAAACCACCGGGCCAGCTTCACATCCCAGGGGATGGGGGGCTGGGACAGGGCCCGGATCTCCTCCACCAGCCCCTCCGGGAGATACCCCCGCCCGTGGGTCTGGTGGTAGTCCAGCCCCCGCTGGATGGCGGAGCGGCACCAGGCGTCTAGATCCACCCCGTCCCTGGTATCCAGCCAGTCGGGAGGGCCAAAGAGAATGTCGTGCCGGGCCATGCGCCGGTATTTGCGCAGGTTGGCGGCCAGCAGGTCGTAGACGCTCTCGGCGGACAGGCCGTTCAGCTCCGGGTCGTAGAGCAGGCCCTCAGGCATCTGGCCTACCTCCATGTCCCGCAGCCACTGGTTGATGACATAGTCGCAGGCCGCGTTCCACAGCTCCGGGTCCCGTTTACCCAGCCGCTGCTCGTGGCACAGGGCGGCGTGGAGGTACTCGTGGGCCAGCACGAACCGCCACTCCTCCTCGGTGAGGGCGGCGGCGGGGTTGACGTAGATCTCCCGCATGTGGACCGAGATGGCGGCGACGGGAATGTCCATCCGCTGGACGGCCAGGGGGTCGTCCACCAGCTGGAAGCCGGAGGCCACGCCCCCCAGCAGGGGGTAGCTGGACAAAAACCACTCCTGGGCCCGGTGGATGGGGCCCATTTTTTTACGCGCTCCCGGCTCGGCCCGGACGCCCCCGGCGTAGTCCACCGCGGCGCGCAGGGCGTCCCGCAGGCTCTCGGCGAAGAGCTGCCGCCAGTCCGTGGGGCCGTACCACCAGCGGATGGGCCGGCCGCCCCGCCAGGCCATGTCCGCCCGGCCGTTGCTCATGGTGGAGAAGCGGAAACAGGCGGGGTCTCTGTGCTCCTTCAGCCACTGGTACAGCTTCTCCTCCTCCCGGGCGTTGGGGGGCAGGGGGCTGTTCAGTTCCCCGGGGGGTGTGCCGACGTGGAGGTCGGCCAGATACCGGGCCGTGACACAGTCACAGGCGGCGTTCCACAGGAGGTCCCCCTCCCGGTCCTCCCGGATGTGGCCCAGCCCTAAGTGGAGCAGGCAGTGGGCGATGACATAGGCCCACTCCTGGGGTTCGGCCCGGCGGTGGCTGTTGGCGTAGATGCGGCCGTCAGAGGCCACCCAGGCCCAGTCCTCCCTGGCCATGGGGTAGCTGTCGTCAAAAGAGGTGTCCGCCCGCTCCATCAGGGGACCGAGCACGGGACTCCGCTTTACCAGCCCGCACCCGGCCTGGAAGGCCTCCTGAGCCGGGTTGGGCTTTTTCTGTTTTCCCTTCATGCCGTCCTCACCCGTTGCGCTTGTCCGCCAGCCGGGGCAAGTCCCGGAAGAGCTCCACCACAAACCAGTCGGGCAGTTCCCTGCCGTCCTCCGGGGTTACCGCCATCCGGGCGATCTCCAGGCTCAGGTCGGCCAGTTCGGTGATGCGGTCCTTGGCCTGGAGGACCAGGGCGCGGCTGTCGCCGCTCAGCTTGCTCCGCTCGGGGGGCAGCTCCTTCACCAGCCGGGCCCGGAGGGACTGAGCCAGGAAGTAGAGCACGTCCCGCTCCTCCGGCCTGCCCGGCCAGGGCTGCTCGCCGGAGAGGATCTTGTCCAGGGCGTACTGGCTGCGCACCTGGCGGATGTAGGCCATAAACTGGGTGGCGTGCTGGGGACTGAGGGACCCCGCCGCCAGAACGCGCAGGGCGTTTTCGTCGATGTCGGGGCCGTAGCTGCGGATGGCGTCGCTGAGCATGTGCCAGGAGCGGGGGGTGGAGAAGGGCTCCTCGCTCTTGGGGGGCTTGGCCCACAGGTGGTCGGGGCGGCTGGTAATGTAGTCGTAGACATAGGGGTGGATGCCGTTCTGGGCGGCCCACTCCAGCCACAGCCGGGGGCTGGCGGTGAGCTCCACATGGAACATCCGGTTGATAAGGGCGGAGGACATGGGCCGGGTGATGGCGTTGTCCTGGGCCCGGTTGCCCGCTCCTACCACGATGGAGCCCTCGGGCAGACGGTACTCCCCGATGCGCCGCTCGTGGATGAGGGAGTAGAAGGCCTTCTGTACCTCAGAGGTGCAGGCGTTCAGCTCGTCCAGGAAGAGGACGTAGGGTTCGCTCCGGGCGATGGTCTGGGGCGGGCAGAACCGGCTGAAGCCGTCTTTGATCTGGGGCACGCCGATAATGTCCTCCGGGGCCAGCTGGCTGCCCAGCAGGGAGACGCACTCCAGGCCCAGAGAGCCGGCGAACTGCTGGACGATGGCCGATTTTCCGATGCCCGGCGCGCCCCAGATGAACACCGGACGGATGAGGCCTACGTTCAGCAGGACGTCCAGGAGCTGTTTGTGGTTGACAGTGACCGTTAAATTCATGCCTGCTACAACTCTTTCCTTCGTTTTTCGCGGATCCTTGCCGTTTCCGGACGAATATCTTCTCTGTGTTCTGATATATTATACATCTGAATGACTGCCGGCACAAGGGGCTCCCTGGTACGGTGGAGGGCGCGGGGCCGGCCGCCGCCCTGCTGTCGGAAGCCTGGGGTTATACAGCGGCCCCGACGCGCCGATATTTATTAAAATACTCTTTCCAGAAGATATCCTGACCGGCGTGGCCGCCGGCGCGGGAAAGGAGTAAAACGATATGCAGGCTGACCTCAACTGGCTGACCGACCCGGCTGTATTTCATGTAAACCGCCTGGACGCCCACTCCGACCATGTGTGTTACGCCTCAGAGGAGGAGGCCCGCCTGGGGCAGACTTCCCTGCGGCAGTCCCTGGACGGGCTGTGGCGCTTCGCCTGGAGCCCCAGGCCCGCCACCCGCCCGGCGGACTTCTGGCGGGCGGGCTTTGACGATTCCGCCTTCGGGACCATTCAGGTCCCCGGCCACATGGAGCTCCAGGGATACGGGCAGATCCAGTATATCAACACCCTCTACCCCTGGGACGGCCACGCGGAGCTCCGCCCCCCGGAGATCGACTGGGAGGAGTGCCCCGTGGGCAGCTACGTCCGAAAGTTCGACCTGGACCCCGGCCTGCGGGGGAAGAAGGTCTGTATCAGCTTCCAGGGGGTGGAGCAGGCCTTTTACCTCTGGCTCAACGGCCAGTTTGTGGGCTATGCCGAGGACAGCTTCACCCCCTCCGACTTCGACCTGACCCCCTATGTGAAGGAGACAGGCAACCGGCTGTGTGTGGAGGTGTACAAGCGCTCCAGCGCTGCCTGGATTGAGGACCAGGACTTTTTCCGCTTCTCCGGCATCTTCCGCTCTGTGTTCCTCTACGCCAAGCCGGCGGTTCACCTGGCCGACCTGTGGCTCCAGGCCGGGCTGGAGGAGGACAACTCCACCGGAACCCTGTCCCTCCGCCTCCTGCTGGAGGGGGAGGGGGCGGTCCGCGCCCGCGTCACCCATCCGGAGCGGGGCACGCTATTTGACGGCGGGTTGGAGCTCACCCAGGAGGGCAAGTACCTGCGCAGCCAGCCCTTCCGCTTTGAGCACATCCGCCCCTGGGACCACGACCGCCCGGAGCTGTACCGAGTGACCCTGACCGTCTCCGCCCCGGACGGAAGTGTCACGGAGGTGGTTCCCTATGACATTGGCTTCCGCCGGTTTGAGCTGAAAAACGGTCTGATGCTCCTGAACGGCCAGCGGCTGGTGCTCAACGGAGTCAACCGCCACGAGTGGAACCCGGAGACGGGCCGGGCCATCGGTCTGGCGGACATGACCGCCGCCCTGGAGACCTTCCAGCGCAACCACATCAACGCCGTGCGCACCTGCCACTACCCCAACCAGACGGCGTGGTATCACCTGTGCGACGGTCACGGCATGTATATGATGGACGAGGCCAATCTGGAGAGCCACGGCTCCTGGCAGAAGCTGGGGC
>CANSSJ010000034.1 GCA_947649625.1 uncultured Bacillota bacterium | reverse complement strand
TGCTTGCAGCCGTAGCCCTTGATAAAGGTGATGGCGGCGGAGGCGGAGCCGCCGGTGGCCAGCATGGGGTCCAGCACGATGACGTCCCGCTCGGCGATGTCGGCGGGCATCTTGCAGTAGTACTCCACGGGCTTGTGGGTCTCCGGGTCCCGGTACAGGCCGATGTGGCCCACCTTGGCGGAGGGGATCATCTTGATGATGCCGTCCACCATGCCCAGGCCGGCCCGGAGGATGGGCACCACGGCCAGTTTCTTGCCCGCCAGGGTCTTGAAGCTGCCGGTGGTGATGGGGGTTTTGACCTCGACGTCCTCCAGGGGCAGGTCCCGGGTGGCCTCGTAGCACTCCAGGGCGGCGATCTCGGAGACGATCTCGCGGAACTCCTTCACGCCGGTGCTCTCGTCCCGGAGGATGGTCAGCTTGTGCTGAAGCAGCGGGTGGTCCAGAATGTGTACTTTTTCATTATACATGTTTTTGATCCCCTTCTATTGTAAATTTTGTGTTCTGCTCGCGTTCCAGCCGCTCCCGCTCCGCCTGGGACAGGCGGTGATAGACAGGGGCCAGCTCCGCCGCCGGCACCAGGCCGCCGGAGGAGACCAGCTCTTCCGCCGCCCGGGCGACCCCCCAGGCGCTCTGCGTCCGCAGGTGCACGGGGGCCAGGACCAGGCCGGGAACGTCTTCCCTCAGGGTATTATAACACAGCCGGGCCCCGTCGCCAACGACTATTTTCACTTCTTGGAAATTTTTTAGCTCCTCCCCCAGCTCGGCCAGGGAAATGGCCCGGTCGGGAGTAATCCGCTCCAGCCTGTCCCCTCTGGCCCGGAACAGGGCGTTGTACACCTGCTTCCGGCGGGCGTCCATGGCGCAGACGATGAGCCTGTCCTCCATATGGGCCAGGGGCCAGGCCATGGACTCCAGGGTGGAGCAGGGGGCGCAGGGCTTTTCTCCCGCCCAGGCCAGTCCCTTGGCGGTGGCCGCGCCGATGCGCAGGCCGGTAAAAGACCCCGGCCCGGCGGCCACGGCGATGACATCCACCTCCTCCAGCCTTTGACCGCAGTTGTTCAGCATGTCGTGTACCATGGGCAGCAGGGTGCGGCTGTGGGTCAGGCCGCTGCACTGGAAGGACTGGGCCAGCAGCTCGCCGTCCCGGCACAGGGCGGCGGAGCAGGCCGCAGCCGACGACTCCAGGGCCAAAATGTTCACAGGGACACCCCCTCAATGGTGATGATGCGCTGGCTGTCGGAGACCCCACGGCGGATCTCCACCGAAATGCTCCCCTCCTCCAGAGCGTCGGAGACGTTCTCGCTCCACTCCACGGCGCACACGCCCCCCCGGGCCAGGTAGTCCTCCCAGCCGATGTCAAACAGCTCGTCAGAGGAAGTCAGCCGGTACATATCGAAGTGGAACAGGGGGAGCCGCCCTCTCTCGTACTCGTTGACAATGGTAAAGGTGGGGCTGGTCACCCGGTCTGTAATCCCCAGTCCCCGGGCCAGCCCCCGGGTGAAAGCGGTCTTGCCCGCCCCCAGGTCGCCGGTGAAGGCGATCACCGCCCCCGCCCCCAGCTTTGACCCCAGGCGGGCGCCCAGCTCCTCTGTCTCATGCTCGCTGTTGGTGACAAACTCCACATTTCTCCCCCGTTCACAGAAAATTTTCAAGTCCTTAAATATTATAGCACAGTTGGGGTTTGCCTTTCCACCAAAATGTGATAAAATATATGATTGAATTTTACCTGCGCAGGGAGGTGGACCTTTCGCTGTGTCGTTTCTGTCCTTCATCTTCTCTCCCATCCGGGATTTCTTCAAAAAGGGCGATGTGATCCTGCTCAGTCTGTGCCTGGCCGCCAGCGGCTTCGGGCTGGTCCTGATTTTCTCCGCCACCCAGTATCTGGGCGAGACCCGCTGGATGCGCTTTGTCCTCGTCCAGTTCATCGCCGTCTGCCTGGGCGTGATCGTCTATATACTGCTCACCTTTGTGGACTTCCAGCTCTTTGTGGAAAAGCGCTGGAAGCTGCTGCTGGCCTTCAACGTCATCTTTATCCTCCTCCTGCTCACCCCCCTGGGGGAGGACTACGACTCGGGCAACCTGAACTGGCTGGTCATCTCCCGCATCATCCCCAAATTCCCCATGGACATCCAGCCTAACGAGATCGTCAAGATCCCCTTCATCCTCCTGCTGGCCCTCCAGATCGTGAAGATCCAGGACCGGGAGCTGGATATCAGCTCCGTCCCCTCCATTATCCAGATCGGCGGGCACACCGTCTTCATGCTGGGCCTCATCGCCGCCATCTGCGGCGACTTTGGCATGTGCGTCATCTATATGATGATCTTCGTCTCCATGGCCTGGGCCTCCGGGGTGAAGCTGCGGTGGTTCCTGCTGGTGGGCGGGGGACTTGCGCTGGCGGCGGTCATCTTCTGGCTGTTCTTCCTGCCCGAGACCCGCTGGTGGACCGACTACCGCATCATGCGCTTCCGGGTGGTGCTGGACCACAGCCTGGACGTCAGAGGAAAGGGCTGGCATCAGACCCGCTCGATCCTGGCCATTGGCTCGGGCAAGCTGTTCGGCCAGGGCTACTGCCGGGGCATCCAGACCCAGGCCCTCGCCAGCGACGCCCTTCCCGCCCGGCACACCGACTTCATCTACGCCGTCTGCGGCGAGGAGCTGGGGCTGGTGGGCTGCATGGCTCTGCTGCTCCTGCTGTCCTGCATCGTCCTGCGGTGCGTGTGGGTGGGGCGGCACGCCAGCTCCCCCTTCAACGCCTACGTATGTATGGGAATGGCGGGGATGCTGCTGGCCCAGATCACCTTCAACGTGGGCATGTGCCTGTTCGTCCTGCCCGTCATGGGCCTGACCCTCCCCTTCATCAGCTACGGCGGGTCGTCCATCATCACCCTCTTCGCCGCCATGGGCATCGTCTCCAGCGTGAAAGCCCGGCCCATGCCCAGCTGGCTTCGGGACCGCAGCCCGGTATAAGCGCAAAGCTCCTGCCCTCCCGGGCAGGAGCTTTTCCGTATATGGGCGGGAAATTCAGGACGCTGTGGGCTTCTGATTGGAGAACTTGGTGTACGCCTGACTGACCTTGTCGGTGGGGGCCTGCTCCACCTGATACCAGCCCTTGGACTGGGCGATGCGGAACAGGTCGCTCTGGGTCTGGTGGCTCTGGTTGAGGATGTTGAGGAAGTCGTTGCGCAGGGCCATATTGACACACTCAGAGGCAAAGGTGTCGTAGTTGGCCGACATCTTCTTCTCGCTGCAGATAAAATCGGTGATTCTCTCCTGGTCGTTCATGGGGGTTCCTCCTTCAGTGCAGATAGTTGAGCAGGGTGTTGTAGTTGTTCAGGTGCTGGCCGGCGCAGGCCTGGAATTTGCCCCGCAGCTCCTGGTCCTGGCTCTCCTGGACGGCGGACAGGTACTTGCAGTGGAGCACCCGCTCAAAGTCCAGCTGGTCGGACAGGGCGGACAGCTCCTTGGTGGTCAGATTGGGCATAAAACTGCCTCCTTTCTCAGCGGGTCGGGCCCGTTACTGGCAGTTAGTCTGTCCAGAGTCTTCCTTTTTATGCGGCAGCTCCGGCTCTCCCTCCCCGTTAAAATGCCAGACCATGTGCAGCCGGCCCTCCCGGCGCTCCACCCCGGCCAGGCAGAACAGGGAGGGCAGGCGCACCGGCCTGCCCGCGTCAAAGGGGGCGGACAGGGAGAAGCCGCCGTCCCCCTCCTTCCGGCACAGCATGGCCCCGGACATCTGAGCCTTCAGCACCGGGTCGGCCACCATACGCTCCGGGTGCTGCTCGCAGTACCACGTTCCGCCGCTCCGGGCCGCGAAGGAGAAGGCCAGCGGCGCCTCCGCCCGGAACCGGGGCCAGCAGCCCGCCCGCTCCAGCGCCCCCACCGACAGGGTGCGGCGCAGCCGCAGAGCCCCGTTTTCCGGGACCAGGGTGCCCAGCAGCAGCTTTCCCCCCTGGTCGCCGTGGAGCCACACCTTATATAATCCCCGGCCGTCCGGGGGGCGCTCCGCCTCCATATGGACCCGCGGGCCCTCCTGACGCAGTGTCAGCGTCCCGCCTCCCTCCATGGGAAACCGCTCCTCCATCCCTTTCGCCCCCTCTCCTGTCATTCTATGCGGGGAGCAGGAATTTTCTTCCCAAAACCGGGAAAAAACTATTGCGTCCCGGACAAAGCTGTGGTATACTACCAAGGCATTATGCGTGGGAGTGCGGATCCTCCGCCCGGTGCCCGGGCAATCCGGGTTGGCGGAGGACATGATGCCCCCAGAAGAATAACTGAAAAACAGG
This sequence comes from uncultured Bacillota bacterium, assembly GCA_947649625.1. Taxonomy (GTDB): domain Bacteria; phylum Bacillota; class Clostridia; order Oscillospirales; family Oscillospiraceae; genus Lawsonibacter. The sequence continues at coordinate 17,314 of CANSSJ010000034.1, read as the reverse complement.
AGGAAAAAACTATGGCAGTCGTATCTATGAAGCAGCTGCTGGAGGCCGGCGTACACTTCGGCCACCAGACCCGCCGGTGGAACCCCAAGATGGCCACCTACATCTACACGGAGCGCAACGGGATCTATATCATTGATCTCCAGAAGACCGTGAAGAAGCTGGAGGAGGCCTATAACTTCGTCCGCTCCCTGGGCGAGAAGGGCGAGACCCTGCTCTTTGTGGGCACCAAGAAGCAGGCCCAGGAGGCCATCAGCGAGGAGGCCAGCCGCGTGGGCATGTACTGGGTGAACGCCCGCTGGCTGGGCGGTATGCTCACCAACTTCAAGACCATGCGGGGCCGTGTGGACCGTCTGGCCCAGCTGAAGAAGATGCAGGAGGACGGCACCTTCGACATGCTGCCCAAGAAGGAAGTCATCAAGCACATGGGCGAGATCGCCAAGCTGGAGAAGTACCTGGGCGGCGTGACCGAGATGAAGAAGCTCCCCGGCGCCCTGTTCGTGGTCGACCCCCGCAAGGAGCGCAACGCCATCAACGAGGCCCGCAAGCTCCACATCCCCATCGTGGCCATTGTGGACACCAACTGCGACCCCGACGAGATCGACTACGTCATCCCCGGCAACGACGACGCCATCCGCGCCATCAAGCTGATTTCCTCCGTCATGGCCAACGCCATCCAGGAGGGCCGTCAGGGCCAGGACGCCGCCCCCGCCGCCGAGGCTGAGGCCGCTCCCGCCGCCGCGGAGTAATTCAGCGATATTTTGTGTAGGGCGTGACGACCCCGGCACGCCGCTTTAAAAGACCCGTTCGGCGTGCGGCGCGCCGAGTCGTCACGCCCTACTGTATCACAATATTTGGAGGTAATATACTATGGCAATCACTGCAAAAGACGTACAGAAGCTGCGCGAGATGACCGGCGTGGGCATGATGGACTGCAAGAAGGCCCTGGTGGAGGCCGACGGCGACTTCGACAAGGCCATCGAGTGGCTGCGTGAGAAGGGCCTGGCCGCCCAGACCAAGAAGGCCGGCAAGGTGGCCGCCGAGGGCGTGTCCCTGGCTATCGTCGCCGACAACGGCGTGGGCGTCCTCATTGAGGTCAACTCCCAGACCGACTTTGTGGCCAAGAACGACGTGTTCCAGGGCTTCGTCAAGGATGTGGCCTCTGCCGTCGCCACCCAGGACCCCGCCGACGTGGAGGCCCTGAAGAACTGCACCTACCCCGGCACCGACCGCACCATCGCCGACGTCACCGCCGACAAGGTGCTGGCCATCGGCGAGAACATCCAGATCCGCCGCTTCGTCCGTTACGCCGACGGCGTCAGCGTGCCCTACGTTCACATGAACGGCAAGGTGGGCGTGCTGGTCAATCTGGCCGTGGAGGGCATCGACGCCGACAAGGTGGTGGAGCTGGGCAAGGACGTGGCCATGCAGATCTGCGCCATGAATCCTACCTACCTGGACAAGTCCGACGTGAGCCAGGAGGTGCTGGACAAGGAGAAGGAGATCCAGCTGGCTATCATGGCCAACGACCCCAAGATGGCCGCCAAGCCTGAGAAGGTGAAGGAAGGCATCGTCATGGGCAAGCTGGGCAAGTATTATGAGGAGAACTGCCTGCTCCAGCAGGCCTTCGTCAAGGAGAATAAGACCTCCGTGGAGAAGCACGTGGCCGCCGTGGCCAAGGAGCTGGGCGGTTCCATCACCGTGAAGGCCTTCACCCGCTTCGCCACCGGCGAGGGCATCGAGAAGAAGGAAGACGACTTCGCCGCCGAGGTCGCCTCCATGATCAAGTAAGGGCGTCTGTCCTGCTGACCAATTTACGCGGGCCTGAGTGATCCAGATCGCTTGGGCCCGCTTTTTAAAAAATTTTTTTATTTCGGGAACCTTTTTTCCTTTCCTGCGTCAAACTCCACAGAACCCATTAAAGGGTCTGTTACAACCCCAACAGAAAAGGAGTTTACTTACTATGAAAAGACGTATCTTTGCGATGGTCCTGGCCTCTGCCATGGTCCTGTCCCTGGCCGCCTGCGGCAACAACAACGGCGGAGGCTCCTCCAACCCGGGGAGCAGTTCCTCCGACAACTCGGGCATCAGCTCCAGCCTGCCCGACGGCTCCACCCCCGATGGCTCCCAGCCCGACGGAAGCGTTGGGGATACCTCCGAGCCCGGCGAGATCACCCTCACCCTAAACCAGACTTCGGTCAAGCTGACCAAGGCCGGGGCCACCTTCCAGCTGCGCTACACCGCCGAGCCCGACACCGACGGCATCGCTTCCTTTACCTCCAGCGACAAGAAGATCGCCACGGTGGCCCAGGACGGCACGATCAAGGCGGTCGCTCCCGGAAAGACCACCATCACCGTGGAGTACGACGGCGCCAAGGCCACCTGCGCCGTCACCTGCGACTGGAAAGAGGAGACCAAGCCTGAGCAGAAGCCCGACCCCAAGCCCGACGGCAGCGGCAGCGGTTCCTCCTCCGGTTCCGGCAGTTCCAGCAGCACCCCCTCCACCAATGTGGACCTGTCCGCCTTCTACAGCACCATCACCGGCAAGTATGAGTTCGGCTTCCTGGAGCTGGCCGACAGTTCCATTCTGGACAATGTCTACCCCGGCCTGTCCGGCATCAGCGCCGAGCAAATGCTGGTCTATGTCTGCATGATCTCCATGAACAACGGCGAGTTCGGTCTGGTCCAGGTGAAGGACAGCAAGGATGTGGACGCGGTCAAGGCCGCCTTCCAGTCCCGGATCGACTACATGGTGGGCGACGGCAACGGCCCCGGCGGGGCTCAGTATCCCATGGCGATGGATCAGTGGGAAAACAACTCCCGGGTGGTCTCCAACGGAAACTATGTGATGATGATCGTCCATGAGAACTGCGACGATATCGTCAACGAATTTAACGCCCTGTTTTAAGGTATCCTAAATTATCTGTGGGGCCCGCCGCCCTCGGCGGGCCTCTTCTGTCTGTAGGGCGCGACGCCCCCGGCGCGCCGTGCTGGATTTTGCTGCAATCCTTGAGAACGGCGGGCCGGGGTCGTCCCGCCCTACAACAGCTTTCACAAAATGCTCCGAGAGGTGACCTCCATGGTCTTTTCCACCCCTATTTTCATGTTCTATTTTCTGGTGCTCACCCTGGCGGTGTACTACGTGGTCCCCCGGCGGGGGCGCAACGTGGTGCTGCTCATCGCCTCCCTGCTGTTTTACTACTGGGGGGAGCGGGTTTATGTGGCCATCATGTTCCTGTCCACCGCCATCGACTACACCCACGGCCTGCTGGTGGAGCGGTGTAAGGCAAAGGGGAACGACAGAGGGGCCAAAATGGCGGTGACCTCCTCCATCATCTTCAATCTGGCCCTGCTGTGCTTCTTCAAGTACTGGGACTTCATCGCCGGCACCCTCCAGAGCCTGGGGCTGACCTTCATGCCGGTGCTGGGGGTCCACCTGCCCATCGGCATCTCCTTCTACACCTTCCAGACCATGAGCTACACCATCGACGTGTACCGGGGGGACGCCCGGGCCCAGCGGTCCATCCTCAACTTCGGCACCTTTGTCACCCTCTTCCCCCAGCTCATCGCCGGGCCCATCATCAAGTACAAGGACCTAGGGGACCAGATCAACGAACGGACCTGCTCCGCCGAAAAATTCGCCTCCGGGGTACAGATCTTCATGGTGGGCCTGGGGAAAAAGCTGCTCATCGCCAACAACGTAGGGGCCCTGTGGGACAGCTACAAGGCCATGGCCCTGTCCGAGCTGACGGTGGCCGGGGCCTGGCTGGGGGTGCTGGCCTTCACCTTCCAGATCTACTTCGACTTCTCTGGTTACTCCGACATGGCCGTTGGCCTTGGCCGGATGCTGGGCTTTGAGTTCCTGCCTAACTTCAACTACCCCTATATCTCCAGAAGCATCACCGAGTTCTGGCGGCGGTGGCACATCTCCCTGAGTACCTGGTTTCGGGAGTATGTGTATATCCCCCTGGGGGGCAACCGCCGGGGCAAGGGCCGGCAGGTGTTCAACCTGTTCGTGGTCTGGGCTGCCACCGGCATCTGGCACGGGGCCAACTGGACCTTCCTGTTCTGGGGGCTGTACTTCTTCGTCCTGCTGATGGTGGAGAAATTCCTCCTGCTCAAACACCTGGAGAAGGCCCCCGCCATTGTGGGCCACGTCTACACCATGTTCTTCGTCATGGTGAGCTGGGCCATTTTCGCCATTGAGGACCTGACCCACCTGGGAGGCTATCTCAAGGTCATGTTCGGCCTGGGGGGCGTCCCCCTGGCGGACAGCGCCTTTGGCTACTACCTGACCAGCTTCCTGCCCACCCTGTTTGTGGCCGTCCTGGCCTCCACCCCCCTGGGCGCAACAGTCTATCGCCGCCTGGGGACACGGGCACAGCAGATTGTCTGTACCCTCCTGATCGCGGCGGGGCTGGTGGTGTGCACCGCCTATCTGGTGGCCGGCACCTACAACCCCTTCCTGTACTTCAACTTCTGAGGAGGCGCAGATATGTCTAAAAAGTTCAACATTTTTCTCACCGTTCTGTTCTGCGCCTTCATCGGCGGCATGGGGGTCATCAGCCTGCTACTGCCCGACAAGGACTTCTCCGAGCTGGAGAACCGCTACCTGCAAAAGCCCCCCAAGCTGTCCCTGGAGACCCTGAGCAGCGGCGAATTTATGGAGGACGCGGAGGACTATGTCGCCGACCACATCCTGGGCCGGGACTTCTGGGTGGCCGCCAAGGCCTGGAGCGAGCGGCTGTCCGGGAAAAAGGAGAACGAGGGGGTCTACTTCGGGGCGAAGGACACCCTCATCAACCGGGTGAACACCCCCGCCTGGGAGGATACCCCCGCTCAGCAGGGCGTTCCCGCCAAGCAGGGACTTCTGACCCGCATGGGCTTTGTGGACGCCCTGGTGGGCAATATGGACGTGCCGGTGTACTTTGGACTAATCCCCTCGGCGGCTGAGATTTGGAGAGACCGTCTGCCCAAGGGAGCCCCTACAGCGGACGAGAAGGCCATTATCGACCAGCTCTACTTCTCCACCGGGGCGGCCACCATCGACCTGTACGGGGCATTGAACGCCCACAGGGACGAGGATATCTACTACCGCACCGACCACCACTGGACCAGCCTGGGGGCCTTCTACGGGGCCAACGCCCTCCTTGATTCCCTGGGCCTGGAGCCGCTGAGGCTGGAGGACTACCAAAAAACCACCGTCACCGACCAGTTTTACGGCACCAGCTTCTCCACCTCCGGGGTGCGCTGGCTGCCCCCCGACCACATCGACGCCTACGTCCCGGACGAGGGGGTCAAGGTGACCTCCTACTTCAACGGCAGCCCTGCGGAGGGCAGCCTGTATGTGGACAGCAAGCTGGCTGTCAAGGACAAGTACGCCTACTTCCTGGGGGGCAATCAGCCCCTGTGCGTCATCGAGAGCGAAAAGGTTCCCGACGGCCCCAAGGTGCTCCTGATTCGGGACTCCTACTCCGATTCCCTGGCCCCCTTTCTCACGGAGCGGTTCTCCGAAATTCACCTCTTCGATCTGCGGTACAACATGACCAGTGTTCAGAGCTATGTGGAGGAACACGACATCGACGCCGTCCTTGTTCTGTACAGCTTTTCCAACTTTGCCAGCGACGACAAGCTGTTCCTCCTCGGCCGGTAAGACTAAAAAGGGAGCCTGTGCCCCGCGGCACAGGCTCCCTTTGATATGCGGCGCTTAATTCTTTTTCGCTTCCCACTTGCTGACGCAGACGGCGCAGGAGATGTCTCCCGTCACATTCAGGCAGGTGCGGCCCATATCGAAGATCCGGTCCACCGCCACAATGAGACCGATGTAGGCCACGGGAATGCCCAAAGTCTCCAGCACCATGGCCAGCATGATCATGCCCGCGCCGGAGACGCCGGCGGTGCCGATGGAGGCCAGGGTGGCGGTGGCCACCACAATGGCCATCTGGCCAATGGTCAGGTTGATATTGGCGCAGGAGGCCAGGAACACGGTGGCCACGCACTGGTAGATGGCGGTGCCGTCCATGTTGATGGTGGAGCCCAGGGGCAGGACGAAGGCGGCAATGTCGTCCTCCGCGCCCATCTCAGCGGCACACTCCTTGGCCACCGGCAGGGTGGCGGCGGAGGAAGCGGAGGTGAACGCGAAGATCATGGCGGCAAAGGCGCCCTTGAAAAAGGCGAAGGGACTCATGCCGGCAAAGACCTGAGCGGAGGCCGAGTACACCAGTACCGCGTGGACAATGTAGCCCAGGTAGGCGCAGATGATGACCAGCAGCAGCGACACCAGGATCTCAGAGCCCTGGGTGGCCACCACCCAGGCCATGTATGTAAATACCCCGATGGGGGCCAGGCTGATGACAAAGCCCATCAGCTTCTCGATCACCGCGTAGGCGGAGGCGACAAAATCCCGGCAGAGCTTCGCCTTCTCCCCGGCGGCCAGGATGGACCCGCCGAAAAACAGGGAGATGACGATGACCTGGAGCATATTGGCGTCGGTGAAGGACTTCCACATGTTGGTGGGGAAGATGGCCACCAGGGTGGACATGAAGCCGCCGAACTCCTTGACCTCATATTCGGCGCTGTTGGGGTCCAGGACGGGGAACAGGCCCGCACTCTTGAAAATGTTGGCGAAAATCAGGCCGATGACGCAGGCGATGGCGGTGGTCGCCAGGAAGTACAGCACCGTTTTGATGCCCACCGAGCCCACCTTCCGCATGTCATTCATGGACAGGATGCCGTCGATCATGGACAGCAGCACCACGGGGACCACGATAAACTTCAGCAGGTTTACAAAGATGTCTCCAAAAGGCTTCAGGTAGGCGGTGGTCAGATCCTTGGCGCCGGTAAAGTAGCACAGCAGGCCAACGGCGATGCCGGCCACCAGGGCGATCAGGATCTGCGCGGGCAGACTCATCTTCTTTTTCATAACTCTCTCCTTTCATACACACAGCGGACAGGTTTCGGCCCTCTCTTTATACAGTATAACAAAAATATATGCCAAGGGCAAGGAAATATTTCCCACTTTGCCAAATATCCGCCCCTATTTCCCGTTCTGCCCGGCCTTCAGCAGCGACTGCGCCTCCGGCCTCCGGCCCAGCTCCCGGTCCAGACAGACCAGAAAGTTCCGGGTGAGTTCCTTCTTTCGCCTGGGGCCCAGAAGGTAGTAAATGATCTCATCGGCCGGGCCCTCCTCCAGTCCGCGGAGGGTCAGGCCCAGCTTCCGGGCCAGGGGGACCGCCACAACGGAGGGGGCGATGGCCCAGCTGTCCCGCCAGCTCCCCTGCCAGGAGAAAAACTCCTCCAGCAGGGACATCTGGTCCAGCACCGCCCGGGGGACGGCCGCCGCGCTGAACCAGAAGGAGTGCCACAGGTCATACTCCGGGTTCCAGGGCAGGCGCAGCTCCCTGGCCGGGTCCAGTTGGGAGGGGTGGACCGTTTCCGGCCAGGACAGGCCGGGGCCGGTGAGCAGGACCATAGGGGAGCGGAAGGCGGGGACGGTCTCCACCTGGGGGTGGTACATGTGGTCGGAGATCAGGGCAATATCCGCCAGGCCCTGGGCGATGTAGTCGTAGGCCTCCCGGGAGTGGTAGTGGTGAAAGGTGAGGGTCCGGCCGGGGACGGCCAGAAACTCCCGGAACACCGGAGGCAGGAGGTAGGTGGACAGACTGCCCACCGAGGCCACCCGGAGGGTCTGGGTCCGATCCTGACCGGCCACCTCCCGGGCCTCCTGCCACAGCAGCCGCCATTTCTCCGCCACCTGGATAAAATCCCGGCCCTGGCCGGTAAGCTCCACCTGCCGCCTTCCTCTCCCCCGGCTGACCAGGGTGCAGCCCAGGGCCTCCTCCAGGGCCCGCAGGTGCCGGCTCACCGCCGGCTGGGTGATGTAGAGCGCCTGGGCCGCCGCCGAGACGCTGCCCAGCCGCGCCACCGCCAGAAAGACCTCGATCTCCTGCTGGGTCATATCGCTTTCCCCCTTAATATAATGGATAGATTATATTATAGGGGAATAATCGGCATTTTACAAGGGATATTTTACGCGCTATACTGTTTCACAGAGGGGGCCGGAGCCGATGGTCCCCGGCACAGCCGTGAAAGGAGCGGTAGTATGAGTCAGCTTACCCAGGGGAACATCGGCCGCCAGCTCATCGCCTTGTCCGTCCCCCTCCTGGCTGGGAACATCCTCCAGCAGCTGTACAACACCATCGACGCGGTGATCGTGGGCCGCTTCGTGGGGGACACCGCCTTCGCCGCGGTGGGGGTGGCCGGGTCGGTGATGAATCTCTTTCTCTTCCTCATCAGCGGGGGCTGCGACGGGGTGGGGGCCCTCCTGTCCCAGTTTTACGGCGCGGATGACGGTCCCTCCTTCCGCCGGGACTTCTACCTGTCCGGCCTCTTTGGGGCGGGGGTCTCCGTGATGCTGACGGCCCTGGGCCTGCTGGTCCTGTCCCCTCTGCTGGCCCTGCTCCGGACGCCGGAAAACGTGGCCGCCTGCGCCGCGGACTACCTGCGCATTATCTTCCTGGGCTTCCCCGCCGCCTTCGCCTACCATCTGGCCTCCGGGGTGCTCCGGGCGGTGGGCAACACCCGTGCGGCTCTGTGCTTTCTGGCCCTGTCCATGGGGACCAACCTGATCCTGGATCTGGCCTTTGTGCCCTCCATGGGGACGGCCGGGGCCGCCCTGGCCACCGTGCTGGCCCAGACGCTGGCCGCCGGACTGTGCGCGGCCTACCTCCGCCTGCGGTTTCCCTCGCTGATGTTCCGCCGGGAGGACATGGTGCTGGACCTCCCCCTGCTGAAACGCACCGCCCGGTTCAGCTCTGTCACCGCCCTGCATATGTGCAATCTTTACATCGGCAAGCTGCTGGTCCAGGGGACGGTAAACTCCCTGGGGGAGGAGGCCATCGTGGCCTTCACCGCCGCCACCCGCATTGAGGGCTTCGCCAACTCCTTCGGGGACAGCGGCGCGGCGGCGGTGGCCGTCTTTACCGGCCAGAACACAGGGGCCGGGCAGGACGGCCGGGTCCGGGAGGGCTTTTCCAGGGGCGAGCGGCTGCTGTTCGGCTTTGGGCTCTTCATGTCCCTGGTCATGCTCCTGGGGGCGGAGCCCTGTCTGCGGCTGGTACTCCCTAAGGGGAATACCGCCGCCCTGGCTCCGGCCATGGGCTACCTCCGTCTGGTGGCCTGCTTCTATGTGTTCAACTTCCTGGGCAGCGGACAGGCCGGCTACTTCCGGGGCCGGGGGCTGGTCAGTATCCCGGTCATCGGCGCCACCGGCCATATCTCCCTGCGGGTGGTCCTGTCCTTCCTGCTGGCACCCCTTATGGGCCTGCCCGCCGTGGCTCTGGCCACCGGCCTGGGCTGGATCGGGGTGGTGACCTTCTGGGGCATCCTGGTCCGCAGGGACCGGGCCCGGCTGTCCTTCTGAGCGGCGAAAAGCGCCCGGCAAAACAAATTTGTTTTGCCGGGCGCTTTATCAACTGATACAGGTGCTTATATGGGCAGGGTCCGCAGAGGGCAGTCGGACAGAGACACCCGCTCCGCCAGTCTGTGCAGGCCGTTGTCCCGGAGGTAATCCTGAAACATGGCCAGGGACTGGGTGGAGTCCGGCCCGATAATCATTTCGGTCACCAGATCCTCGATCCCAATGCCGATCTTTTCACACATGGCCCTCAGGTCCAGGGGGTAGTACTTCTTGATCCGCTCCTTGGAGATATGGTAGCAGGGCCGGATGTGAAAGGCCTCCTTCTCAAAGGGGGAGACCACCAGCCGCATCTCGTACTCCGAGCGGAAGGAGGGGTGCTTGAAGGACACCGAGCAGGCCCAGGCGTCGCACATGGCCTTTCTCACGGCGGGGTTGTCCCCGGAGAGGGTCTCCCCGTCCCGGATCAGCCGGCAGAACACCTCCACCATGGGGTGGCCGGCCATGCTGTTCTGGTAAAAGACCGCCTGGAGGGACAGGGGACCCTGGGCGATCTTCTCCAAATGCTCCCGCTGGAAAGCGATGCACACGCCCCGCCCCCGGTTGCCGTAGCGCTCCCATTGGGCGGCGTCGTCCCGGTGGAAGGAGAAGCAGGCGGCGTAGGCGGAGTACTCCTTTTTCATCTCCGCCCGGAACAGGTCCCGCACCGCCTCCACATGGCCGCTGTCCCCGTCCTGGTTCAGCCTGTCCACGATGGCGCTGCACAGCCGGGTCATGAAGTGGCGCATCTCGGCGGAGTCGTTCATCCGCAGCACATTGTTCACCCGGAGCTGGGCCTGACGGAGGATGCCGTCCACCGCCTGAAAATCGGTATAGTGATAGAGTACGCTTCCGCCGTACTGATACATGCCTTCCGCCTTTCTTACCGTCCGATACCCATGTTCTTCACTCTCAGCCGGTTCAGCGCCCGGGCCAGGGTGGCCTGGGCGATCTGGTGCTCCTGCCGGCTCCGCTTCTGGAGCAGGGCCTCCCGGGCCTCGTCCACCTCCCGCTGGGCCCGGACCGCGTCGATGTCCTCGGGTCGCTCGGCGGAGTCCACCAGCACCAGCACGTCGTTTTTCTCCACCTTCACGATGCCGGGGGAGATGGCGGCCAGCCGGGGCTCCTCCCCGGGGACCTGGTAACGCAGGGTGCCCGGCTTCACCGCGGCGATCATGGGGCTGTGGTTGGCCAATATGCCCAGCTCCCCGTCGCTGGCCGGGATGGTCAGGCTGACGCAGGGCCCCTCATAAAAGGTCTGGTCGGCGGCCAGGATATGGACCTGAAAGACCTCCATCACGCCTCACCCGCCTCGATCTTTTTCGCCTTCTCCACCACGTCCCGCCAGGTGCCCACGTTGTAGAAGGCCGCCTCGGGGTACTGGTCCAGCCGGCCGTCTATAATGGCCTCAAAGCTCTCCAGGGTGTCCTTCAGGGGCACGTACACCCCGGGCAGGCCGGTGAACTTCTCCGCCACGTGGGTGGGCTGGGCCAGGAAGCGCTGGAGCCGCCGGGCCCGGGCCACCGTCTGCCGGTCCTCCTCGCTCAGCTCGTCCATGCCCAGGATGGCGATGATGTCCTGGAGCTCCCGATACTTCTGCAAGATCTCCTGGACCTTCCGGGCGATACGGTAGTGCCGCTCTCCCACAACGTCCGCCTCCAGAATGCGGGAGGAGGAGGCCAGGGGGTCCACTGCCGGATAGATGCCCTGCTCCGAGATACGCCGGCTCAGCACGGTGGTGGCGTCCAGATGGGCGAAGGTGGTGGCGGTGGCCGGGTCGGTGAGGTCGTCGGCGGGGACATACACCGCCTGGACCGAGGTGACCGAGCCGTCCTTGGTGGAGGTGATCCGCTCCTGGAGCTCCCCCATCTCGTTGGCCAGGGTGGGCTGGTAGCCCACGGCGGAGGGCATCCGCCCCAGCAGGGTGGACACCTCGCTGCCCGCCTGGACGAAGCGGAAGATGTTGTCGATGAACAGCAACACGTCTTTGTGCTCCACGTCCCGGAAGTGCTCGGCCATGGTCAGCCCGGACAGGGCCACCCGCATACGCACGCCGGGGGACTCGTTCATCTGACCGAAGACCAGGGCGGTCTTGGAGGACACGCCGCTCTCCCGCATCTCACGCCACAGGTCGTTGCCCTCCCGGGAGCGCTCCCCCACGCCGGTAAAGATGGAGTAGCCGCCGTGTTCCATGGCCACGTTGTGAATCAGCTCCTGAATGAGCACCGTCTTGCCCACGCCGGCGCCGCCGAACAGACCGATCTTGCCCCCTCTGGGATAGGGCTCCAGCAGGTCGATGACCTTGATCCCCGTCTCCAGGATCTCCACCGCGGGGCTCTGCTCCTCAAAGCTGGGAGGCTTGCGATAGATGCTCTGTGTCGGGGTGTCCTCGGGCAGGGGGCCCTCCCCGTCGATGGGCTGGCCCAGTACGTTGAACATCCGTCCCAAAGTCGCCGGTCCCACCGGCACCTGGATGGTGCGGCCGGGAATATCCACAGCCAGCCCCCGGGCCAGCCCCTCGCTGGGAGAGAGCATGATGCACCGCACGGTGCTCCGGCCCACGTGCTGGGCCACCTCCATCACCCGCCGGATCCCGTCCTTCTCCACGGTCAGCTCCTCCCGCAGCTTGGGGAGGGGCCCCTCCTGGATCTCCACGTCAATCACGGGACCGGATATCTGTACGATGATTCCCCGTTCCAAATCCCTCAACTTCCTTTCTTTTGGCGCTGGGCCCTGGCTCCGGCGGAGACCTCGGTGATCTCCTGGGTAATGGCCGCCTGACGGACCCGGTTGAACTCCAGGGACAGCTCCCCCAGCAGATTTTCCGCGTTCTGATTGGCGCTGTCCATAGCGGTCATGCGGGCGTTCTGCTCACAGCAGAAGCTGTCGATGAGGGCGCTGTAAATAAAACCGGACACATAGCTGGGCATCATGCTGTCCAGCACCGCCGACACGTTGGGGAGAAACTCGAAAGGCTCCCTCACCTCCCGCTCCCCCGGAGCGGTGAGGAAAAAGCTGCGGTGGAAGGGCATCACCCGGGCGGTCCGGGCCTCGAAGGACATGCTGTTGGCCATGTCGGTATAGATGACATAGATTTCCTTCAGCTCACCCCGGTCAAAGCCGTCCAGCAGCAGGGCGCTGATCTCCCGGGCCCGGGCCATGGTGGGGTTCTGGGCGGTATAGAGAAAGCTGTGCTCAATGGGGATGTTGTGGGCGGCGAAAAACCTCCGGCCGTACTCTCCCACCACAAAGAGCTTGGTGTCCGGGTGCTCATCCAGCAGCTTGAGCGCCTGCCGGATGGCGTTCTGGTTATAGGCCCCCGCCAGCCCCTTGTCGGCGGTGATGACCAGGCAGCCGTAGGTCCCTTTCAGAGGGGAGTCGTCCCCAACCGGGTAAAAATAGGGGCTCTCCACGTCGCTCACCTTGCGGAAGATCCGCTTGATCTCCCGCTGGAGCGCGTTAAAATAGGGGCGGGTGTTGTCCAGCTCCGCCCGGGCCTTGCGCAGCTTGGTGGAGGCGATGAGATACATGGCGTTGGTGATCTTCCGGGTCTCCCGGACGCTCTCGATATGGGTCTTGATCTCCTTTGTTCCGGCCATATCAGGCGCCTCTCTTCCCGCCGTCCCGGAAGACTGTCAGGAATTTCCGGGACAGGGCCAGTATCTCCTCCCGGTCCTCCGGGGTAAGCAGCCCGGCCATATCGATCCGCCGGCACAGGTCGGGGGACGCCTCCTCCACATAAGCCAGCAGCCGGCCGCGGAAGTCCTCGATCCGCTCCGGGGGGATGTCCTGCATCACATGGTTCAGGGCGGCCACCAGCATCACCACCTGCTGGTGTTGGGCGAAGGGGGCGTACTGGGGCTGGCGCAGCAGACGCATCAGCCCCTGGCCGTAGGCCAGCTGGCGCTTGGTGGCCTCGTCCAGATCGCTGGAGAACTGGGTGAACACCTCCATCTCCCGGTACTGGGCCAGCTCCAGACGCAGGGTGCCCGCAGCCTTTTTCATGGCCTTGGTCTGGGCGTCGCCGCCCACCCGGGACACCGACAGGCCCACGTTGACGGCGGGCCGCTGGCCGGAGAAGAACAGGTCGCTCTCCAGGAAGATCTGACCGTCGGTGATGGAGATGATGTTGGTGGGAATATAGGCGGACACGTCCCCCGCCTGGGTCTCCACAATGGGCAGGGCGGTCATGCTGCCCCCTCCCAGCTCGTCGCTGAGGTGGGCGGCCCGCTCCAGCAGGCGGGAGTGAAGGTAAAACACGTCGCCGGGGTAGGCCTCCCGGCCGGGGGACCGCTCCAGCAGCAGGCTCAAAGCCCGATAGGCGATGGCGTGTTTGGACAGGTCGTCGTAGACGATGAGCACATCCCGTCCCCGGCGCATAAAGTATTCCCCCAGGGCGCAGCCGGCGTAGGGGGCGATATACTGCAGCGCGGCGGAGGCCCCCGCGGGGGCGCTGACCACGCAGGTATAGCTCATGGCTCCCCGGCGGCTGAGATTCTCCACCATCTGGGCCACCGAGCTGGTCTTCTGCCCAATTTCCACATAGATGCACACCACATCCTTGCCCTTCTGGTTCAGGATGGTGTCAACGGCCACGGCGGTCTTTCCCGTCTGCCGGTCGCCGATGATCAGCTCACGCTGGCCCCGGCCGATGGGGAACATGGAGTCGATGGTCAGCAGACCGGTCTCCATGGGAGTATTCACCGGCTGGCGGTCCAGAATCCCGGGCGCGGGCGCCTCAACAGGGAAATAGCTCTCGGCCTCGATGCGCCCCTTTCCGTCCACAGGGACCCCCAGGGCGTCCACCACCCGGCCCAGAAACTGCTCGCCCACCGGCATACCGGCGGTCTTCTTGGTGCGGCGGACAATGCTGCCCGCGCTGATCTCCTCCGCGTCTCCAAAAATGATACAGCTGGCCTTGCCCCGGCGCAGGTCCTGAATCATTCCCTTCACGCCGGAGGTAAAGACCAGGATCTCTCCGTACTGGGCGTGCTCCAGCCCGTTGACCACGGCGATCTCGCTGTCCACCGTCAGCACCGTGCCGATCTCCTCGGGCACCACGGCCAGAGACCAGTCCTCCACCGCCTGGTGCATCAGGGGGAGCAGCTCCTCCTGCCCGGGCTGGATCTGGCGCAGGTAGTCCTGAAACTGACGGACCCGGCCGTTCAGGCTCCAGTCGTATACGTCGGAGCCCACCCGGAGCTGGAACCCCGAGCGCAGCGAGTCGTCCTGTTCCCACCGCAGGGGGATCCTGCGCCGGTATTTTCTGGAGAGAAACTCGGCGAAACGGCGCTGCTGTTCCTGGGTCGGCTCTTTCGCGCTACGCAGCTCCGCCGTCAGGCCGCTTCTGTCACTCCTCATACTCTTCCTCCTCCTCCGCCAGGTCCAGGAACTGGTCGAAGGGATCGGCGTGGAAGGCCAGCTTTTTGGTTGCCTGGGCGGCCAGCTTCCGCAGCTCCCGCTGGGACTCCTTCAGCACCCGCTCCCGGCTGTGCTCCGCCTCCGCCTGAGCGTGGGCAATGATCTGTCTGGCCTGGTTCTGGGCCTGGGCCAGCTGCTCCTCGGCGGACTTCTGAACGGACTGCTGGCTTCTGGCCTTCATCTGGCGGACCTCCTCCTCGGCGCCGTCCAGCTTGGCCTGATACTCCGCCTTGACCTGTTCGGCCTGGGCCAGCTTGTCGGCCGCCTCCCGGTCCAGCTGGCGGTAATGCTCCTCCCGCTTGTCCATAAACTCCCTGACCGGCTTATAGAGCAGGAAATACAGCCCGCCGGTGAGGATGGCCAGATTCATCCAGTGCAGCAGGATCTGCTGCCAATCAATATTCAGCGGCATACTTCCCACCTGCCTTACAATACGAAGATAATGAGAATGACCACCAGCAGGGCATAGATGATGGCCGTCTCAATAAAGACCAGGCCCAGCATCAGGGTGGTGCGGACCTTTCCTTCCGCCTCGGGCTGGCGGGCAATGCTCTCGGTGGACTTGGCGGTAGCCAGGCCCATGCCCACAGCGCCGCCCGCGGCGGCGATGCCCACGGCGACGCCCGCCGCGATGGCCTTCAGCCCGATGGTGTTGTCCTCCTGGACCTGAGAGGCGGCCTCCGGAGAATCGGACTCGCCGGCGGCCAGGGCAGGCGCGGCCAAAGACAGGGCCAGAACCAGGACCCCGGTCAGGACTAAAATTCTTTTCATCAGCTGTTTCATCATAAAAACCCCCAATTTTATATCTGTGCGGTCCGCACTTTTTTCTTTTTCGGTTCGCTGCGCTCCGACACCTCTCCGTAGTACAGCGAGGTGAGCATGGTGAGCACATAGGTCTGGATCAGCGCGTGGAGCAGGGTGAAGAGTACGCCCACGATCACCGGGAGCACAAAGCTCAGGTTTACATAATAGTAAACCAGCTCGGTCACCAGCAGCCCGCTGAGCAGCGCGCCGAAGAGACGGAAGCTCATGGAGATGGGCAGGGAGAACTCCTTCAGGGTCTTCCCCACTCCCTTTATCCCGTTGGCGGCGACGCCTCCTGAGAGAATCACCAGGTAGGACAGGGTGCCCAGAGCGATGGCGGCGTTGACGTCGGACAGAGGCGCGGGCAGAGTAATGGGGTGTCCGTGGACTGTGATAGCCTGAAGACCCAGCAGTTCAAAGAGCGTTCCCACAAAAATAAAGGACCCGGCGGCAAAAATATAGGCTCCTACAAACCGGAACCGGTGGGGACTGCTGGACCTGGCCATGCCGTCGAACAGACCCACCACCTCCTCCAGCACAAGCTGGAGCTTTCCCGGTCTGTACTGGAACCGTGGGACCGCCAGCAGCCTGATCAGGGTCGCCGCCAGAAGCAGGGCCGCCGTGACCAGGAAGGCGGAGATCAGGCCGGGGTTGACCGCTTTCATCCCAAAGAGACTGATCTGGTTTATGTTGTGCAGCACGGCGTCCCGCATCGCCTCCTGCACGCTCTCCGTCCGGCCGGCTGAACCCACCAGCAGCGCGCCCGCCAGCAGCGCCAGCACCACCGCGATCCACAGAACCAGACCCATTTTTCTGTGTTTCATCAGACATCCCTTCTTTTGCTTTACCGCACGCCACGGCCGGGCGTACTAATTTCCAACACATTATAGCAATTACACCGGCGTTGTCAAGGCCGCGCGCCCATACAGGGCGATATCTGTACGATATTTGAACACCTCATCGCCCCTGTGTGATGGGGCAGACGGGGCGGTACTGATGGACCTCCTCCTCCCCCCGCAGGATGCGCAGTCCGCCCAGGGCCAGGGCCTCCATCTCGTTCTCCCCGGGGATGACCACCACCCGGCAGAGATTGTGCAGGTAGTCGATGACCTTCCCGGTGAGCATCTTGGAGTTGGCCAGCCCTCCGGTGAGGACAACTGCGTCGATGAGTTCGGTAAAACAGGCCAGCATGGTGCCGATTCCCTTGGCAATCTGGAGAGCCTGGGCCTGATAGACCAGGGCGGCCCACTCGTCCCCCTGGGCGATGCGCCGCTCCACCTCCTGGCAGTCGTGGGTGCCCAGCAGGGCGGACATGCCCCCCTCGCCCCGGAGCTTTTTCAGCATCTCCGCCTTGGTGTATTTTCCTGAGTAGCACATGTCCAGCACATAGAGCATGTTCAGGCTGCCCCCCCGGTCGGGGGAGAAGGGGCCGGCGTCGTCCGACACCGAGTCGATGATCCGCCCGCGGCAGTGGGCGGACACCGAGATACCGCCCCCCAGGTGGGCCACCACCAGATTCATGTCCTCATACTTGCGTCCCATGGCCTGGGCGTACTTGTGGCCGGTGGCCCGGGCGTTGAGAACGTGGCAGAAGCTGGTGCGGGTGACCTCCTTGAAGCCGGTGACCCGGGCCTCGGG
>CANSSJ010000033.1 GCA_947649625.1 uncultured Bacillota bacterium | reverse complement strand
CAATTCACATCCACCGCCCTGGGGGCCATCCGTCTGGCCCAGGAGAACGCCGCCCGCCTGGGGCACAGCTATGTGGGCAGCGAGCACCTGCTGCTGGGCCTGGCCGGCCAGGAGTTCAGCCCCGCCGCCATGGCTCTGCGCCGGGCGGGGGCGGACAGCCGCAATCTGCGCTCCGCCATTGTCCAGCGGGTGGGGACGGGGGTGCCTGCCCGCTCCATCCACCAGGGGCTCACACCCAACTGCTGTCTGGCCATCCAGGGGGCGGTGGAGGAGAGCCACCGTCTGGGCGGAGGGGCGGTCAATTCGGAACACCTGCTGCTGGGCCTGCTGCGGACAAAGGGCAGCGGCGCCGCCCGGCTGCTGGCCAGCTGCGGAGTGGAGGCCGAGGGCCTGTACCGGACGGTGTCAGCCTCCCTGGGCGGGGAGGAGAGCCCGGCCCCCAAGCCCCGGGCCAGAGAGCCGGAGGCCCGGCCCAACGGCGACACCCGCCAGCTGGACCAGTGCGCCCGGGACCTGACCCGCATGGCCGCCGAGGGCCGTCTGGACCCGGTGATCGGCCGGAAGGAGGAACTGGGGCGGCTCATTCAGATTCTCTCCCGCCGGACCAAGAACAATCCCGCCCTCATCGGCGAGCCTGGCGTGGGCAAAACGGCGGTGGTGGAGGGGCTGGCCATTGCCATCGCCGACGGCAACGCCCCCCAGCACCTGCTGGGCAGGCGAATCTACGCCCTGGACCTGTCCGCCATGGTGGCGGGCACCAAGTACCGGGGGGAGTTTGAGGAGAAGCTGAAGCATGTTCTCAACGAGGTCCGCCGGGCGGGGAACATCATCCTCTTCATCGACGAGCTCCACACCATCGTGGGGGCGGGCAGCGCCGAGGGAGCCATCGACGCCGCCAACATCCTCAAGCCCGCCCTCTCCCGGGGGGAGCTCCAGGTCATCGGGGCCACCACCATCGACGAGTACCGCAAATATATCGAGAAGGACGCCGCCCTGGAGCGGCGCTTTCAGCCCGTGACCGTGAAGGAGCCCTCCCGGGCGGAGACCCTGGAGATTTTGCAGGGCCTCCGGGGCCGGTACGAGGCCCACCACCACCTGATCATCTCGGACGGCGCCCTGGAGGCGGCGGTGGACCTGTCCTGCCGCTACCTGCCCCAGCGGTTCCTGCCGGACAAGGCCATCGACCTGGTGGACGAGGCGGCGGCCCAGGCCAGGCTGTCCGGCAGGGCCCTGCCCCCCGAGCTCCAGCGGCTGGAGGGCCGGGTGTCCCAGGCGGGAAAGCAGCTGGCCGACGCGGTCCGCCGCCAGGACTTCGAGCAGGCGGCCATCCTGCGCAACGTGGAGCGGGACTTCAAGCGGGAGCTGGAGGGGGAACGCCAGAAGTGGCAGTCAGGCCAGGGCCAGTTTGCCGTGGAGCCCCACCACATCCGGGCGGTGCTGTCCCAGTGGACGGGGGTGCCGGTCGATGACCCTGACGAGGCGGACAAGAAGGCACTGGCCCAGCTGGACGCCGCCCTGCGCCGCCGGCTCCTGGGCCAGGACAAAGCGGTGGACACGGTGGTAAAGGCCATCCGCCGGGGCCGGCTGGGCCTGAAGGACCCCCGCCGGCCGGTGGGCTGCTTCCTCCTGCTGGGCCCCAGCGGGGTGGGCAAGACCCAGCTGTGCCGCTCCCTGGCCGCGGCCCTCTTCGGCAGCGAGGAGGCCCTGCTCCGCTTCGATATGTCCGAGTATATGGAGGCCCACACCGTCTCCCGCCTGCTGGGTTCCCCTCCCGGCTACGTGGGCCACGAGGAGGGGGGACAGCTCACCGAGCGGGTGCGGCGGAACCCCTGGTCGGTGGTGCTGCTGGACGAGCTGGAGAAGGCCCACCGGGACGTGTGGTCGGTGCTCCTCCAGGTGATGGAGGAGGGGGTGCTCACCGACGCCCAGGGCCGGAAAACCGACTTCCGGAATACGGTGCTGGTGATGACTTCCAACCTGGGGGCCCAGCGCTTCGCCAAGGGCCGCCGTCTGGGCTTCAACGCCGGCGGGGAGGCCGAGCGTGAGGAGCTGGAGCGGGCGGTGCTGTCCGACGCCTCCAACACCTTCGCCCCCGAGTTTCTCAATCGGCTGGACGCCACCCTGGTCTTCCACCCCCTGGACGGCCCCACCCTGAACGCCATCACCCGCCAGCTTTTAAGCGAGACCCGGAAGCGGCTGGACAAGCTGGGCATCAACATGGCGGTGGAGGAGGGGGCGATCCCCCTCCTGGCCGGCAAGGGGAGCAGCCGGGAGTACGGCGCCCGCCCCCTCCGCCGGGCCATCGCTTCCCTGGTGGAGGACCCCGCCGCCGATCTGATGCTGGCCGGCCGGCTCAAGAAGGGGGATACTCTGTGCGTCTCGGCGCAGGGAGACGAGGTGAAGGTAAGATTGGTGTAACGAGGAAATCCCGGAGAGACTGGCTCTCCGGGATCTCGTTTAGCCTTCCCGGGCCGCGAAGACCTCCTTAGCGACGAAGACCGCGTTAAGTACCCGGGGGAAGCCCACATAGGGGACGCAGTGGATGAGGGACTCCACAATTTTCTCCCGGGGGACGCCCACATTCAGCGCGCCGTGGAGATGGACCCTCAACTGGGGCTCGCACCCGCCGGCGGTGAGGAGGCTGACGATGGTCACCAGCTCCCGTTCCTGGAGGGACAGTCCCTCCCGGGCGTAGACGTCGCCAAAGGCAAACTCCACGATGTAGCGGCCCAGGTCGGGGGCAATCTCCTCCAGAGAGTTGACAACAGCTTCGCCGCCTGTATCGTCCACCTGCCTCAGCAGCTCCCATCCCCGCTGAAACCGTGTCTGTTCCATTTGATTTCACCTCCCTTCTACGCTATAATTAGGAGGGTACAACTTGGACTATAGTTCAAGTCAAGGGTTTTTGAGGTGAAATATGACAATTGGAGAGATGGCCCGGAAAACGGGGCTGACCGAAAGCGCGCTGCGGTATTATGAGAAAAAAGGACTTATATGTGTCCCCCGGGACAGGGGCGGAAGACGGGCCTATGACGAGAGAGATGCGGAATGGGTGGGCTTCATCTGCCGGCTGAAGGAGACCGGAATGCTCCTGCGGGACATCCGGCGTTACGCCGAACTGCGTTACCAGGGGCCGCCGACCATGCCAGAGCGGCTGGCTATGCTGGAGGAGCACAGAGCATATGTGCTGGAGCAGCAGAAAAAGTGGGCGGAGCACCTGGACAAGCTGGAGAAGAAAATCGCGTTTTATCAGGACGAGATTTTCCGGCTGACAGTTTGATGTCCGCCGGATCGGGTGTAGCTGGGATTTTTCATTTTCACTCTTGCCAAGCGGGGAAATATTGTGTATAATATCTTTCGCACCGGCCGGTGTGATGGAATTGGTAGACGTAGCGGACTCAAAATCCGCCGCTGGCGACAGCGTGGGGGTCCGAGTCCCCCCACCGGCACCACGTCGCCGCGGACGCTATATTGTTCGCGGCGACTTTTCACAAAGATCATCTCAGTTTTTTCGACGTAAAATCGGGCAAAACAAAGAAAAACCCTCGCATTCTCGACGAATGCGAGGGTTTTCAATGGTCCGAGTGACTGGATTCGAACCAGCGGCCTCTTGAACCCCATTCAAGCGCGATACCAAACTTCGCCACACCCGGAAATTACCATTGCGTCACAACAGACAGCTTATGTATGATACCACGCTCTGGAAAAAAAATCAACCCCTTTTTTAAAAAAATTCACCATGTTGGCCGCTGAAATTCCAATTGCATTTTTTCCGGCCTTTTGGTATAATGTAACATCTATTGTTATGCTCAGATGGGGGCAGGCGGACGGCCCCATAGCAGATACGAGGTGTCCTGATTGTATTTAAAAGCATTGGAAATCCAGGGCTTCAAGTCCTTCCCCGACAAGACGGTGCTCACCTTTGGCGAGGACATCACTGCCATTGTGGGCCCCAACGGCTCGGGCAAGTCCAACATCTCCGACGCCATCCGCTGGGTGATGGGGGAGCAGTCCACCCGCGCTCTGCGGGGGGGCAAGATGGAGGACGTGATCTTCGGCGGCACGGCCAAGCGGAAGCAGACGGGCTATGCCGAGGTGTCCCTGGTGCTGGACAACACCTCCCACATCTTTGACATGGAGGAGTCCGAGGTGATGGTCACCCGGCGGTACTACCGCTCCGGGGAGAGCGAGTACTACATCAACCGCCGGTCCGTCCGCCTGAAGGATGTGAACGAGCTGTTCATGGACACCGGCCTGGGCCGGGAGGGCTACTCCATCATCGGCCAGGGCCGCATCGACGAGATCCTGTCGGTGAAGTCCGCCGACCGCCGGGAGGTCTTTGAGGAGGCCGCCGGCATCTCCCGCTTCCGCCACCGGAAGGAGGAGGCGGAACGCAAGCTGGAGCGCACCGACGAGAACCTGGTGCGCATCAACGACAAAATTTCCGAACTGGAGCTCCAGGTAGAGCCCCTCCGGGAGCAGAGCGAGAAGGCGAAAAAGTTTCTGGTCCTCCGGGACGAGCTGCGCACGCTGGAGATCTCCGTCTGGCTGGATACTCTGGAGCGCATCCGGGCTAACAATATCAAGCTGGAGGCCGACTATCAGGAGGCCGCCCGCCGGAAGGAAGAGGTCCGGGTCGCCCAGGAGAAGGCCTACGCCGCCGCCGAAAAATATTCTGAGGAAATGCGGGACAAGGACGTGGAGGCCGACCGGCTGCGCTTCGAGATGCAGGGCCGCCAGGCCCAGGCCAACGAGCTGGAATCCGCCATCGCCGTGTTGAAGAGCAACATCCAGCACAACCTGGAGTCTGCCCAGCGCATCAAGGCCGACCTGGAGCAGCAGGAGGGTCGGGAGGGCTCCCTGGCCGAGCAGATCGAGCAGCGGAAGGCCCGCCTGGCCGAGATTGAATCCCAGCTGGCCCAGGGCCGGTCCGCCCTTACCGCCAAGAGCCGGGAGGGGGAGGAGGCTGCCCGCTCCGCCGGCACCCTGGCCAGGGAACTGGAGGAGCTGCGGGCCCAGGCCGACCTGGGCACCGCCGGGGCCGCCGAGGCCAAGGCCCTGCTGTCCGCCCTGGCCGCCGCCGCCCAGGAGGTCATGGACCGGGACGGGACCGTCCGCCGGGAGGCCAACGAGCTGGAGGACCGGCTGGAGGAGGCTCAAAAGGAGAGCCGCGCCGCCCAACGGAAATATGACGACGCGGTGGAGGAGCGGGACGCGGTCAAAAACGTCATCCAGGGCTACCAGCTGCGGATGGATTCCCGAAAAAAGAAGTGGGATCAGGCCAAGGACGCCCACATGAAGCTGCAGATGGAGGAGAATGCCCTCACCTCCCGGATTAAGCTGCTGACCGAGATGGAGAAGGAGCACGAGGGCTACGCCAAGGCGGTCAAGCTGGTGATGAACGAGGCCCAGCGAGGGACCCTCCAAAACATCCACGGCCCGGTGGCCGGATTGCTGAAGGTGCCCGACCGGTACACCGTGGCCATTGAAACCGCCTTGGGCGGGGCTATGCAGAACATCGTGGTGGACCGGGAGGAGGACGGCAAGGCCGTCATCCAGTATTTGAAGCGCCGGGACGGGGGACGGGCCACCATCCTGCCCCTCAGCTCCATCCGCCCGGGCTCCCTCCGGGAGGCGCAGGAGCTGGAAAGAGAGCCCGGCTTTGTGGGGGTGGCCGACCGGCTCATCTCCTTCGACCCCAAATATCAGAACGTCTTCTCTAACCTGCTGGGCCGGGTGGCGGTCATGGAGAACCTGGACGCCGCCATTGCCGCCGCCAGGAAGTACGGCTATAAATTCCGCATCGTCACCCTGGACGGCCAGGTCCTCAATCCCGGCGGCTCCATGACGGGCGGCTCCGCCAGCCGGAGCGCCGGAATCCTCAGCCGGGCCAACGAGCTGGAGCGGCTGAACAAGCAGCTCACCGAAATTCGTGCCCGGGTGGCGGAGGTGGTGAAAGCGGTCTCTGAGGCGGAGCGGGAGAGCACCGCCGCCGCCTACGAGCTGGAGACCGCCCAGGCCCAGCTGCGCACCTGGGAGGACGCCATTCTCAAGGCGGAGGGAGAGCTGTCTCACCGCCGGAGCGTGACCGCCGACCTGGAGCGCCAGGGGGAGGGCCAGCGGGAGGAGCTGGAGCAGCTCAAAAGCCGGGCCGCCCAGATCGAGACCGATACCCAGGCGGCCCGGAACCGCATCCAGGCTCTGGAGGGGGAGGCCGCCGCCCTCAAGAGCGAGGCCGAGGGCAAGGCCAAAGGTCAGACCGAGGTCCAGGAGCGCTCCGC
Organism: uncultured Bacillota bacterium; assembly: GCA_947649625.1. GTDB lineage: Bacteria > Bacillota > Clostridia > Oscillospirales > Oscillospiraceae > Lawsonibacter. Next base: position 16,232 of record CANSSJ010000033.1, on the reverse strand, counting down.
CCGCATCGCTCAGGAGGTGGCCGCCCTCACTGCCGCCCAGGCCGCCCTGGAGGCGGAGCGGGAGGCCACCCGCTCCGGCCTCACCGAGCTGGAAAACCTCAAGGCCAGCATGGCCGGGGACCGGGACCAGAGCCGGGCGCTGATGGACGAATACGAACAGAAAAATCTGGGCTTTACCCGGGAGATCGAGGAAAAACAGGGGGCGCTGGCCGCCCTGCAAAGGGAGAATCAGGCCCAAAACGAGGCCGTTTCCCGGCTGAACCAGGAGAAGATCGACCTGGAGGGCCGGCGGGTGAAGGCCACCCGGGAGAGCCAGTCCCTGAACGAGGAGCTGCTGCGCACCGAGGGGGAGGTCTCCCGGCTGGAGCAGAAAAAGGTGGCCGCCTCCTTGGAGGAGAAGCAGCTCCTGGACAAGCTGTGGGAGACCTACGAGCTCAGCCACGAGGCCGCCCGCCAGCAGCGGGTGGAGATCGAGTCGGTCCCCAAGGCCAGCCGCCGGATCGCCGAGCTGAAACGGTCCATCTCCGGCCTGGGAAATGTGAACGTGGGGGCCATCGACGAGTTCCAGCGGGTGAACGAGCGGTACACCTACCTCACCGACCAGCGGGACGACGTGGACAAGGCCAAAAAGGAGCTGGAGGAGATCATCGCCGGCATCACCAACGAGATGAAGACCATCTTCCAGCGGGAGTTTGCCACCATCAACGAGGCTTTCGGCCAGACCTTCCTGGAGCTCTTCGGGGGCGGCAAGGCCACCTTGGAGCTGGAGGACCCGGAGGACATCCTCAACTGCGGCATCGAGATCAAGGTGCAGCCTCCCGGCAAGGCGCTGAAAATCATCACCCTGCTGTCCGGCGGCGAGAAGGCCTTCGTGGCCATCGCCCTGTACTTCGCCATTTTGAAGGTCCGGCCTACCCCCTTTGTGGTGATGGACGAGATCGAGGCCGCCCTGGACGATAACAATGTGGTGAAATTCGCCCGGTATATGCGGAACATGTCGGCAAAAACCCAGTTTATCGTCATCACCCACCGCCGGGGCACCATGGAGGAGGCCGATGTCCTCTACGGCGTCACCATGCAGGAGCAGGGGGTGAGCCGGATGCTCACCATCAACCTGAACGATGTGGAGAAAGAGCTGAATATCCGATGAACGACAACGAGAAGAAATCGAGCGACTGGAAAATAATCATTGGCGGCATACTCCTGATTATTGTGCTGTTCATAGGCGTTAAGCTGGTGTTCCGGTTTCTGGAGGAGGCCATCCCCCAGAGCCACCTGACCGGTACACCCGCTGTCTCCGCCAGCCAGAGTGCCCCCGACACCAGCCAGGGGGAGGCGGAGGCCCCCAGCTTCTGCGTCCACTGCGGCAAGGGGCTGCCCGAGAGCTTCCAGTGGGGGCAGTTTTGCCCTTACTGCGGAGAAAAAATTGAACAATAAGGAGAAAGACCCATGGGTTTTTTTGACAAGCTGAAAAAGATCAATATTTTCTCCGGCCTCGGCTCGGAGCTCACCGACGACTTCTACGACGAGCTGGAGGAGTCCCTGATCCTGGCCGACACCGGGATGGACGTGACGCTGGAGCTGGTGGAGGAGCTGCGCCGCCGGGTGAAGGCGGAGGGCGTGAAGACGGTGGAGGGGGCCCGTGAGGTGATGGTGCAGGTCATCGCCGACGCCCTGTCCGCCGGGGACGTTTCTTTGGACCTGTCTACCCGCCCCTCGGTGGTGCTGTTCATCGGGGTGAACGGGGTAGGCAAGACCACCACCATCGGCAAAATCGGTCACCAGCTCCGGGATCAGCGGAAGAAGGTGCTCTTCTGTGCCGCCGACACCTTCCGGGCCGCCGCCGCCGAGCAGCTCACCATCTGGGCCGGCCGGGCGGGGGTGGACATCATCAAACAGCACGAGGGAGCCGACCCCGCCGCCGTGGTCTTCGACGCCATGTCCGCCGCCAAGGCCCGAAACGCCGACGTGGTCCTGGTGGACACCGCCGGGCGGCTGCACAACAAGCAGAATCTGATGAACGAGCTGAACAAAATTTCCCGGGTGATAGACCGGGAGCTGCCCGGCTGCGCCAGGGAGACCCTGCTGGTGCTGGACGCCACCACCGGCCAGAACGGGCTCATTCAGGCCAAGCAGTTCAAGGAGGCGGCGGGGATCACCGGCATCGTCCTCACCAAGCTGGACGGCACCGCCAAAGGGGGCATCGCCATTGCCATTGCCAAAGAGCTGAGCGTCCCCGTGAAGTACGCCGGGGTGGGCGAGGGCATCGACGATTTGCGGCCCTTCGATGTACAGGAATTTGCCCAGGCGCTGATTTGAGGGAATGAGATGTCGTTATCCAATCATCCGTACCGGTATTTTACCGCTTCCAAGGAGTTCCTGACCCTGTGGGGAGAGCTGCTGCGAAAGCTGGCGGGCGACAGGCTGTGTCAGGTGTGGGCCGTGTGGGATGAGATTGCGGAAGGCTGGTTTGAGGACGCCCCCATGCTTGTCCAGTTGTCCAGCGGGACCCTGTCGGTCAATGTGAGCTGTGAAAATAAGCTGGCGGTGGGCTGGAATGATATTCTGCATACTGACCGGCCTGTATGGTTCGATGAGCGGCAGCGCGCAGCGGAAAAAATGGATTGGTGGTCCGAAGATTTGAGTTGGAGGGAATATACCCCGGTGAAACAGGCTTTCGGTGGAGTTGTGGAGGAAATAATCCCGTTTACCGACAGTTTTGGCCTCCGGGGACTGAATTTTCTGCTATCGGATGGAGCCAGTCTGCGTATTGAAAATATAGGTGACGAAATAACCGGACAATTCGTCCCCGCGCAAAAAAATTAATAGAATATCAATAGACACACAGAGAAAATATGGTAGAATAAGGGGGAAAGCTGTATGAAGCTGGTGCTGGCCAGTAAGAACGCTAAAAAGCTGGTGGAGATGAACGACATCCTGTCCCACCTGGGGATCGAGGTCTGCTCCGAGGCGGAGGCTGGGGTGGACCTGGAGGTGGAGGAGACGGGGACCACCTTTGAGGAGAACTCCCTGCTGAAAGCCAGGGCCGTCATGGAGGCCAGCGGCCTGCCCGCCATTGCCGACGACTCTGGCCTGTGCGTGGACTGCCTCAACGGGGCCCCGGGGGTGTACTCCGCCCGGTACGGCGGCGAGGGCCTGGACGACGTCCAGCGGTATCAGCTCCTGCTGAACAACATGCGCGGGCAGATGACCCGGGCGGCGAAGTTCGTCAGCGTCATCACCTGCTGCTTCCCCAACGGCGACGTGCTCTCCGCCCGTGGGGAGTGCCCCGGCACCATCGCTTACGCCCCCATGGGGGAGGGCGGCTTCGGCTACGACCCGGTGTTCTTTGTCCCGGAGCTGAAAAAGACCTTTGCCCAGCTCACCGCCGACGAAAAGAACGCCATCTCCCACCGGGGGAAGGCGCTGGAGGCTTTTAAGGAAAAGCTGGAGGAGTATTTGAATAAATGAGCCGCCGAAGGCGGCCCCAAAACGGAGCCCAGCGAAGCGGGCCCGTTTTGGAGAGGACGAGCAACGCAATGGAGCGGATGTCCGCCGAAAGGCGGACGGAGCGGAATGGAGTTTGTGAGGACGACATGGATTTAACAAGCAAACAGCGGGCCCAGCTGCGGGGCCTGGCCAACAGCATCGACACCATCCTGATCGTGGGCAAGGACGGCATCGGGGACAACCTGGTCAAGCAGGCCAACGACGCCCTGGAGGCCCGGGAGCTCATCAAGGGCAGGGTGCTGGAGAACTCACTGATGTCGGCCCGGGAGGCGGCAGAGGAGCTGGCCCCCCTCACGAGAAGCGAAATTGTCCAGGTGATCGGAACAAAATTTGTTTTGTACCGTCCAAGCCATAAGAAGGACAAAAAGGATAAGATCGTGCTGGTGGCGGACAAGAAGAAAGCGTAAATAATCGTGGGGGCGCACATTGTGCGCCCGCCCGTGAAAGGAGGACCGACATGCCGAAACAGAAAAAGCGGACGATTCTCGTTGTCGTGCTCCTGCTGGCTGCTGCGGTAGGGGCGGCCCTCGCATGGTGGTTCTGGCCTAGCCCCTTGCTGGACGGGGCAGAGGCGCACCGCGTATACTATGCAACGGTCTATGAGGGTGGGACCTCGCCGGACCATGAAGCGGATGTGACGGATTTTCTGGATCAGGAAACGGTGCTGGATGTTCTCGGCCGCTATCAGCGGGATCGCTCCGGTGGCGGGATGGGCAGTTACCCTGTTGAGGAGGACATGATCCTCCTGGGCGTGCTTTGCGATGAAGGCCCTGACCGCTGGCATATCGTAGCCGCCCCGGAGCATGCCTTCGCCTACACCGGGGTCGGCAATACGAAGTGGAACATTCGCGACGGCGGCAAGCTGTGGCAGGAGCTATCAGCCCTGCTTCCTTTGGAGACATAAGCGCCGGCGGAGCTGGTATCAAACAAAGGTGGTGTTCCCAATGAAAATCGGCATTTTTGGCGGAACCTTCAACCCACCCCATCTGGGGCATCTGGCGGCGGCCCGGGCGGCGATTGAGGCGCTGGGCCTGGACAAGCTGCTCATCATCCCGGCGGCCATCCCGCCCCACAAGGAGCTGCCCGAGAACACTCCGGCCCCGGAGCACCGGCTGGCCATGGCGGAGAAGATGGCCGACGCACTCCTGCTGCCCGAGGTGGCGGAGGTCTCCTCCATGGAGCTGGACCGGGCGGGTAAGAGTTACACCTCCGACACCCTGGCGGCCCTGCGGGAACAGTACCCCGATGCCGAGCTGTGGCTGCTCATGGGGACGGACATGTTCCTCACCCTCCATCTGTGGCACGACCCCGGGACCATTTTAAAGCTGGCGGGTGTGTGCGCCTTCGGCCGCAGCGAGCAGGACACGGAGGCGGTCTTCGCCCCCCAGCGGGAGCACCTGGAAAAGACCTTCACGGGGGCGAAAATCACCACCATCACCCTGCCCGGGCTGGTGAACATCTCCTCCACCCGCCTGCGGGAGCTGCTGGGGTCAGGGGAGGGTGGAAAGTACCTCTACCCCGCGGTCTACGGATACATTCTGATGAACGGCCTCTACGGGACCCGCGCCGATCTGAAGCACCTGGACATCCCGGAGCTGCGGGCCTGCTCCTACTCCATGGTGATGCAGAAACGGGTGCGACACATCCGGGGCACCGAGGAGGAGGCGGTCCGTCTGGCCCGGCGCTGGGGGGCCGACGAGGACCACGCCCGCCGGGCGGGCATTTTGCACGACTGCACCAAGTACCTGACGGGGGAGGAGCACCTGGCTCTGTGCGAACGGTACGGCGTGCCCCTGGACGATCTGGAGCGTTCGGCCTTAAAGCTGCTCCACTCCAAGACGGGGGCGTGTATCGCCCGCCACGTTTTTGGAGAACCTGATGAGGTATATGAGGCTATCTTCTGGCACACCACCGCCAAGGAGGATATGACCACCCTGGAGAAGATCCTCTACGTGGCCGACTACATGGAGCCCAACCGCTCCTTCGAGGGGGTGGAGCGGCTGCGGGAGCTGGCCTACACCGATCTGGACAAGGCTCTGCTGCTGGGGGTGGAGACCACCATCCAGGAGATGAAGGACCGCGGCCTTCCGATACACAAAAGCACGCTCCGGGCCCAGGCATGGCTGCGGGAGCAGGCCGTGACGACTGAGGGATAAAGATTCATGAGCGAATATAACAGACAGAGGGGAAAGAGAGAGGATCAGGCTCCAGCAGGCTGGTGGACCCGGTATCGGGCCTGGGTGGCCGGTCTGGACCGGGGGGCAAAGCTGCGCTACCGGCTGTGTCAGGTGCTGGCGGTGCTGGCCGTCCTGATCGTGGGGATCACGCTGTTCCTCCGGTCCTGGATCAGGCTGCCCAACGTGCCCGAACCCCCGGGAACTGTCTCCCCGCCCAACGGGAGCACCTCCCAGAGTCAGCCCGGCCAGCCGGGAGACGTGTCCTACGAGGGGGCGCAGCTGCCTGAGGTGACCAGGAGCGGCCGGAAGGAGGGGTACTACACCTTCCTGCTGGTGGGCCGGGACGTGGTCAGCGGGGCGACGGACACCATGATGCTGATTACCTACGACACCAGGGAGCAGAAGATCGGCGCCATCAGCCTGTTGCGGGACACCATGACCAACACCAGCGCCAAGCGTGGGGCTCAGAAGCGGCTGAACGTGGTGTTTGCCCGAAACATGGGGGACCGGAAGCTGAGCGAGAAGGAGCGGGTGGCCAACGGCATGACCGCCCTGAAAAAGGAGGTCAGCCGCCTCACCGGCGTCTACCCGGATTTCTACGTGATGGTGGAGTGGGAGGCCATCGGCCGGCTGGTAGACGCCGTGGGCGGGGTGGAATTTGAGGTCCCCTTCGACATGGATTACGACGACCCCTACCAGGACCTGCACATCCATCAGAAGAAGGGGCTGCGGGTGCTGGACGGCCAGGACGCCATGGAGGTCATCCGCTTCCGCAAGAGCAACAAGGACGCCTCCAACAAGGTGGTGCTGGGAGACAGTGGGCGCACCCAGATCCAGCGGGACTTCCTCACCGCCGTGCTGAAAAAGTGCCTCACCCCGGAGATCATGCTCAAGCTGCCTACCCTGGCGGATATCTTCATGGACAACGTGAACACCGACCTGACGGTGGGCAATATCCTGGCCTTTGCCCAGCTGGCGGCCGGGATGGATGTGGAGAACGACGTGAAGTTTGTCTCCATGCCATACGACAATGTGGCGTATGACGGAGCGGCCCTGGCGCTGGCCCGGGAGGAGGAGCTGCTGGAGCTGCTCAACGACGGCCTCAACCCCTACCTGGACGAGATCAGGAGCAGCGATTTGCAGCTGATGTATAAAAAGCGGGGGGGCGGCTACGGGGTGACCAACGGCACGCTGGCCGATCCGGCGGTGGCCCAGGTTTATGTCCCCAAGCCTCAGCCGGAGGAACCCGACGAGCCGGACGGCCCGGAAGACCCCGGTACGGCGGACGGCTCCGGGACCGTTCCGGGGGACATCGGCGACATCGACCCCGGCGACGTCTTCCCCGATCCCTCGCCGGATATTCAGGACAGCGGGTCCGGCGGGCCGGACCCGGAGGATATGCTCCAGGCCGTTGCCTGATGGAGCGATAAGAAAGGAGCAAGACAGATGGGATCCTATGAGCTGGCGATCCTGCTGGCCAGAGCGCTGGACAGCAAAAAGGGCGGCGACATCAAGGTGCTGAAAACGGAGGGGATCACCACCCTGGCGGACTACTTCGTCATCTGCACCGCCACCTCCAACACCCAGGTAAAGGCCATGTCCGACGCCTGCGAGGAGGCGGCGGAGAACAACGGCGAGCGCGCCCACCACATCGAGGGCCACCACGGCGGCGCCTGGCTGCTGATGGACTTCTCGGCGGTGGTGGTCCACGTCTTCACCGACGAGGCCCGGAAGTTCTACGACCTGGAGCGGCTGTGGAGCGACGCCGAGGAGATCGACATTTCCAAGGCTCTGGACGAAATGCCCCGGCATCAGAATTGGCAGCAGGACCGGTGACATGAGACAGCCCCGGCGTCCCGATGGGGACGCCGGGGCCGTGTTTTTGCGCTTACCGGATGATCCTCAGTGCCTTCTGGCAGTTTTCCACATGGTTGACGGTCTGGCTGCCGCCGAACTCCCCGTCCACCGTCCAGGGGATGGGCTGCCCGCAGGTGAAGGTGAGCTGCCGGGCCTGGAGCTGGACCAGAACTCCGGACCGGTCGGCCGGAGACAGGTTGACCAGAGCCTGGAGTCCGTCGGTGAGGTCAGTCAGACTGAGGGGCTTTTTCACCAGCGTGACCTCGAACAGGCCGTCGTCCAGCACCACCCGGTCCACCTTGGGGGGCTTCATACCGCCGATGGACTGGGAATTGCTCACCATGCCGAAGTAGAAGTCGTCCTCCAGGCTCTGACCGTCGTACTCCACCGTCATATGGTAGGGGGCGATGGTGGGCAGGGAGGCGATGCCGGCAAAGATATAGGCCAGGTGGCCGAAGGTGTTTTTCAGCTCCTGGGGGGTGTCGTAGGCTACCTTGGTAAAAGCCCCGAAGGCGGCCACATAGATGAAAGGTTTGCCGTTGAGCCGGCCGGTGTCGATGGGGACGGGCACGCCGGTGCCGGCGGCCACCAGGGCGGCCTCCCGGGGCTTCCGGGGCAGGTGGAAGGTGGTGGCGCAGTCGTTGGTGGAGCCGAAGGGGATGTAGCCCAGGGGGGGCGGGTCCTTCAGCCCGGTCAGGCCGGCCACCGCCTCGCTGAGGGTGCCGTCGCCCCCGGCGCAGATGACCCGGTCAAACTGGGCTCCCAGCTCCCGGACCACCCGGGCGGCGTCCCCCTTGCACTGGGTGGGGTAGGAGGTGGTGAGCCACCCCGCCTTGGTGAATACGTCCAGCACCGGGGCCAGCGAACCCTTGGCCTGCCCGGTGCCCGAGGTTGGGTTGTAGATAAAGAGAAGCCGGTTCATGGTAAGACCCTCCGGGAATGAGAAGATATTGATACATATTATAATTGGCCCCATGGAAAAATCAAGATGGAGCGGAAAACTTTATTCTGTCTTAACGGCCCGGACGAACAGGGGGTTGCGCCAGGCGGAAAAAGCGAGTAAAATAGGGGAAACTGTTTTGTCGAGGTGCCGCTATGAACCGAAAGACCCTGGCCGCCGCCTTCCCCGTCACCGTGCCCGTGCTCATGGGCTATCTGGCCATCGGGATGGCTTTCGGCCTGATGCTCCAGTCCATCGGCTACGGGGTGGGCTGGGCCCTGCTGATGAGCGTGGTCATTTACGCCGGCTCCGGCCAGTACCTGGGGGTGTCCCTGCTGGCGGCGGGGGCCCCGCTGACCCAGGTGGCCTTCCTCACCCTGATGGTCAACTTCCGCCACCTGGTCTACGGCCTGTCCATGCTGGAGAAATTCCGGGGGATGGGGGTGCGGAAGTTCTATATGATCTTTTCCCTCACCGACGAGACCTATGCCCTGCTCTCCTCCGCCCAGGCCCCGGAGGGGGTGGAGGAGCATGACTTCTTCTTCGCCGTGGCTCTGATGGACCACAGCTACTGGGTGCTGGGGTCGGTGATCGGCTCCCTGCTGGGCTCCGCTTTGGGCTTTGACACCACGGGGGTGGACTTCGCCATGACCGCCCTGTTCCTGGTCATCGCCGTGGGACAGTGGAAGAGTGCCGGAGGCCATATCCCTGCTCTGATCGGAGGGGCGGCCACCCTGGTCAGCCTGCTGATCGTGGGGGCGGAGGACATGCTCCTCCCCGCCCTGGCTATCATTGTAATCGCTTTGACCCTGCTCCGGCCCCGGCTGGAGGGCGTCCATGAGAGAGAGGAGGAAAAGCAATGCCCCTGACCCCTGTACAGACCCTGGCCTCCATCGCCGTCATGGCGGTGGTCACCTTCCTCACCCGGGCCCTGCCCTTTCTCCTCTTCGACCGGGGGGACCACCCCCCGAAAATCGTCCTCTATCTGGGACGGGTCCTGCCCCCGGCAGTCATCGCCATGCTCATCGTCTACTGCCTGAAGGGGGTAACCTTTGCCACCCTGGGGGGCTGGGTCCCGCCCCTTGTGGCCGGTCTGGCCGCCGTCCTCCTCCACCTGTGGAAGGGCAACGACCTGATCTCCATTTTCGGGGCCACCGTTCTCTATATGGTGCTGGTCCAGGGGGTGTTCGCCTGATGTCCAATGTGCTCATCACCGGCGCCTCCCGGGGCATCGGCGCGGCGACGGCCCGGCTCTTTGCCCGGGAGGGCTGGGATGTAGCGATCAACTACAACAAAAGCCGGACGGAGGCCGAGGCCCTGGCGGCCGAACTGTCCGAGCTGGGGGTGCGGGCCGTCCCCATCCAGGCGGACGTGTCCGTCCCGGAGCAGGCGGAACGGCTGGTTCGAGAGGCGGAGGCGGCTCTGGGCCCCTTGGACGCTGTCATCTGCAACGCGGGGATCGCCCTGCCCCAGCAGCTGCTCACCGATACCACGCCGGAGCAGTGGCGGCGGCTGATGTCGGCGAACCTGGACGGGATGTTTTATGTCCTCAAGGCCGCCATTCCCGGTCTGGTCCGCCAGAAGCGGGGGGCCATCGTGACGGTCTCCTCCATGTGGGGCCTCACCGGCGGCTCCTGTGAGGCCCCCTACTCCGCCGCCAAGGCGGGGGTGATCGGGCTGACCAAGGCTCTGGCAAAGGAGCTGGGCCCGTCCAACATCCGGGTAAACTGCGTAGCCCCCGGGGTCATCGCCACCGATATGAACGCCCATCTCTCCCCCGAGGATCTGTCCGCCCTGGGGGAGGAGGCCCCCCTTTGCCGCATCGGTCGGCCGGAGGAGGTGGCCCAGGCGGTGGTTTTCCTGGCCTCCGACCGGGCCTCCTTCATCACCGGCCAGGTGCTCTCCGTGGACGGCGGCATGGTGATTTAAGAAAAAATTCGTCGAATTTTAAGATTTAGACAGGGGATTTGCGGTTGTAAAACTTCTGAAAACTTGATATAATAAATCGGTTACAGAAATATTTCATCCAGGAATTTCCAAAAATGCGGGGAGGGAGAGTATGGGCCGTATCAGCAAAGATGTCGGCGGCTACCGGGGCCGCAGGACGGCAACGGACATTTTAAAACTGATCGCCATTGTCCTGGGCGTGCTGGTGGTCCTGGCGGTGGCCGGAATGCTCTATCTCCAGCGCTATCTGGTGTACACCGACGAGGGGCCCAAGCTGGAGCTGCCCCCCTTCCTCCAGATGCTCCGGGGGGAGGATACCTCCAAAGAGCCGGGCGGGTCGGCCTCCCTCCCTGACCCGGGCGACGTCAGCGTGGTGGTGGACCCGGACGGCAGCGGCTCGGAGGAGCCGCCGGAAGAGCCGGAGAAGCCCAGCCTTGCCATCCAGCTGCCTGTGGACGACGTGGTGAGCGGCGCCGCCGCCGCCAAACTGGAGGAGGCGGGGGCCGACAGGCTGATCCTGGAGGTAAAGGACCCCGACGGCAAGCTGGCCTGGCTGTCCAATCAGCCGGCGGCCCAGCGGTCCAAAGTCAGCGGCAGCCAGGAGGTCACCGACGCCATCCGCCGGTGGAACCAGGGGGAGGTATATACCATCGCCCGGGTGTGCTGCTTCCGGGACGACAGCGCCCCCTATTTCAACAACGCCATGGCCCTGCGCCGGGGACAGTACAACTGGCGGGATGAGCAGGGTCTGCGCTGGCTCAGCCCCGCCAGCGACCGGGCGCAGGCCTACATCGCCGGCCTGTGCGGCGAGCTGGCCGAACTGGGCTTCGACGAGATCGTGCTGGAGCAGTGGTACTTCCCCGTGGGGGGGAAGACGGAGAACATCACCCGCGGCGACCGTTACAACCCCGGTGCGTTCACCACTGAGCTGGAGTCCTTCCTCAATCAGGTCGCGGACGCGGTGAACGGCAGTTCGGCGGGGCTGACCACGGTGTCCCTGCGCTTCACCGGCGACATGCTGGGCGAGGGGAGCGCCGTGAGCGGCGTGACCCCGGAGCTGCTGGCGCAGTTCGGCAACCAGCTCTGGGGCGACAAGAAGAGCCTGTCCCTTCTGACGGGCCTTGAGGACGAGCGGAAGGTGGAGGTCGTCCCCCAGGGATCGGAGGACCGGGAATTTTTCCAGGCGGTGCTCCCGGAGGGTGAATAATGCGAAACGGTGCCGTCCGGCCGCTCTGCGCGGCCGGGCGGCATTGCGGCATAACGGGGAAAGTGCCAAAAAATCAGTCAAATCAAGGGAAGTGCCCACCAAATCCGGCGGAAAAAGGCCTTGATTTTTTACGAAATATTTACTACAATAATACAGTAGCAGATATCTCCATTTTTGCATCCGAAAAAGGTGGTGAAAACATGGCATTGGAAGTGATCCAGACGGTAACTCAGGCCGAGGCCAAGGCCAAAGCGGACCGGGAGGCCGCGGCGGCCCAGGCCAGGCAGCGTCTGGCCGACGCCCAGCGGGCGGCGAAGCAGACCGTGGAACAGACCCGTCAGCAGGCCCGGGAAGAGGCCCGGCAGATGATGGCCCAGGCGGAGGAAAAGGCCGCTGAGGCCACCCGGGAGGCGCTGGAGCAGGCCGAAAAGGACTGCGAGGCGCTGAAGCAGAATGCCCGGGAGCGGCTGGAGGAGGCCGCGCAGCTCATTGTTGGAAGGGTCGTGGAACGGTAATGGCTATCGTAAAAATGAAGCGCCTGCGCATGGTGGCCATGGTCCGGGACCGGGAGGCGCTGCTCCGCAGGCTCCAGCACATGGGCTGTGTGGAGATCGTCCAGCCCGAGGCCGACCCGGACGACCCCCTGTGGGCCGCCCTTGCCCACCCGGAGACGGGGGGACTGGCCGCCGCCCATGAGGAGAAGACCCAGGCCGAGCGGGCGCTGGAGGTCCTCAAGCGGTACAGGGCCCTGCCCAAGGCGGGCTTCCTGGACCCCAGACCCGGCGTGGGGGAGGGTGACCTCTTCGACGAGGCGGGGGCTCGGGCCGCCCGGGACGCGGCGAAAGAGATCAACGATCTGGACCGGCGGCTGGCCGCCATCCGGGCGGAGGAGAACAAGCTGGAGGCCCAGCGGGCAGTGCTGCTCCCCTGGCAGGACCTGGACATGCCCCTGGATACCGCGTCCACCGACCAGGTGACCGTCCAGCTGGGCACCCTGCCCGCCGCCCTTCTCATGAATCAGGCGGAGGGGGAGGTCCAGGCCGCCGGCGAGCTGGCCCAGCTCACCCAGGTGTCGTCTGACCGGGACGCCCATTACTGTCTGCTGGTGTGCCACGCCAGCCAGGCGGAAGGGGTGCTGGAGGCCTTGAAGTCCCTGGGCTGGTCCCGGGCAAACCTGCGGGACTGGACGGGGACCGCGGCGGACAATCTGACCCGCCTGGACCGGGAGGCCGGAGCGTTGAAAGAGGAGGCCGCCTCCATCGAGGAGAAGCTGTCCGGTCTGGGACAGGACGCTCCCGCCCTGCGGCGGCTGTCCGATCTGGCCGGTCTGGACGCCAGCCGGGAGGAGTCCCGGGGCAGGCTGCTGGACACCGCTCAGACCTTCCTGCTGGAGGGCTGGGTCCCCGAGGAGAGCTGGCCCGCCCTGAAACAGGAGCTGGACCGGTACCCCTGCGCCTGCGAGGTGAGCGACCCCGCTCCCGAGGAGTACGAAAAGGTGCCGGTGAAGCTGAAGAACAACCTCCTGACCAAGCCCCTGAACATGGTCACGGAGATGTACTCCCTGCCCGCCTACGGCACCCTGGACCCCAACCCCCTGATGGCCCCCTTCTTCATCCTGTTCTACGGGATCATGATGGCGGACATGGGGTACGGTCTGCTGATGATGCTGGCCGGAGCGGTGATTCTGAAAAAGAAGAAGCCCGGCGGCACCTTCGGCCACCTGTGCGGCCTGCTGGTGCTGTGCGGCATCACCACCTTCATTATGGGGGCCCTCACCGGCGGCTTCTTCGGCGACTTCCTCACCCAGGTGGTCAAACTGACCACCGGCGGCGATTTCACGCTGCCCGCCCTGTTCACCCCCCTGGAGGACACCATGATGATCCTGGTGGGGGCGATGTGCCTGGGCTTTGTGCAGATCATCACCGGCATGGCCGTCAGCTTTGTTTCCAAGCTGAAAAACGGCCAGGTGCTGGACGCCGTCTTTGAGGAGGTCACCTGGTGGGTGGTCTTCGCCGGGCTGGCGCTGATGATCCTGGGCATTACCCCCATCCTGCTCATCATCGGTCTGGTGATGGTGGTGGCCGGGCCCGTGATCCAGAATCAGGGCTTCGGCAAGGTCACCGGCATCTTCGGCTCCCTGTACAACCACGTGACAGGCTACTTCGGGGACATCCTGTCCTACTCCCGTCTCATGGCCCTGATGCTGGCCGGCAGCGTGATCGCTCAGGTGTTCAACACCCTGGGGGCCATCCCGGGCAACATTGTGATTTTCCTGATTATCTCCTTCGCGGGCAACGCCCTGAACTTCGCGCTGAACCTGCTGGGCTGCTATGTCCACGACCTGCGTTTGCAGTGTCTGGAGTACTTCGGCAAGTTCTATCAGGACGGCGGAAAGCCCTTCCGCCCCCTTGATCTCAATACCAAATACTACGAAGTAGTCAAATAAGAGGAGGAACAAACATTATGGAAGGCATTGAACTGATTCAGGCAATCGAACAGAACGCGGCAGCAAGCTCTTTTGTGGGCGCGTTCGGCGGGCTGGCCATCGCCCTGCTGGGCGCGGGCCTGGCGGCGGTGCTCAGCGGCATCGGCTCCGCCAAGGGCACCGGCATCGCCGGCGAGGCCGGCACCGGCCTGCTGTGCGAGGACCCCAGCAAGTTCGGTAAGGTCATGATTCTCCAGGTCATCCCCGGCACCCAGGGCCTGTACGGCCTGGTGGTGTGGTTCTTCGCCGTGTTCCGCATGGGCCTGCTGTCCGGCACCCTGCCCCAGCTGACTGTTGTCCAGGGCTGGCAGTACTTCGCCGCCTGCCTGCCCATGGCTCTCGGCGGACTGTTCTCCGCCATCGCCCAGGGCCGCGTGGCCGCCGGCTCCATCAACATCCTGGCCAAGAAGCCCGACGACTGGTCCAAGGGCATGGTGCTGTGCATCACCGTGGAGTTCTACGCCATTCTGTCCCTGCTGGCCTCCATGCTGATGATCATCAACATCAGCGCCTGAGGCGGGTGACGGCTTATGGAAGGAATCGAAAAAATCACCGCCAAAATTGCTGAGGACGCCCAGGCTGAGATCAATGCCCTGGTGGCCGAGACCGACGAGAAGGTGAAGGCCGTACAGGCCAACGCCGAGCATCAGGCCCAGCAGGAGGCCAACGACATCGTGGAGAAGGGCCGCATGGCCGCCAGTGAGCGGCTGGAACGGCTGAGCTCCGCCGCCCAGATGGAGCGGCGCAAGCTGGAGTTGGCCGCCAAGCAGGAGGTGCTGGGCGAGGCCTTCGACCTGGCCCTGGAGAAGCTGTGCGCCCTGCCTGAGCAGGAGTACATCGCTCTGCTGACCAGGCTGGCTCTGGAGGCGTCCACCTCCGGCCGGGAGCAGATCATCTTCTCCCAGAAGGACCGGGCCCGGGTGGGCAAGCAGGTGGTCATCGCTGCCAACGACGCCCTGGTGAAGGAGCGGGCCCCCGGCCTGCCCGAGGAGGTCGCCAAGTCCAAGGTGGGCGCCTTTGTGGATAAGCTGGTCCACAGCACCACCGCTGTCGTCACCGGCGCGGGTATGCTCACCCTGTCCGAGGAGACCCGGGACATCCGGGGCGGCTTCATCATGGTGGACGGCGACGTGGAGATCAACTGCGCTTTCGAGACCCTGGTGCGGCTCCAGCGGGAGAAGCTGGAGAAGAAGGTCGCCGACGTATTGTTTCAATCGTAAGGAAGGGGGCAGTCGATTTGTCCCACCGCAAAAAGGATACTGACTATTTAGCCATTTCGGCCCGCATCCGGGCCATGGAGAACAAGCTCCTCACCCGGGAGCGGATGGACCGGATGATCGAGGCCCGGGACGATTCCGAGGCCATGAAGCTGCTGGCCGAGTGCGGCTACGCCGAGGGTCCCTTGGACGCCGTCCTGGCCCAGGCCCGGGCGGAGGTCTTTAAGGATATGGAACAGGGGGCTCCAGACCCCCGGCTGGTGGAGGTCTTCCAGATCAAGTACGACTACCACAACGCCAAGACCATCCTCAAGGCCCAGGCCATGGGCTCCGACCCGGAGCGCCTGCTGCTGGCCGGGGGCCGCTACGACTCCGAAGCCCTCTGGGACGGCTGGAAGCGGGAGGCCCTCAGCGGGGTGGGGGAGGCCTTCAGGCGGGCCATGGAGCAGGCCAAGGCCGCCCTGGCCGACGGGGGCGACCCCCAGCAGGCCGACCTGATCCTGGACCGGGCCTGCTACGGAGAGATGGCCCAGCTGGCCCGTGAGCTGGAGAGCCCCTTCCTCCAGGGCTATGTCCGCCTGTCGGTGGACGTGGCCAACCTGCGGGCCGCCGTCCGTGTGGCCCGGATGGGCCGGGAGGGCGAGTTCCTGCGCCAGGTGCTGCTGCCCGGCGGAAATGTCTCCGAGGGGGCCATCGCCGCCGCCCGGGGAGACGCCCTGGGCGAGGTGTTCCGGTCCGGGCCGCTGGCCCAGGCCGCCGCGCTGGGGGCCCGGCTGGCCGTGCCGGGAGGGGAGTCCCTCACCGCCTTCGAGCGGGAGTGCGACAACGCCCTCACCGCCTATCTGGCCGCCGCCCGCCGCGTCCCCTTCGGGGAGGAGACGGTCATCGGCTA
>CANSSJ010000032.1 GCA_947649625.1 uncultured Bacillota bacterium | reverse complement strand
GTGCCCATCTGCCGGTCGCCCAGGAACTCGGCGGAGGAGCGGTCCAGGGTTGGAATTTCGTTGAAGGAGATCTGGGCCACGTCGGCGGCGAAATCGCCCGTCTGGACGGTGAGCAGCTGCCGGTAGGCGGAGGCCCGGAAGATGGGCATGGAAATGATCTGTCCCACAACGGCCACCACAACGATGAGGGCGAAGAGGATCAGCACGGGCAGGCAGCTCTTCTTGACGAACTGAAACCAGTCCTTCATCTTTTCCTTGGGGGTCCGTACCACGTCGTCCGCCGGCTTGACCGACAGGGCGAAGACGCTGACGGCGTAGACCACGCACAGCAGAAGCAGGAAGCTGTAAAAGTCGCCGGACTGGGGATTGATGGCGGGCAGTGACACGTAGAAGTACACAAAGCCCACCGCCGCCGTGATCAGCAGGCTGACCAGCAGACTGCCGGTACGTCCTAGAGGCTTGCGTTTCTTTTTTTCTTTCAAAATGAAATTCTCCTCTTTTCAAAGATTTGCATGGGAAGGGAAATCTTACTTATTAGGATATACGCTTTCCAGAAAAAAAGCAATGAACAGAAGATTAAATTTTAAACCTCTTGCCAAGTCGGAAGAAATTCACTATAATAAGGAAAACCTTTGTACTGGAGGAGAGAACATGTCACTTGATATGAAATATTTTGAGGAGATGGAGGCCAAAATCCCCAGAGGCAAGGTGCGCACCCGGTTTGCGCCCTCCCCCACGGGCTACATGCACGTGGGCAACCTGCGCACGGCGCTGTACACCTGGCTCATCGCCCGGAACGCCGGGGGCACCTTCATCCTGCGCATCGAGGACACCGACCAGGGCCGTCTGGTGGAGGGGGCCACCGATGTGATCTACAAGACGCTGGCCGAGTGTAAGCTGGACCACGACGAGGGCCCCGACGTGGGCGGCCCCGTAGCCCCCTATATCCAGTCGGAGCGGCGGGACACCTATGGCAAATACGCCCGCCTGCTGGTGGAGAAGGGCCACGCCTACTACTGCTTCTGCGAGAAGGCGGACAGCGCCGAGGACACCGGCGAATTCGACCGGGCGGATGACCCCTGCCGCGCCCTGTCTCTGGCCGAGGCCCAGGCCCGGGTGGACGCCGGCGAGCCCTGTGTCATCCGCCAGCGCATCCCCAAGGAGGGGACCACCACCTTCCGGGACGCCATCTTCGGCGACATTACCGTGGAGAACAAGACCCTGGACGACCAGGTGCTCATCAAGCGGGACGGCATGCCCACCTACAATTTCGCCAACGTCATCGACGACCATCTCATGGGCATCACCCACGTGGTCCGGGGCAGCGAATACCTGTCCTCCGCCCCCAAGTACAACCTGCTGTATGAGGGCTTCGGCTGGGATATCCCTATCTATGTCCACTGCTCCCCGGTGATGCGGGACGCCCAGAACAAGATGTCCAAGCGCCATGGCGACCCCTCCTACGAGGATTTGAAGGACCAGGGCTTCCTCACCGAGGCCATCCTCAACTATGTGGCCCTGCTGGGCTGGTCCCCCCGGGGGGACATCGCCGAGCAGGAGGTCTTTTCTCTGGACGAGCTGGCCCGTGCCTTCGACCTGGCAGGCATGTCCAAATCCCCCGCCATCTTCGACATCGAGAAACTGACCCACTTTAACGCCCTGTACCTGCGGGCCATGACACCGGAGGACTTCGCAAAAGCTGCTGAGCCTTATATCCGGCAGACTGTAAAGGATGAAGGCCTGTCAGTATCTGAGATCGCCGCCCTTCTCCAGGCCCGGTGCGAGAAGCTCACCGACATTCCCGAGAAGGTGGCCTTCTTCCAGGAACTGCCCACCTATGACGCGGAGCTGTTCACCAATAAGAAGTCCAAATGCACCCCCGAGGTGGCAAAGGAGATGCTGTCTTCCGCCATTGTGGTGCTGGGTGCCGTACACACCTGGAACGAGGGGAATATCCGTGATGTGCTCACCGGGCTGGCCGAGGGCCTCCAGGTGAAGAACGCCACCGTCATGTGGCCGGTGCGCATCGCGGCCGCCGGACAGGCCGTCACCCCCGGCGGCGCCATTGAGATCTGTCAGATCCTTGGTAAGGAGGAGACCCTCCGCCGGCTCAAGCTGGGGCTGGACAAGCTGTAAGACGAAGAGAGCCGCCTTGGGCGGCTCTCTTTATGTCTTCTCGTACAGGTGCAGGTCAAACCCGATTTGGCAGGTGAGGCGGTCCAGCTTCTCCAGCCGGGCGACACCCTCTCTGGGGGTCTTCCAGGCGTAGGGGGTCATACCAAACAGGGCCATAATGTCGCCGGTGTTCTCTAAAATGACTGTATAGCGTATCTCCTTTGCGTCTCGCCAGACAAAGCCGGGATAGTCCTCACGTTTCACCGGGTTTTCATAGGGAGTGGGGTAGAGGACCTCTTTCATCTCCCACAGGTGGCGGGCAGAGGGGACCGCATAGCAGAACAGCCCGCCGGGGCGGAGGACCCGGGCAAACTCGTCCGCGGCCAGGGGGGAGAAGATATTTACCAGCACGTCAGCTGAGCTGTCCGGGATGGGCAGGTGATATACCGAAGCTGCGGCGAACTCCGCCTCGGGAGCCCGCTTTGCCGCCCGGCGCAGGGCGGCTCTGGACAGGTCCACTCCGGCGATTTGGGGTGCGCGTCCCGCCTCGGAGAGCGCCTGGAACAGCCCGGCGGTGTACCAGCCCTCGCCGCAGCCACTGTCCAGAACGACGGGGACAAGCAGACTTTTAGTGTGCTGTAAAATTGCTTTACACACACTGTCCCGCAGAGGTGTGTAGTATCCCTTTTCTAAAAATGCCGCCCGAGCGGCCACCATGGCCTTATCGTCCCCCGGGTCCTTGGAGTGCTTCCGGTTAGCGGGGAGGAGATGGACATAGCCGGCGGCGGCCCGGTCAAAGCTGTGCCGGTTAGGGCAAAACAGGCGAGCCGGTTCCCGCTCCAGCGGAGCCCCGCACAGGGGACAGCAAAATATACTTTTCATGGAAATTCACCTCATGTTCTCCATCATATAGGGCGGGGCGGGAAAAGACAAGGGAGTTTTGAAAAAAGGGGTCGAAATTTTGCCGGCGATGTGGTATATTGTAGGGGCGGCCCTTAGCCGCCCGCCCAAACATAGACGAGAGGTGACCCGCTATGAACAAGACCCCAGAGGATATCCGCGCCATTGTGGAGGAGCTGAAAGTCCTCTATCCCGACGGCATCTGCTCCTTGGAGTACCAAAAGGATTATGAGCTGCTCTTTTCCGTTCGCCTGGCCGCTCAGTGTACTGACGAGCGGGTCAACAAGGTGACTCCGGCGCTGTACGCCCGTTTCCCCACCCTGGAAGCCCTGGCCAATGCCGAGATTTCCGAGGTGGAGGAGTACATCCACTCCACCGGCTTTTTCCGGGCCAAGGCCAGGGACATTGTGCTGGCCTCCCAGATGCTCCTCCGGGACTACGGCGGAAAAGTTCCCGACACCATGGAAGACCTGTTGAAACTTCCCGGTGTGGGCCGGAAGACGGCCAACCTGATCCTGGGGGACGTGTACCACACCCCCGGCGTGGTGGTGGCCGATACCCACTGCATCCGCATCACCGGCCTGCTGGGCCTCACCGACGGCACCAAGGACCCGGCCAAGGTGGAACAGCAGCTAAGAAAGGTACTTCCCCCGGAGGAGTCCAACGACTTCTGCCACCGGATGGTCCTTCATGGCCGGGCCGTCTGCATCGCCCGCCGGCCCCAGTGTCAGAGCTGCACCCTGCGGCCATATTGTGATCACTTTGCCAAGAACGGAACCTGAACGTAAGGGGCGGCCTTCGGCCGCCTTTTCTTTCCCCAAAGATTTATTGAAAAACAATAAAAATATATTGACAATCAGTTTCCCGCGTGCTAGGATAGGGTCAGCTGAAAGGGGGAATTTTCCGTGGAAAAGACTGCTGTACAAAAGCTGGCCCGAGTGCTGAGGGTCCTTGTTGTCATTACGTTTGTGTGCAATTTGATCGCGCTGTTTCTGGTGCCCGGTATGGCTGCGTTTTATGTCAGCGGAGAGGGTATAGGACTGCTGGAAAACAACAGCGTCTTTCAGTTTATTCGGTTCTTTGCTACGATTTGGCACCCTGTTATTTGGATGCTGGGAGCAACGGGGGAGAGCCAGGACTGGGTGGTTCTGAGCTCGTTTCTGCTGTTCTGCGGGGTTTGCACCGCTGTGATCCTCTGGCAGGGAAAGCGGGTGCTGGATACGATTCTGAAAGGAGAACCTTTCACTTTGCGCAATGCTCAAAATCTGAAACGGGCTGCAGTATGCTGTTTCCTCATTTCTGCGGCGGCGCTGGCCCGGCTGGTTTGGGGGCTGGCCTATTATCGAAGTATTGGTCCTCTGCTCACCTATAACGCCCTATTCGTACCGGTATTCTTTATGGCGGGCCTGCTGTGCATCATCATGTCCGCCCTGTTCCGTCAGGCGGCGGAGCTGAAGGAAGACCAGGACCTGACCATTTAGGGGGTGGGGCTATGGCGATTATGGTAAACCTGGACGTGATGATGGCCAGGAGGAAGATGTCCCTGGGGGAGCTGGCTCAAAAGGTTGACATAACAATGGCAAACCTGTCCATCCTGAAAAACAACAAGGCCCGGGCGGTGCGGTTTTCCACACTGGAGGCCATCTGTAAGGCGCTGGACTGCCAGCCGGGGGACATTCTGGAATTTGTGCCCGACGGGGAGGAGCTATGAGAGAGAAAGCAAAACAAATGAAAAATGTATTATGTAAATTCGCTGTTAAACTGTGGACCACATTGGCCCTGGCGTGTGCCGGATTTCTAATATTCTGGCTGTGTGTAGGAGCGATCTTCTTCGGGGGAGTGGGCCTTGCATGACATGGAAGAAGTTTCAGAGGGCCATCTGGGTCGTGCTGGCTGTATGTACCGGAGGAATGGTCCTGTCCT
Organism: uncultured Bacillota bacterium; assembly: GCA_947649625.1. GTDB lineage: Bacteria > Bacillota > Clostridia > Oscillospirales > Oscillospiraceae > Lawsonibacter. The sequence continues at coordinate 18,464 of CANSSJ010000032.1, read as the reverse complement.
TCCTGGTGAGCGGCAAACGCCTTCTGCTGATTGGACAGGTAAGCGGCGGGGATATTTTCGGCGTTCTGCTCCTGGTGTTTCTGCTTGCCCTCCTGGCCTGGGGAGACGGGGCTATTGTGGCGTTCACAAGGGGCTGGGAGCGGGTGGCCGCCCTGGCCTTGGCCCTGGTGGTGGAAGGACTGGCCCTGCTGATTATCCTGTTTTTTATGTTTTATTTCAATACCGGCCCCGAATATATCCCATTGTACGGTCCGTCGGGGGAGGTGGAGCTGGTGGTCTGCGAGGAGAGCTGGCTGTTCAAGGTCTGGGGGGAGTTCTACCGGCCCGCCGGCCCTTTCTGGGTTCAAAGCACCGGCGTGACCTATGAGGCCCACGACTGCTGGCCCTTTCGCACAGGCCGCTATGAGCTGGAATGGGCGGAGGATCAAGCGGCCATTTGCTACGATACCGGTATGGGGGAGTGGGGGACCTGTACCGTGCCGCTGGACAAATGAAGGGGGCGACTTTGTGGGGGGATATTTTATGATTGGTTTGTTTGAAGTTCTCGCTGCCCTGACGCTGCCGGGGTGCGGGGTGCTGGCCCTGGCCGGGTTGTATTGCCTGTTTTTCTGTAAAGGACAAGAGAATTACAAGCATCTGACTCGGACGGCGGCAGTCTTTTTGGGCGCGGCGGGACTGCTGATCGGAGGAGACGCTCTGCTGGGCTGCTTCGGCCTGGCATGGCGGAGTGCGCCGTCAGCTGTACTGTTCGGCGCAATGCTGGTCAGCGGCTGGATCGGGGTGGTCTTGACCCTGGGCTGCTTTCTGCCGCTGGAGATTCCGCGGCTTCATCGGTATCTGCGCCGGGGGCTCAAGGCGGCGGTGCTGTTCTTTGGCGTGCTGGTTCTGCTGGTCTTTCTGTGGGTGGGGCCAGTGCTGCTCATCTTTGCCTTCGGAGACGACGAGCAGGTAGTGGAGTACCAGGGCCAGACCCTCCTGGAAGTGGACGACGGCTTTATGGACCCCCACTGGAGTTATTATGTCTGCCACGGGCCACTGGTCCGGGGAAATGAGCGTCTTTATGACGGGTATGAGCCCCTGAAAGAGGATGGGGGCCTGACGATATCAGAGGGGTGGTCTAATGGGTGAAGCGTTTGCCTGGATCGCGATAGCGGGAGTTCCGGTGCTGATCGGAGTTGGAATCTGGTGCCTGCGGAGGTGTGAAGGGAAGGCCCGAAAGTATCTGGTTTGGGATACCTTAGTATTTTTTGCTGCGTTGGCGCTTCTTTTTGGCGGGGATATTGTGCTGGGCTTTTTTGGGCTGGCCTGGCGGAATCTGCCGGGGGCGGTCCTGTGGGCGGTGCTGGTGGTCAGCTTTTTAACATGGATCATCCTGACGCTGCGCTGCTCTGTGTCTCAGATGGATGATATTGGCTGGGTCAACAAAGGAATTATTATATTCTTTGGCGGTGTGGTGCTTTTGATGACTATGTGGCTGGGACTTTTGATTTTTGCTTTTGGATATTGCAGAGAGGAGCGGGTGCTGGAGTATCAGGGTCAGCCCCTGGTGGAGGTAGATATGAGCTGGCTCCATCCTACGTACCACTATTACGAGTACCGCGGTCCGCTGTTCCAGGGATCAGAGTTGATATACCGGGAACACTACCAAATTGACCGGAAACGGTAAAAGCAGAAAGTTTCACCTCTCCCCGGCATAGAGATAGGGGAGAGGTGATTTTTATGAAATCCCGGCGTGTCCGGTTTTTGGAGCGGACGGCGGAGGTGTTCGACCTCCCGGCCGACGCGGTGGCGGGGGTGCCCCGGCTGGAGCTGGTGGGGGACGGGGAGCTGCGGGTGGAGAACCACAAGGGCATCCTGTCCTACGGCCGGGAGGAGATCCACGTCAGCGGCGGCATATTTTTGATCAAGATTATAGGCCAGGAGCTGGAGCTGCGGGCCATGACCGGTCTGGAGCTGCTGATTACCGGGAAGATATCCCAGATCACGCTGGCGTAGGAGGGCGGACATGCGGCATCTGATGAACTTTCTCCGGGGAATGGTGTGCGTCAGGTTTACCGGCCTGTTTCCGGAGAGGATGATCAATCTCTGTGCCCAGGCGGGGATCGATTTTTGGGCCATGGAGTGGCTGGACGAACACACCGTCCGGCTGACCACCCGCAGGAGCACCCTGGGCCTGCTGGAGGAGCTGGCCCAGCGGGCGGGCTGCGAGGTGGAGCGGGAATTCAGCCGGGGCCTGCCCGACTTTCTGGGCCGGTTCCGCACCCGCTACGCCTTTCTGGCGGGGCTGGCCTTTGCCCTGTGCGCGGTGAGCTTCCTGTCCCGATTTGTGCTGACGGTGGAGGTGTCGGGCAACGAGCGGGTGCCCACGGCAGTAATCCTCAGCCAGCTGCGCCGGCTGGGGGTGCGGCCCGGGGCCTACGGGCCCGCCCTGGAGCGCAAGCAGCTGGCCCAGGAGGCGTTGGTTGAGCTGAAGGACCTGTCCTGGATGGCTATCAATCTCCACGGGACCCGGGTGGAGGTCATCGTCCGGGAGACGGTGAAGGAACCGGAGCGGATCGACGAGACCGGCTGGTTCGATATCGTGTCCCAGGCGGACGGGATCATCACCCACATTGAGCCGGAGCAGGGGGACGCGGCGGTGGGGGACGGGGACGTGGTGGCCAGAGGGGATGTGCTGATTTCGGGCACCGTTACCCTGGAGCCCCCCTTGTACAGCGACGCGCCCGCCCGGTACTACCAGACCCACGCCCGGGGCCGGGTGTGGGCCCGGACCTGGCGGACGCTGACCGCCGCCATCCCGGTGGAGACGGAGGTGAAGGACTACACCGGGGCGGAGAAGAGCGTGTGGTCGGTAAATTTTTTTGGCCGGAGGATGAAAATTTTCGGAAACACTGGCATTTCCTGGCCCATGTATGATAAAATAACCACAGTCCGCCCGGCGGTTCTGCCCGGCGGGCGGGAGCTGCCCCTGGCCCTGCACCGGGAAACCTTCCGGGAGTACCTGTCCCAAAGTGTGGAGGTGGACCGGGAAGCGGCCCAGGCGTTGCTGGAGGAGCAGCTGCGAAAGCAGCTGACCGCCCTCATCGGCGAGGACGGGGAGGTGGAGTCCATCCGGTTCTCCGCCCGGGAGACAGGCGGGCGGCTGGAGGTGACCCTCACTGCCCAGTGCCTGGAGGAGATCGGTGAGGAGCGGCCGGGGGAGGAAATGCCTCCAGCAGAATAAGGCCCCCTTCGTAAGGGGGCTGGCAGCGGCGCAAGCCGCTGACTGGGGGTTTTCTTTAAAGACTGCGATGTCTTTTTGGAAAACCCTCCACCACCGCCTTCGGCGGCGGTCCCCCTCCCTTTGCGAAGGGAGGCGATCGAATAAACCAAGGAGAGATTATTTACCCATGACAGAACAGACCATCAGCCTGGAGCGCCTGGAGGAGACCATCAACGTGTTTGGCTCCTTCGACGAGAACATCCGAATTATCGAGCATGAGATGGGGGTCACGGTGGTGAGCCGGGACTCCATGCTCAAGGTGGCGGGAGAGGACCCGGAGGGGGTCATGTATGCCGTCAGGGCCATCGAAAACCTGATGGCCCTGGCCTCCAAAGGGGAGGCCATCAACGAGCAGAATGTACGCTATATCATCCAGCTTGTTCGGGAGGGCAAGGAGGGAGAGATCGTCCAGCTGGCGGGGGACGTGATCTGCGTCACCGCCAAGGGCAAGCCCATCAAGGCCAAGACCCTGGGGCAGAAGAAGTATGTGGAGGCCATCAAAAACAACGTGGTCACCGTGGGGGTGGGGCCGGCCGGAACGGGCAAGACCTACCTGGCGGTGGCCGCCGCCGTGGCCGCCTTCCGGGCCAAGGAGATCAACCGTATCATCCTCACCCGCCCGGCGGTGGAGGCGGGTGAGCGGCTGGGCTTCCTGCCCGGCGACCTGCAATCCAAGGTGGACCCCTACCTGCGGCCGCTGTACGACGCCCTGTTTGAGATGCTGGGCCCGGAGACCTATCAGAAGTACCTGGAGCGGGGCAACATCGAGGTGGCCCCCCTGGCCTACATGCGGGGCCGGACCCTGGACGACAGCTTCATCATCCTGGACGAGGCCCAGAACACCTCCCGGGAGCAGATGAAGATGTTCCTGACCCGGCTGGGCTTCGGGTCCAAGATCGTCATTACCGGTGATATCACCCAGATCGACCTGCCGGCGGACAAGGTGTCCGGCCTGCGGGAGGCCATGCGGGTGCTGAAGGGGGTGGAGGATATCGCCATCCTCCGGCTGGGCGAGTCCGACGTGGTCCGCCACGCTTTGGTCCAGCGGATCATCAAGGCCTATGAGATCGACGAGGACCGGCGGAATAAAAAGGACAAGCACTAAAGATATCATGAGAGGAAGATTACTATGGCGAAAAACACGGATAAATCCTATCGCAATCAGATCATTTACTCCGTCTATGTGCGCAACTACAGCCCGGAGGGCACCTTTGAGGGGGTCCGGCGGGACCTGGACCGAATTAAAGACCTGGGGACGGACATCGTCTGGCTGCTCCCCATCCATCCCGTGGGGGAGAGGTCCCGGAAGGGGACGCTGGGCAGCCCCTACGCCATCCGGGATTACCGGGCGGTCAACCCGGAATACGGCACGCTGGAGGACTTCCGCCGTCTGGTGGACGACATCCACGCCAAAGGGATGAAGTGCATCATCGACGTGGTGTACAACCACACCTCCCCCGATTCCTGGCTGGCGGAGCATCATCCCGAGTGGTTCTACCACAAGCCCGACGGCAGCTTCGGCAACCGGGTGGGGGACTGGACCGACATCATCGACCTGGACTATTCCCAGCCGGCGCTGTGGGACTACCAGATCGAGACGCTGAAATACTGGGCCGGTATGGTAGACGGCTTCCGGTGCGACGTGGCCCCCCTGGTCCCCCTGGACTTCTGGCTCAGGGCCCGGGAGGAGGTGGAGACTATCCGTCCCGGCTGCTTCTGGCTGGCCGAGTCGGTGGAGCCTCCCTTTGTGAAGGAGGGCCGGGCCGACGGGCTGGGGGTGCTCTCCGACTCCGAGTGCTTCCAGGCCTTCGACGCCTGCTACGACTACGACATTTTTGACATTTTCCAGGGGTATCTGGAGGGGAAGGTCCCCCTGAGCCGGTACGCCGGGGCGGTAAACGGGCAGGAGGTCATCTATCCCGAGAACTTCGTCAAGCTGCGTTTTCTGGAGAACCACGACCGGGCCCGGGCCGCCTTTGTCATCCCGGACAGGACTGCGCTGCTGAACTGGACCGCCTTCCTCTACTTTCAGAAGGGGATTACCCTGCTCTACGCGGGACAGGAGCGGTCCTGCACCCACCGGCCCGGCCTGTTCGACAAGGACGACATCGACTGGACCGGAGAGGACATCACCGCGCTGCTGCAAAAGCTGGCCGGGCTGAAGCGGAATCCCATCCTCACCGACAGCAGGTACGAGGTCCGGGCCCTGCCCGGGGACATCCTGTACGCCTCCCACCGGAAGGGGGACCGCCGGCTGATCGGGGTGTTCAGCGTCCGGGGAAACAGCGCCCTGGTGGAGGTGGACGCCGCCGACGGCTTCTATCCCAATCTGGCCGGCGAGGGCGCCGTGGAGGTCTATGAGGGCATGGTAAGCTGCCAGGGCGCCCCCATCATCTTCGAGGCGTCCGGAAGAAAATAACATACAGATTTTCCCCTTCCCTTATTATCTTCCGGCTTTTTGCCGATAGTTACAGATAGAAGGGGAGGGGAATTTGTATGAGCGGCATCAATATATCAGGGATCAGTCCGTATCCTCAGGGGCAGAGTGCGCCGCCTCAGGCCCCCGTCCCCGCGGAGGAGGAGCGGAAGGCTTTGGCCGACGCCCTCAAGGAGCAGGAGGAGGACCAGAAGACCCTGGTGGAGATGATGAAGGAGGCCCGGGAGAAGGCCGAAAAGCGGAAGGAGCAGCTCAAGCTCCCCAAGAACAGCCGCCGTTACGGCGACGCCGCCATACTGGCCTACTCCAAGCTGGCCCGGGCCCGCAGTTTGGGGGAGGTGGACGCCGCCTCGGGCTATGCCCGGCGGCAGATCGCCCAGCTCCGGGCGGCCAAGCGGGGCGACAGCGATAACGCCGAGCGCATCCAGGCCGCCATCAACCAGCTCCAGAAGGCGGTGAACCGGGCCGGGCGGAAGAAGCGGGAGCTCTCCCAGGAAAAGCTGTCCGCCAAGCGCCAGGCCAGGCTGGAGAAGGAGAAGCGGAAGCGGGAAGCCAGCCGCCTGCGCCACCAGCTGAAAAACCGGCAGGCCATGCGGATGATCCGGGAGTCGGGCTACCTGCGGGAGGCGGAGGTGGACAACCGCCTCCAGGACCAGCTTCAGGCCTCCCGGATGGAGATGCGCCAGCAGATGGCGGACCTGTCCGCCGGGACACAGACCGCGGTGGAGGCCGCCGTCCAGCAGTATGCCGCCGCCTCGGCCCCGCCGGCTCCCGCTCCCGAGATCAGCGTGGAGGCATGATCCGGGAAAAAGGGCTTGCAATCCCGGAAAGATTATCGTATAATGAATTTAGAAAGGCGCCTTTCTATCCTTTGCAATGCAAAGGATAGAAAGGCGCCTTTCTATCCTTTGCAATGCAAAGGATAAGGCGTTCAGAAAGAAAGAGAGGTACAAACCATGAAAAAACTGAAAAAAGTGTTTTCCCTGACCTTGGCGTTAGCCCTCTCCCTGGCGCTGGCCGTCCCCGCATTTGCGGATGCGGCCTATGATTTCTCAAATACCTTGTCATACGATGGCGAGGAGGATTGGGTCTATAATGCCAACTACTCAGCCAACGGTTACACCGACCCGTCGGCGGAGAATGTAAAGTTCTCCGTGTCCCCTGTCGGCGTTGCCAGAATCCGGTGGGCTTCTGAATGGCGCATATGCGAGTTTACTGCCTATGTGTTTGACCAGGACTGCGTTGTCACCCGGAAGGACGGTCTCCCCCTCACACGAGTTACCGTGATAGCCTTCGATGATGGGTATTCTGGTCTGATTAACAGTTCTCATTATTGGCCGTATGAACGGATCAAATCTGCTACGCTTTTTGCAGACGATGACAGCGGTTGTGCATACAGTTTTGAAACAAGCGACGATGTAGGAAGCCCTCATATGATATCCAAAAAGAGCATTGATACGGTGTTTCCTTTTGAGACAGAGATGGCGGATGGAGACCGTATCACTGGCACCGTGTTGGAGTACCGCCCGCTGTCCGGCCAGCCTGAGCAGCCCGCCGGGGTCAAGACCGCCAACCCCACCAACGACAAGCTGACGGTAAACGGCGTGTTGGCCGACCCCACCGTGTATAAGATCGGCGGCAGCAACTATTTTAAAATTCGCGATGTGGCCGCCGTCCTCAACGGCACCGGGAAGCAGTTCGCTGTGGGCTACAGCGGCGGCAAGGTGACGGTCACCTCCGGCCAGCCCTACGACGCCACCGGCAAGGAGCTGGCGGGCGCGCCCTCTGAAAGCAAGACCGCCTCCCGTTCCAACGATTCCATCGTCATCGACGGAACGGAGGCCAGCCTGACCGTCTACAAGATCGGCGGGAGCAACTACTTCAAGCTCCGGGACCTGGGCAAGGCCCTGAACTTCTATGTCGGCTGGGAGGCCGGCAAGGGCGTGTACATCGAGACCGGCAAGCCCTACTCTGAATAATGAAAAACCGCCGCCCCGAAATGGGGCGGCGGTTCTCTTTTTTGTTGCAGCAAACCTGTAAGCCGGGTTCTGTCTTTTAAGACAGCCATCTATCTCGACGCGCCATTGCTGACGCGCTCTAGCCGCCTCCCCGGGACGGCCGGGCCGGCCTGTATGTCCCTCCACGGCGTTGCTCCGGATAGAGTTTACAGCGATGGGCGCTTCCACGCCATCGGGTGAGCTCTTACCTCGCCTTTCCATCCTTACCGGCCGGCTTTCGCCGGCCGGCGGTCTATTTCTGTTGCACTTTTCCTGGGGTCGCCCCCGGCGGGTGTTACCCGTTATCCTTGCCCTGCGGAGCCCGGACTTTCCTCACAGGCGGGCCTTTCGCCCCGCCCGCGCGGCTGTCCAGCTTACTGCAAGGGGTATCATACAGGAAAATAGGACGGATGTCAAATGCCGGGAAAAATTTTCATCTCCGGGTTGAGTATTATCCGGAAATGTGTTAGAATATCTTACTAATGATAAAATGAAATTGGTATGCCCATCGGTGGGGAAGGGACCTTCCCCAAATTCTGAAATGAGGTAAAGTTTGATGAAAATTTTAGTTTTGGCGGGCGGCTTGAGCCCGGAGCGCAACGTCTCCCTGTCTTCGGGTGCCATGGTGTGCGAGGCCCTGCGCAAGCGGGGGCATCAGGCGGCGCTGATGGATCTGTTTTACGGCCTGGACGGGGCGGTGTCCGGCAGGGGGCTGTACGTCGCGCCCATCCCCGAATCCTTCAAGCAGGTGGCCCGTGTGGCGCCGGACCTGGAGCAGGTGCGCGCCAGGCGGGGGGATGACAGCCCCTCCGCGATCGGGCCGGGGGTCTTTGAGATGTGCGCCGACGCGGATGTGGTCTATCTGGCCCTCCACGGTGCCTGCGGCGAGGACGGCCGGATCCAGGCCGCCCTGGACCTGCTGGGGGTGCCCTACACCGGCTCAGGCTGTCTGGGCTCCGCCGTCGCCATGGACAAGGACCTGACCAAGCGGCTGGTGGCGGACAAGGTAAAGACCCCCCGGTGGGAGACGGTCACCGTGACGGAGGAGAATCTGGAGGAGCTGGCCGGACGGATCAAGCCTCCTGTGGTGGTGAAGCCCATCGCCAGCGGCTCCTCCATCGGGGTATATATTGCCAGAAACAAAGTCGAGCTGAAGCGGGCTCTGGAGGAGAGCGCCCAGTTGGGCGGCCGCACCGTGATCGAGGAGTACATCCAGGGCCGGGAGATTCAGGTGGCGGTGCTGGACGGAAAGGCGCTGCCCACCATCGAGATCATCCCCAGAGAGGGCTTTTACGACTACGCCAACAAGTATCAGCCCGGCGCGGCCAAGGAAGTGTGCCCCGCCCGGATCTCCACCGAGCTGGAGAGGGCCATCGGCAATGCTGCCCTCACCGTATTTGAAACCATCGGCCTGTCCGTCTACGCCCGGGCCGACTTCATCGTTGCCCCGGACGGCACCCCATACTTCCTTGAGATCAACACCTTGCCCGGTATGACCCCTACCAGTCTGGTGCCCCAGGAGGCGGCCGCGGCGGGTATGGATTACGGGACCCTGTGCGAGACCATTATCCAGAAATCCCTGGAGGCCCGCAAGGAGGGAATGTAAATGGAGACCATCACACTCTCTCAGCTGCTGGAGGCGGTGGACGGCCGGCTGCTGGGCGGTTTTGACCGTCTGGACGCCCCCATTGCCCGGGTGGAGACGGACAGCCGGTCCATTCACCCCGGCGTGCTGTTTATCCCCCTGGTGGGGGAGCGGTTCGACGGCCACGCATATATCAGCTCTGCCCTGGAGGGGGGCGCCGCGGGCTGTCTCACCGCCCGGGAGCAGGAGCGGTACCTGCCCGGAAAGTTCTATGTGAAGGTGGACGACACAGAAAAGGCCCTGGGCCGTCTGGCCGCCTGGTACAGGGACCGGTTTTCCATCCCCTTTGTGGGGGTGACGGGCAGCGTGGGCAAGACCACCGCCAAGGATATGCTGGCCGCTGTGCTGGGCGTGAAGTATAAGGTGCTCAAAACGGAGGGGAACCACAATAACAATGTGGGCCTGCCGCTGACCCTGCTGGAGCTGGACTCCAGCCACGAGATCGCCGTGCTGGAGATGGGGATGGACAAGTTCGGCGAGATCGACTATCTGGCCAATATCGTCCGGCCCGACGTGGGGATCATCACCAACATCGGAGACGCCCACATCGAGCGGCTGGGCAGCCGGGAGAATATCCTGAAAGCCAAATGTGAGCTGCTGCCCCACATCAAAAAGGATGGGGTGGTCTTCCTCAACGGGGACGACCCGCTGCTGCTCCGTCTGGAGGGCGAAACGCCCGTCCCCGCCGTCTACTGCGGACAGGGGGAGGGGTGCGCCTACCGGGCCCAGGTCACCGGGGGGGACGGGGTCAGCCACATTCACTGCCGCATTACCACCCCCGTCATGGACCGGGAGATCAAGATCCCCGCGCTGGGGGAGCACATGGTCTATCCCGCCCTGATCGCGGCCGCGGTGGGGGAGCGGTTCGGTCTTACGCCGGACCAGATCGAACGGGGGATCGGCCAGTTTGTCCCCACCAGGATGCGGATGAATATTCTCCACCGGGGGAGCGGAATCACCATTCTGGACGACACCTATAACGCCAACCCCCAGTCCATGCGGGCGGCGGTCAGTGTGCTGGCGGACAGCCAGAGCAGCTGCAAGGTGGCGATCCTGGGGGACATGCTGGAGCTGGGGCCCTTCGCTCCCGCCCTCCACGCCGGCGTGGGGGAATATCTGGGCGAGGCCGGCATTGACTGCCTGGTGGCGGTGGGCGAGCTGGCGGAGCACATCGCCCAGGGGGCCCGGGAGTCCGGCGTCCCTCTGGTCATTCAGTGTCAGGACAGGGAGGAGGCCAAGACGGTTCTCTCTCAGGTTGTCCGGCCGGACTGCACCGTGCTGGTGAAGGCCTCCCGGGGGATGAAGCTGGAGGAGATCACCGCCCGGCTGCTGGAGCTGACGGCGGAGGGGTAGCCCTACAGCCGGTTCAGCTCCATACCGATGGCCAGCCCCGCCCGGAACAGACTGCGCTGGCCCAGCTCGTAGAGAGTGGATAAACCCTCCGCGACCCGCTGGGCCGGGTTGCCGCAGCCCTTTGCGGTCAGTTCCTCCATGGCGTGGGACACCATGTCTTCCGTTTTCTGCCGCTCCTCCTCGTCTTCCACAAGGTAAGCGTCACAGCGGTTTGCCATGGCGTAAGCATAGAGGGCTTCAAATAAGGAATCCATAGCGTTACCTCCAAACATACTTGCGTCATATCTGACGTAAGTATATAATAACACGTCGGATATGACGTTGTCAAGAGGGTGTAAGAAAAATGTCAATTTTTTCTGAGCGGCTTACGCAGTTGCGTCATGACAAAGGGATGTCCCAAATGGCTTTTGCGAAAGAGATTGGAGTGTCCCCACGAACTTATCAGGATTACGAGTACGGCAAACGGGAACCGCAGGTGGCAATTTTTGCACGTATTGCCGATTTTGGCGGTGTAAGTTTAGATTATCTTGCCGGAAGGACAGGCACGCCTTAACCACTAACAAAATTCAAGCGAGGACCCAAGCAATGATAGATATATCGGTATCCGGCCTTGTCAAGGAGTTCGAGGTCGGCAAAAAAATACTGGACGGGCTGACCTTCCAGGTGGACGCCGGGGAGCGGGTGGGCCTGCTGGGCCCCAACGGCTGCGGCAAGACCACCTTTCTCCGCATCCTCACCGGGGAGGTCCACCCCGACGAGGGGGACATCGTGGTGGCCCCCAACAAGCGGATGGGACTGATTTCTCAAATCCCCGTCTACCCGGCGGGCTACACGGTGGAGGACGTGCTGGACACTGCCTTCGCCCCCCTCCACAAGATGGAGGAGGAGATGAATAGCCTGTCCAAACGGATGGAACAGGGGGAAAGTGATCCCGCTTTACTGTCCCGATACGACAAGCTGTCCGCCGCCTTTCAGACAGGTGGCGGCTATGAGACGGACACCAGCAAGAACAAGGTGTGCAACGGCCTGTCCATTCCCCAGGACATGCGGGAGCGGCCCTTCGACATGCTGTCCGGCGGGGAGAAGACCCGGGTGAATCTGGCCCGGCTCATCCTGGAGGACACCGACATCCTCCTGCTGGACGAGCCCACCAACCACCTGGACCTGCGGGCCACCCAGTGGCTGGAGGAGTATCTGGAAAAATTCAAGGGCACCGTCCTGGCTGTCTCCCACGACCGCTACTTCCTGGATAAGGTGGTCAAGCGGGTGGTGGAGATTCAGGAGGGGAAGGCGGAGTTTTACTCGGGAAATTACAGCTTTTACGCGGTGGAGAAGGAGCGGCGGTACGAGGAAAAGCTCCGGCAGTACGAGAAGGAGCAGGCCAAGATTCAGCAGCTGGAGAAGGCGGCGGAGCAGCTGCGCATCTGGGCCTACTCGGGCAACGACAAGATTTTTAAGCGGGCCCAGTCCATGGAGAAGCGCATCGAGCGCATCCGTCAGACGGACAAGCCCAAGAAGGACAGGAAAATGGCCGTCCGCTTCGGGGAACGGGAGTTCCGGGGGGACGAGGTGCTGTCCATCAAGAACCTGGAAAAGGGCTTTTCCGGCCGGACGCTGTTTTCCAACGTGAACCTGGAGGTGGAGGGGGGCGAGCGCATCGCCCTGCTGGGGGACAACGGGACGGGGAAGTCCACCCTCATCAAGATCATCATGGGCGAGGAGGAGCCAGACAGCGGAAAGCTGAGAAAGGGGCCCACTGTAAAGGTAGGTTACCTGCCCCAGATCATTCACTTTGACCACCCGGAGCGCACCCTGGTAGACACCATGCTCTACGACCTGGACTGCACCGCCCAGACCGCCCGGAACCGGCTGGCCTCCTTCAAATTCCGGGGGGAGGACGTGTTCAAGCCGGTATCCGCCCTGTCCGGCGGGGAGCAGTCCCGGCTGCGGCTGTGTATGCTCATGGACAGCAAAATTAACCTCCTCATTTTGGACGAGCCCACCAACCACCTGGACATCCAGAGCCGGGAGTGGATTGAGGAGGCGGTGGAGGAGTACGAGGGCAACCTGCTCTTCGTTTCCCACGACCGCTATTTCATCGACCGCTTTGCAACCCGCATCTGGATGCTGGAGGACGGGAAGATCACCGACTTCAAGGGCACCTATCAGGAGTATCTGTCCGCCAAGGAGAAAGGACGGCTGAACGGAGAGGTTGTGGGGCCCGACCACCTGGGCGGGCCATCGGCCAAAGGGAAGTCTGTAGGGCGGGACGACCCCAGCCCGCCGAAAAAGCGCCCCGGGGGCACCAAGAACCTGGAGAAGGAGGTCAACGCCGCCGAGCGGGCGGTGGCCGCCGCCGAGGAGCGGATGTACGACCTGGAACAGGAGATCCAGGAGGCGTCAGCCGATTATTTGAAGCTCCAGGAGCTCTACCAGCAGCGGGAGGCCCTGGAGGACGAGCTGGCCCACCTGTACGCCGTGTGGGAGCGGCTGGCGGCGGACCTGGAGGAGGCGCGGGGATGAGCGATCAGAAATCAAAAATTGAGGTGGCCAGCTATAAGGGCAGGCGTTTTCATCCGGTATTGAAGGTGTTCCTGGCCCTGGTGCTGGCGGGGATATTGTGTTTCGGGGCCCTGCTGGGCCAGGTGCTGGCCGGCTCCCGGGACGACATTCACGGAGACCCCCAGGTGATGGTCATTCTGGGCTGTAAGCTGGAGGAGTGGGGACCGTCCTGGATGCTCCAGGACCGGTTGGACAAGGCGCTGGACTATCTGAAGGACCATCCGGACATGACGGTGGTGGTGTCCGGCGGCCAGGGGGACAACGAGCCCGACACCGAGGCCCAAGGGATGGCCGACTATCTGGCCGCTCACGGCTTTGCCCGGGAAAATATGATTCTGGAGGGCATGTCCCACAATACCTGGCAGAACCTGAATTTTTCCGCCCGGCACCTGGAGGAGGCGGGATATAATATCGAAGACGGCGTAATGATCGTCTCCAACGGCTTCCACCTCACCCGGGCCAGGATGCTGGCCGGGCGGATCGGGTTTGAGAATGTGTCCGTTCTGGCCGCGCCCTCCAGCCACGTGCCCTCCCGGCTGAAAATGTATATCCGGGAGCCTATCGCGCTGGTAAAATCCTTTGTGCTGGACAGGTGATCCTATGTTGGACAAATTGAATTTGATAGAAGCAAAATATTCCCAGATCGAGGCACGGCTGGGGGCGTCGGAGACCTATTCTGACCCGGAGCTGGTGGCAAAGCTGAACAAGGAACAGGCCGAGCTCCAGCCGCTGGTGGACGCCTACCGCGCATACCGGCGCACCTTGGACGCAAAGGCCCAGGCGGAGGAGATGATGTCCGACCCGGAGCTGCGGGAGCTGGCCCAGGAGGAATACCAGCAGGCTCTGGACGACCTGCCCCGGCTGGAGCGGGAGCTCCAGATTCTTCTGTTGCCCAAGGACCCCAACGACGAGAAAAATGTCATCGTGGAGATACGGGCCGGGGTAGGAGGGGAGGAGGCCGCCCTGTTCGCCCACTCCCTGTTCCGGATGTATGCCATGTATGCCGAGTCCAAACGGTGGCACACTGAGGTGGACTCGGCCAGCGAGACCGAGCTGGGGGGCGTAAAGGAAATTGTCTTTACGGTCGAAGGGGACGGGGCCTGGTCCCGGTTCAAATTTGAGAGCGGCGTTCACCGGGTCCAGCGGGTGCCCGAGACCGAATCCGGAGGCCGGGTCCACACCTCCACCGTGACGGTGGCTGTCCTGCCTGAGATGGAGACGGCGGATATCCGGCTCGACCCGGCGGATATTGAGATGCAGGTCTTCCGCTCCTCCGGGGCGGGGGGACAGCACGTGAACAAGACGTCCTCCGCCGTCCGGCTCATCCACAAACCCACCGGTACGGTGGTGGAGTGCCAGCAGGAGCGCAGCCAGTTCCAGAACCGTGACAAGGCCATGCGGCTGCTGGCCTCCCGGCTGTATGAGGCGGAGCAGGAGAAAATTTCCAGCGAATATACCCAGCAGCGCCGCAGTCAGGTGGGCTCCGGTATGCGCAATGAGCGCATCCGCACCTACAACTTTCCCCAGGGGAGGGTCACCGACCACCGCATCGGCCTGACGCTGTATAAGATCGACCAGGTGATGGACGGAGACCTGGACGAGATCATCGACGCCCTGGCCGCCGATCACCAGGCGGAGCTATTGAAAGAGCAAAACTGAATCATAAGGAGAAACAACCATGGAAATGTATATTCACTACAAAGCCCTCCCTGAGGGAAAAGACCTCCAAGACGTGCTGGGGGAGCTGAACGAAGTGCTGGACGACGTGGGCGCCGTATGCGGCGGCGAGGCCGGCCGCATCGACCTGGACCTGGAGGACGAGCGGGCCAATCCCAAGCATGCCCAGGTAGCGGTGAAAGCCTATCTCCAGCGGGCGGAGTTTCCCCGGGATACCACCGTGGAGATCGGCGGTATGGAGATCGGCATTTACGAGTGAGGCGGTTTCGTGTATAAACATATTATTTTTGACTTGGACGGCACCCTTCTCAACACCCTGGAGGACCTGGCCGCCGCCACCAACTGGGTGTGCGCCCTTCACGGCTGGCCCGCCCACAGTGTGGAGGAGTACAAATACTTTGTGGGCAACGGCGCGCCTAAGCTGCTGGAGCGGGTGGTCCCGGCGGGTGTGGCGGTCACGGACGAGCTGCGCCGGGTGACCTTGGCGGAGTTTACAGAGCGCTACAACGCCCACAAGGAGGACAAGACCACGGTGTACGCCGGGATGCCGGAGGCCCTGGCCCGGCTGAAAGGGGCGGGGCTGACCCTGGCCGTTTTGTCCAACAAGCCCCACGAGGCCGCCTTCCCGGTGGTGGAGCGGTACTACCCCGGCGTGTTTGCTGCCGTCCAGGGGGCGCTGCCCGGCCTGCCCGTGAAGCCCGACCCCACCCTGCTGCATAAGCTGATGGAGAAGCTGGGGGCCTCCCCGGCGGACACCCTCTTCGTGGGGGACAGCAATGTGGACATCCGCACCGCCAAAAACGGCGGACTTACCGGCTGCGGGGTGCTGTGGGGCTTCCGCACCCGGGCCGAACTGGAGACTGAGGGGGCGGACTTCATTGTGGAGACCCCGGAGGAATTGGCGGAGCTGATTTTGGGATGAAAACTGAACTTCTTACACCGAATGAGATTAGCCGGGCCGCTGAAATTATTAAGTCCGGCGGGCTGGTGGGCATCCCCACCGAGACGGTGTACGGCCTGGGGGCCAACGGGCTGGACCCTGTGGCGGTGAGGAGCATCTTTCAGGCCAAGGGGCGGCCCCAGGACAACCCACTGATCCTCCACATCCCGGACCCCTCCTGGCTGGAGCGCTGCTGTGAGGACATCCCGGAGGCCGCCTGGCGACTGGCGGAGCGTTTCTGGCCCGGTCCGCTGACCATGATTTTGAAATGCAGGCGCCGCACGCCGGAGGAACTGGAGGCGCTGAAAAAAGGCCCCATCTGCTCCTGTACCCACACCGGCCCCCGGATAATCCCCGACGTGGTCACTGCCGGGCTGGACACGGTGGGGATGCGGTGCCCAGCCCACGACCTCTGCCGGGCCGTCATCCAGGCGGCGGGGGTGCCCGTCGCCGCCCCTTCGGGGAACACCTCCGGCCGGCCCAGCCCCACCAGTGTTGGGGATATGCTGGAGGATATGGACGGGAAGATCGACGCCATCCTGGACGGCGGCGACTGCCAGGTGGGAGTGGAGTCCACCATTATAGATGTGACCGCCGTCCCGCCCCGACTGCTTCGTCCTGGGGGCATCCCGCTGGAGGAGCTGCGGGACGTGCTGGGGAAGGTGGAGCTGGACCCGGCCATCCTCCGGCCCATGGGAGAGGGGGAGCAGCCCCGGGCCCCCGGCATGAAATACCGCCATTACGCCCCCAAGGCCCCGGTGATTGTGGTGAAGGGCTCGCCGGCC
Source organism: uncultured Bacillota bacterium (assembly GCA_947649625.1). Lineage (GTDB taxonomy): Bacteria > Bacillota > Clostridia > Oscillospirales > Oscillospiraceae > Lawsonibacter. Next base: position 1,806 of record CANSSJ010000032.1, on the reverse strand, counting down.
CGCAGCGCCGCCTACATCCTGGAGCATCTGTCCCCCACCTACTGGGACGGAGTGATCTGCTTCGACGAGTTCGCCGACTGGTATCCCGGCCACCCGGTGGAGCGGCTGGGGGGAGCCCTGGACCACTGGGAGAACGCCCGGCGGCTGTTCCACGCGTTGAGAGCCATGGACGAGGCCGGGGTGAAGCGCATCTGGGCCCAGAGTCCCGACACCGCCGGCCTGGGATTGGCTGTGGTCAACCGCCTGGACAAGGCGGCGGGCTTCCATATCGTGGAGGTGTAGGCCATGACCGTGCTGGGCATCACCGGCCCCACCGGGGCCGGGAAGACCACCCTCCTCCGGGAGGTGGAGAAGCTGGGCGGCGCGGTCATCGACTGCGACGCTGTCTACCACGAACTGCTGGAAAGCGATACCGCTTTACAGGAAAAGCTGGAACGGGAGTTCGGTCCTCTGCGGGACGGGACGGGTTCCATTGACCGGAAGAAGCTGGGGGCCATCGTGTTTGCCGAACCGGACCGGCTGGAGCGGCTGAACGCCATTGCCTGGGAGGCGGTAGTATCCCGTACCCGGACGCTGCTGGAGGACTACAGGGAGCAGGGGAGGGCGCTGGCCGCCGTGGACGCCGTCGCTTTGCTGGAATGTCCCTTGAAAGAATTATGTCAACTGACAGCGGCTGTCCTGGCCCCGCCCGAGGTCCGGGTGCGCCGCATCATGGCCCGGGAGGATATCTCGGAGGACTACGCCTGGTCCCGGGTGAAGGCCCAGCGGCCGGACGAGTATTTTATCCAGAACTGTGATTATACTTTATATAACAACTGTGCCAGCGCGGAGGATTTTTCTCAAAAAGCGCGGAATTTTTTGAAGGAGGCTTTATCATGAGCGAGGAAATGAAGGAACAGACCCGGGGGGAGCAGCTGCGCAAGGCGCTGCTCTACGACAAGAAAAACGGCTACGACCGGCTGGCTCCCGGCGAACTGGAGGCCATCGCCGCCTACTGCACCGGCTACAAGCAGTTCCTGGACGCGGGCAAGACCGAGCGGGAATGCGTGGACCGGGCCGTCGCCCTGGCGGAGAACGCCGGGTTCCGGCCCTATGTCCGGGGCACCGAGGTGAAGCCCGGGGACAAGGTCTACCGGGTGAACCGGGGCAAGGCGGTCACCCTGGCCGTCATCGGCAGGAAGCCCCTTTCGGAGGGGGCCAACATCGGTGCCGCCCACATCGACTCCCCCCGGCTGGACCTGAAGCAGAATCCCCTCTACGAGGCGGAGGAGCTGGCCTACCTGAAAACCCACTACTACGGCGGCCTGCGCAAGTACCAGTGGGTGACCATCCCTCTGGAGCTCCACGGGGTGATCGTGCTGAAAAACGGCCAGACCATCCGGGTGTCCATTGGCAGCGGAGAGGGCGACCCCCTGTTCACCATTGACGATCTGCTGCCCCACCTGGGGACAGAGCAGTCCAAAAAGCCTCTGGGGGAGGCCATTCCCGGCGAGAATCTGAACATCCTGGTGGGCAGCCGTCCTCTGGAAAACGACGAGGGCAAGGACCGGGTGAAGCTGGCCGCCCTGGAGCTGCTCAACCGGAAGTACGGCGTCACCGAGGAGGACTTCATCTCCGCCGAGCTGTCCGCCGTCCCGGCTTTCAACGCCTGCGACATCGGCTTCGACCGCTCTCTCATCGGTTCCTACGGCCACGACGACCGGGTGTGCGCCTATGCCTGTCTGGCCGCCATTCTCCAGCTTTCCGCCCCCGAGTACACCGCCGTGTGTATGCTGGCCGACAAGGAGGAGATCGGCTCCGAGGGGG